>NZ_JABULX010000001.1 GCF_013328345.1 Marinifaba aquimaris
GGACGGACTTGAACCGTCACGCTGTTACCAGCGAGGGATTTTAAATCCCTTGTGTCTACCAATTCCACCACCCGGGCTTCGAGTGTGTCACACATGTAACAATGTGGATAATAAATGGAGGCGGAACCCGGAGTCGAACCGAGGTAGACGGATTTGCAATCCGCTGCATGGCCACTCTGCCATTCCGCCAATCACTTGCTAGGCAAGTAAGTAATTAGATGAGCTAACTACTAAAATTGGAGCGACTAACGAGGCTCGAACTCGTGACCCCGACCTTGGCAAGGTCGTGCTCTACCAACTGAGCTACAGTCGCTTAATCTTTTAGAGATATTGTCTTTAAACCGCTCAGTTGCCAAACTGAACTATCTCCTTGAGAACGAGGACGCATTCTACAAATATATTGGCTTGAGTCAACAAATTATTTCAATCTTTTTACTGTTCGCTCAAACAATGTGCAAATACGGCTTTTTTGCTTAATCTTTACTCATTAATTCTGGCCATGCGGCTTTGATATAAACGCACATAGACCAAAGTGTCAGGATCACAGCCACATATAATAAGAACAGGGCCATACCATATATCACACCTGGTTCACTCCAAATTAAACCAGTAAGTGCCATTAACTGTGCCATGGTTTTCCACTTGCCAACTTCACTCACCTTAACATGTGCTCTCTTACCTAACTCTGCCATCCACTCTCTGAGTGCAGAAATGAGTATTTCTCTACCTACCATAACAATTGCAGCAACGGTAATCGCTGGCTCAGCATAATGCTCAGTAATTAAGGTTAATGCGCTAACAACCATGAGTTTATCAGCGACAGGGTCGAGAAAGGCGCCAAATTTGGTTTGTTGTTGCAACTTTCGAGCTAAATAGCCATCTAGCCAATCAGTAAACGCTACACCGGCAAAGATACAAGCACTAGCGAAGTGAGCCCACTCGTACGGTAAATAAAAACAAACGATAAAAACAGGGATAAAAACTATACGCATCGAGGTCAATGCGTTTGGAATATTCAACATAAATTATTGCTACTAGGTCTGTGACCGTAAAAACTGCCTTATTTTTACATTAATTAGTCGGCTTTGTCATGCAGGTGATCAAAAACAATTTGTGCCACTTTATTACTAATACCAGGTATACGGGCTATTTCTTCAACACTTGCCTGTTTTAATCCTTGCAATCCGCCCATGTGTTTGAGTAATGCTTGTCGCCTTTTAGCACCCACGCCTGGAATATCTTCCAAACTAGATGTTGTTTTAACTTTATGGCGTCTAGCACGGTGTCCGGTGATGGCAAATCGGTGGGACTCATCGCGGACGTGTTGAATTAAATGCAAAGCGGGTGAATTGGCATCCAATTCAATCGTTTCATGACTGCCAGGTAATATAAGTGTCTCTAATCCTGGCTTTCTGCTGGTACCTTTTGCAACACCGATTAAAAATGGCATTTTGTACTGCCAATCATTGAAAAACGCTTCTGCTTGCGACAACTGACCTTTACCACCATCAATTAAAAGTACATCCGGGATTTTTTCATCCTCTTTAGCATTTTTAAATCGCCTTTCGAGTGCTTGTGCCATCGCAGCATAGTCATCACCAGGTGTGATACCTTCAATATTGTACCGACGATAGTCCTGCTTATAAGGCCCTTCTCGATTAAAAACTACACACGATGCCGTTGTTTGCTGCCCCATAGTATGACTAATATCAAAACACTCAATGCGTTGAATAGGTCGACCTAGTTCAATTACCTCATCAAGTAGCTCAAAGCGATTAGCCATAGATAAACTTTGGTTGAGCTTAGTTTCTACCGCCGTTTTGGCATTGGTATCAGCCAGAGCCTTATACCGTGCCTTTTCGCCTCGACTTGGCACTGATAGTTTGATTTTTCGATCATGGCTATCGGAAATGGCTTGTTCAAGACCTGCTTGCTCATCAATTGCTTCAGATAGGATAACTTCACTACCCGGCTGTCTTGCACTTGCTGTTGATATATAAAACTGAGCCACAAAAGAAGTCAAAACTTCCGTTCGATCGGCATTGGCAGGAATTTTTGGAAAATACGCTTTACTCCCCAACACCTTTCCATCACGAATAAACAACGCAAAAACACAGGCAATACCATGCTGCATTGCGAACCCTAAAATATCGAGCTCTTGATGATCGCCACTGACCCACTGCTGTTCTTGTACTTTATTAAGTGCAGCAATTTGATCCCGATATTTAGCTGCACTTTCAAATTCAAGTGATTGGCTGGCTTGTTCCATTTTATTAACCAGCGTTTGATTAACCTGATTATTTTTTCCCGATAAAAACAATTTAACCAAATCAACTTGTTGTGAGTATTCATCATCTGAAACAAGCCCTTCAATACATGGGGCTGAGCAACGTTTTAATTGGTACTGCAAACAAGGTCTAGAACGTGCTCGATAATAAGCATCTTCACATTGTCTAACCGGAAATAGCTTCTGCATCACTCTAAGACTTTCTCTGACAGCCCCTGCAGAAGGGTAAGGTCCGTAGTAATGCCCTTTTGCTTTTCGTGCACCTCGATGAATGGTTAACCTTGGGTGTTTATGGTCAGTTACCATGATATACGGATAAGATTTATCATCTCTGAGCAGTACGTTGTATTTCGGCAACAGCGACTTGATCAAATTGTTTTCAAGAATGAGCGCTTCAGTTTCAGTATGGGTAACAGTCACTTCTATTTTGAATATATTAGCCACTAAAGCGAGTGTTTTGGCATTAGTTACTGTATCTCTAAAATAAGAAGAAACGCGTTTTTTTAAATCTTTAGCTTTGCCGACGTAAATAACCTCAGATTGTTTATCAAACATTTGATAAACACCTGCTTGGTTAGTCAGCGTTTTAAGAAAGGACTTGTAGTCAAAAGAGGTATTGGGCAAGGTCTAGCCTCTACTGGTAAAGCGAGTAGTGTTATAGTTTACTCGCATCCAGCATGCCATGTCGAATCGCTAAGTGTGTTAATTCTACATCGCCGTTAATATTTAACTTCTCAAACATGCGGTAACGATAACTGTTCACCGTTTTTGAGCTTAGGTTAAGTTGGTTAGAAATATCTTGTACCTTTTCCCCTTTCGTAATCATCAACATTATCTGCAGCTCTCGCTCTGACAGACTATCAAAAGGATTGTCATCATTACCATTTAACTGACCTAGAGCCATTTGTTGGGCAATTTCAGGCGCAAGGTAACGCTGCCCGGTATGAACTTGACGAATAGCCTTGATCATTTCTTCTGAACCCGCATCTTTGGTCAGGTAGCCGGCAGCACCGATTTGCATCACTTTTGCTGGGAATGGATTTTCAGTTTGAACGGTTAAGAAAATAACTTTGGTATCAGGGCAAAAGCGCAAGATTTTCTTAGTAGCTTCCAATCCACCTATGCCAGGCATATTCATGTCCATAAGTACAACATGAGGATTGTTTTTACGGCAAAACGAAACGGCTTCTTCACCTGTTTTCGCATCCCCTACTACCTTGATCCCCCGAACATCTTCGAACATCTTCCAAGATACGGCTAATTCCCGTACGAACAAGTTCGTGATCATCGACCAGTAGAATATTAATCAAAATCGCTAACCCTTAAACGCAATTAATTAAAGAGAGTAAATAGATAGATGTATATCCAACAAGACATTATCAAAATCTAACAAGATGTAAAGTTTTATCTACCTATATAAGGGATTTGATAATTTGCGTATCTAAAATGTAATTTTATGTTGGCAAGGTCAAAAGTAGCTAAATCGATATTTATTAGGATGAGTAATTGTTTTGGTTTTGTTACTGAATTAAGCAGAGCGCTTATAAAGGAAGTGGCGGTGAGATAGGGATTTGAACCCTAGATACGCTATTAACGTATGCCGGTTTTCAAGACCGGTGCTTTCAACCACTCAGCCATCTCACCGCATTCTAAAATGCATACAATTTGAAAAGTGGCGGTGAGATAGGGATTTGAACCCTAGATACGCTATTAACGTATGCCGGTTTTCAAGACCGGTGCTTTCAACCACTCAGCCATCTCACCGCATTCTAAAATGCATACAATTTGAAAAGTGGCGGTGAGATAGGGATTTGAACCCTAGATACGCTATTAACGTATGCCGGTTTTCAAGACCGGTGCTTTCAACCACTCAGCCATCTCACCGCATTCTAAAATGCATACAATTTGAAAAGTGGCGGTGAGATAGGGATTTGAACCCTAGATACGCTATTAACGTATGCCGGTTTTCAAGACCGGTGCTTTCAACCACTCAGCCATCTCACCGCAATCAAATTGCAAAGCCTTTTGTGAGGTGCCTCACTCAAGGACGGCGCGAATATTAAGACCTTAATTTGATCTTGTAAAGGGAAAAATTCGTAAAAATGAAATAAATTGTTCGTTCGGCTATTTATTAGTCATTCAGGCACATTATTTCGCCATAAAGCTAGCAGAGTGAACTTTTTATCGTCATAATATGTCAAAATAACAGATTCAGGTGGAAGTAGCCTTGAATCTCATAACTTAAGACCTTATAAAGGGTACTAAAGTTATGTAATTCATGTGCATGGTTTAATTTAATATTCATATTAAAGAAACACCTTCACAACTAAACTGATTCTAAATCAATAAAAACACTCAAGAGGTTTTATTATCATGGAAAATCGTACTGCATATGCTCAGCAATCCGCGGCATCGGTATTAGAAACTAACAAGGTATTACGCAATACCTACAGTTTATTAGCAATGACGCTTGCATTTAGTGCTTTTACAGCATTTTTAAGCGGCTCATTAGGTTTACCTCATCCAGGTATGATTATTACTTTAGTAGGTTTTTATGGTTTACTTTTCTTAGTACATAAAACAGCTAACTCTTCAGCAGGTATCTTTTCTGTATTTGCACTAACGGGTTTCATGGGTTACACATTAGGCCCGTTACTTTCTATGTTAGTAGGTGCAGGAGCAGCTGATATCGTCGTTACGGCGTTGGGTGGTACTGCTTTAACTTTCTTTGGTCTAAGTGCATACATCTTAACGACTAAAAAAGACATGTCTTTCTTAGGCGGTATGATGACAGCTGGTTTCTTTGTATTAATCGTTGCCGTTATTGCTAACTTATTCTTGCAAATTCCAGCATTGGGCTTAGCAATTAGCGCAATGTTCATCTTATTCTCATCAGGTGCAATTTTGATGCAAACAAGTTCTATTGTGAACGGCGGTGAGCGTAACTACATCTTAGCAACAGTGACATTATACGTTTCTATCTATAATATCTTTGTTAGCTTATTAAGTATCTTAATGTCTTTCTCTAACGACGATTAATTAAGATACCCGTTTTTAATAAGCCCCGCTCAGTCGGGGCTTTTTTATTTCTACAAAAAAGTAATGGCAAAAATACTTATAATCGTAACCTCTGCTAGCGATCATCAAGCTAGTATAAGTGCAGTAAAGTATGCTCAAGCAGTACTCGACTCCACTCACGAGCTGCTTGGCGTTTTTTTTTATAATCAAGCGATCGATGCTGCAAATGCTTTGCGCTCTTCACCAAGTGATGAATTCGATATAACAAATTCATGGGTGGCTATTGGGGAACAAACACGCCTGATTGCTTGTTCTGCAGCAGCCCAACGAAGAGGCGTGCTTAATAAAGAAGAAGCCGATTACCATGGTCATCAACAATTCAACATTGCCAAAGGCTTTGAAATTTTGGGTCTAGGTGAGTTTGTTCAGCTTCAGCAATCTGCAGATAAGGTTATTCAATTTTGATTACAGCAATTATTAACCAAAGTTCTCCCTACCAGACTCAACTGGGCAGAGAAGCACTTGATTTAGCGCTGGTTTTAGGCACATACGAACAAGACGTTCGGTTATTTTTCAAAGATGCCGGTGTCTTGCAATTAATGAAAGAACAAAACGGTGAAGCAATAGGCAGTAAAGACTTTACCTCAACATTCAAGGCTCTCGATTTATATGAGATAGAACAAGTCTACGTGCTGGATCAGTCTCTCAATGATTATGGTCTCACGGCGAATGATTTAACCATAGATACAGTAATTGTTGATGCACCAGAGTTTTATGCTCAATTAAGACAGTGCCAATGTCAGATGAGGTTTTGAACATGAAGCAACTTTTCCATATCACACGTGTACTTAGTGATTCAGAATTAACAGAGCTCAACCGAATACTCTTAGACAATGATGCCATTTTATTAGCACAAGATGGCGTTTATCAGCTTATCAAAGGCTTACCTAATTGCGAAAGTATCTACCTACTGGCGGAAGATGCTGATGCAAGAGGTTTATCAGTTGATGAAATTGAAGTAATCAGAATAGATTACCCTAAGATGGTAGAATTAACGGTAGAGCACGACGCGATTTTAAATTGGTAAATCTATGACAGCGGAAAACACACTTAACTTTGAAGGTAAAACAGTTCCTCTCGATAAACATGGCTATCTGACCAATTATATGGACTGGCAGCCTGATATGGCGCCCTTATTAGCAGAATCAGAAAATATCGTGCTCAGTGAAGCACATTGGGAAGTCATCAATTTTGTCAGAAATTTTTATTTGGAGTTTAAAACAAGCCCAGCAATAAGAGTGCTCGTTAAAGCTATTGCCAAGCAACTTGGCGAAGATAAAGGAAACAGCCCTTATTTATATAAACTGTTTCCAAAAGGGCCGGCTAAGCAAGCAACAAAAATTGCTGGTTTACCAAAACCTGCCAAGTGTATTTAGCTTAGTTTCCAGATACTCGGTAAGTCTCATAAGCCTCAAAGCCTAAGAAGAATACGGCTAAAAACACTCCCAAAATAAGTGTCCAATAAACAGTTTTTAAAAACATTTTGGCGTAATTGGGTTTCTTTGACATTTATTACAATCCAACAATAAGTTAAAGGCGAAAGCTCAGTGTAGAATCAAAAAAGCTCAGTAAAAACTGAGCTTTTTTATTAACTTAGAGTCAATAATAGTATCAACCACCAATGACTTCAATACCACCCATATAAGGTTTTAATGCCTCTGGTACAACAATAGAACCATCTACCTGTTGATAGTTTTCTAAAATAGCAACAAGGGTACGACCCACTGCTAAGCCAGAACCATTTAATGTGTGTAATAACTCTGGCTTTTTCTCACCTTTACGGCGGAAGCGTGCATGCATGCGACGCGCTTGGAAATCTTGCATGTTTGAGCATGAAGAGATTTCACGGTAAGTATTCTGCGCAGGTAACCAAACTTCTAAATCATAAGTTTTAGCAGCACCAAAGCCCATATCACCCGTGCATAAGATAACTTTTCTATATGGTAATTCTAATAACTGTAGAATCTTTTCAGCATGCCCTGTCAATTCATCAAGTGCAGCCATTGAATCTTCAGGCTTAACAAGTTGCACTAACTCAACTTTATCAAACTGGTGCTGACGAATTAAACCACGCGTATCACGCCCAGAAGAACCGGCTTCAGAACGGAAACAAGGTGTATGAGCTGTCATTTTTAATGGTAACTGCTCTTCATCTAAAATTTCATCACGTGCTAAGTTCGTTAAAGGTACTTCTGCTGTTGGAATTAACGAGAAGCCCATCACGCCATCGCCGGCTTCTTTAGTGTGGAATAAGTCCTTACCAAATTTAGGTAACTGACCTGTACCAAATAACGTGTCGCTATTCACTAAATAAGGCACGTACATTTCTTGATAGCCGTGCTCTAACGTATGTTGATCTAGCATAAATTGAGCAATTGCACGATTTAGACGAGCAATTTGACCACGCATAACGACAAAACGAGAACCTGTTAACTTTGTCGCATTTTTAAAATCAAGGCCATCACCTGCACCTTCACCTAAATCAACGTGATCTTTTACTTCAAAATCAAATGACTTGGGTGTACCCCAAGTTAGAATCTCTACATTCTCGTCTTCATCTTTACCAACAGGTACAGACTCATCTGGCAGGTTAGGAATTGTGGCTGTAATAGCCACAAGCTGTTCTTGCACTTTTTCAAATTCAGCTTTTGCAGCGTCTAATTTATCACCTAAATCGGCCACTTCAGCTAATAAA
Source organism: Marinifaba aquimaris (assembly GCF_013328345.1). Classification (GTDB taxonomy): domain Bacteria; phylum Pseudomonadota; class Gammaproteobacteria; order Enterobacterales; family Alteromonadaceae; genus Marinifaba; species Marinifaba aquimaris. The sequence goes on from NZ_JABULX010000001.1 coordinate 8,061, forward strand.
GGTGCAATGTCTTCACCCTGAGCTTTAGCTTTACCGATATTTTTAGAACGCGAGTTGCGCTCATTTTGTAATTCTTCAGTTTTTACTTGTAATGATTTACGTTGCTCTTCCAAGCTAGCAATCGTTGCTACATCTAATTCAAAGCCGCGATTTTTTAAAATGTCGGCCGTTTTTTCAAGGTCATTACGTAGGTGTCTAGGATCTAACATTAGTGTCCCAATATTTCTGAGCTATTATTTAATCGTTAACGCTAACTTGCTTCCCAGCCAAACAGCCAACAAACAAATCAACACATTTAAAAGTATATTTAGCGCGGCTTTGAACCAAGCGCCTTGCTGCATTAACAGATACGAATCATAAGAAAATGTCGAAAACGTTGTTAACGCACCTAAAAAGCCAATCCCAACGGCGGTTTTCATCGGAGCACTGACAAATTGTCCTTGTTCGGCTAAACCATATAGTAAGCCGAGTAAACAAGAGCCCAGTACATTGACAAGTAAGGTGCCGTAAGGAAAGCCTTTACCCAACAAAATAAGCGCTTGTTGACTTAAAAAGTAACGAAGACATGCACCTAATGCACCGCCAATCGCAATATAAAAGTAAACAAAGGATGCGCTCAAAATAATGTTCGGTTGTATAATTTGCGAGTATTCTAACAGTTGATAAAAAAAGCCGCTAGCTCCTTTAGGGCAAGAAAGATGCGCTTACTCAAGTTTTCAGCTACCAACAACTAAAAAACACCTTACCCCAAGGTTAAGCACATGTTATCCACACTATATATGGTTATTATCGAGTGATTTTAAAAACGCGAGCTTATCAGTAATTTGTTTTTCAAGACCACGATCTGTTGGGTGATAGTAAGCTCGTTCTCCCAACTCTTCAGGAAAGTAAGTTTGTCCTGCTGCATATGCATTGCTTTCATTATGAGCGTAGCGGTACTCAGCACCATAGCCAAGGTCTTTCATTAAACTGGTCGGGGCATTTCTTAAATGAACGGGTACATCAAAATCAGGGTTTTCTCTAACATCAGCTTTTGCAGCTTTGAAGGCGGTATATACAGCGTTTGATTTTGGTGCACATGCCATAAAAACGGCAGCTTGAGCTATCGCCCTCTCCCCTTCAGCAGGACCAACTCGAGTAAATGTATCCCATGCATTAATCGCTAATTGCATCGCTCTAGGATCTGCATTACCTATATCTTCTGATGCAATAGCTAATAATCGGCGCGCGACATATAAAGGGTCCATGCCAGCAGCTAACATTCTAGCAAACCAATACAATGCACCATCAGGGCTAGACCCTCTAACCGATTTGTGAAAAGCTGATATCATATCGTAAAAAGCATCACCGCCTTTGTCACCCGTCGCCGGTACATAATCAAATAAGCTAGATAAGTGGCTTTGCTCAACAATGCGTTGCCCTTGTTCATTTGGCTCGATCATATCCGCTAATATTTCAAGCTGATTCAATAAATTACGACCATCACCATTGGCAATTTTAATGAGAGCCGATTGAACCGTTTCATCATAAACTAAACTAGCGGCTTCCATGCTTTGTTCAGGTTTACTTTGCACATTAGCCATTAGCCCAGATAAATCGTCATAGGTATGTTTTTTCAGTAAATAGATACGAGCTCTTGAAAGCAATGCTCGATTAAGCTCGAAAGATGGGTTTTCAGTTGTTGCGCCAACAAAGATCACCGTGCCGTCTTCGATGTATGGTAAAAATGCATCTTGCTGGCTTTTGTTGAATCTATGTACCTCATCAACAAATAACAAAGTTCGACGGCCCGATTGCATGGCCACATCTTTGGCAGCATCAATCGCTTTTCTAATGTCTTTGACACCAGATGTCACGGCAGATAAACGTTCGACATGTGCATCAATGTAAAGTGCAATTAATTCTGCAAGGGTCGTTTTGCCTGTCCCCGGTGGTCCCCATAAAATTAGAGAGTGGATCCGACCTTGCTCAATGGCACTGCGAAGTGGTTTACCTTTCGCTAAAATGTGCTGCTGCCCAACATAGTCATCTAAAGAGGTTGGACGCATTCTCGCTGCAAGCGGCTGGTGCGTGCTATCGGCGAACAAATCAGCGTTGGTCATCCAAGCTCACTCCGGCAGGCACTTCAAAGGCAAAAAAAGATGCTGAAAAATCAGTTTTCAGTGCAAACTCACTGAGACGGTAGTGACTGACTTGGCCCTGCCTATCGAGAATAATAAGCGAATTGACGGATGAACTTTCAGCTTCAAAAATGATTTCAATACTACCAATTAGCGCTTCAGGGTCTTTAACGGCCACTTTAAAATGTGTAGCGGCTAACTGAGAAACCTCATACTGCTGCCAGTTCTTATCTTCGCTACCGAGTAAAAGTAATATCGGGTTAGAGTTAATCGCTTCCGATAAGCTGTAAGCGGTGACCTGTTCAATGAAAGGGTCATAAAACCACATTGTTTCACCGTCACTGACTAATTTATTTTCATCCGGTGCGACGGTGTGCCATACAAATTGGTTCGGTTGCAACAAAGATAATCGGCCTTCGGCTTGTTGAATTACCGTTCCCTGGCTATCGGTCACTTGTTGATTAAATTGCGCGGTAAAGCCTTTAATCGCATCTAAACGTTTATCAAGTTTGGTGACAACGCTAGACTCTTCTACCTCTATCGTTTCTGTTGATTCTGTCGCTGTATTGGTTTGCGCACCAGCAAGGTTAATGTTCAAAAGGCTTGCCAATAAACCTGTTAGCATTAGGCTTATGCCTTTATTTAAAAAACAAAAAATCGTATTCATAAAAGCGGTAATATTCTCACTTAACTATTAATTTCAAAGGTTAATCTTTAGGTGCAGCAGGAGCCAAGACTTCTCGACTACCATTGTGACCTGCACTACTGACGACACCTGCCATTTCCATTTGCTCGACAATATTGGCCGCACGGTTATAACCAATCCTAAGCTTACGCTGGACACTGGAAATTGAAACTTTGCGAGTTTCTGTCACAAAGGCAACAGCATCATCAAATAATGCATCATACTCACTGTCGCCATCTGCTTCTGGCTGCTCACCGGGTAACAAAATTTCCTCTTCACCACTGAGTACTTCATCAATGTAGTTTGGTTTACCGCGTAACTTCCAATCAGCAACAACGGCATGGACTTCATGATCATCAACAAAAGCACCGTGAGCACGTGTCGGTATATTACTGCCCGAAGGAAGGTACAACATATCCCCCATACCTAAGAGGCTTTCTGCTCCCTGCTGATCGAGTATCGTGCGAGAATCAATTTTTGATGAAACCGATAAACCAATTCGAGTCGGAATATTCGCTTTAATCAAACCAGTAATGACATCAACAGATGGTCTTTGTGTTGCCAAAATTAAATGAATGCCGGCTGCACGTGCTTTTTGCGCAATACGAGCAATGAGTTCCTCTACCTTTTTACCAACAATCATCATCATGTCAGCGAACTCGTCAATTACGACTACGATACTAGGGAGCTTTTCTAACTCTGGTGCTGTTTCATCCATTGAATCACCTGGCTTCCACAGAGGATCGGTTAATGGTGTGCCCGCTTCTATGTTTTCAGCCACCTTAGCATTAAACCCTTTTAAGTTACGCACGCCCACTGCAGCCATCAGTTTATATCGGCGTTCCATCTCACCTACACACCAACGAAGTGCATTCGAAGCATCTTTCATATCTGTTACTACTTCACATAAAAGATGCGGTATATCCTCATAAACGGCCAGTTCTAACATTTTCGGGTCAATCATGATCAGACGCACATCTTCAGGTGTCGCTTTGTAGAGGAAGCTCAAAATCATGGTATTAACGAGTACCGATTTACCCGAGCCTGTCGTACCCGCCACTAATACGTGCGGCATTTTTGCTAAATCGGCAATAACAGGTTTACCGGCAATGTCTGGCCCTAGTACCATGGTCAATGGTGAACCCGAGCCTTCAAACTCAGGCGTTTCAATCACTTCACTTAGCCTAACGGTTTGACGATTTTTGTTTGGTAACTCAAGACCAATGAAAGGCTTTCCGGGAATAACCTCTACTACGCGAACCGAAGCGGCAGATAGAGAGCGTGCGATATCTTTTGATAGATTAGAAATGGTGGAAACTTTCACACCTGGTGCTAAATCAAGCTCTAATCGAGTGATCACAGGCCCTGGATATACACCAACAACATCAGCTTTAATTTTATACTCCATTAGTTTTGCTTCAACTAATCGAGCAACCGCATCCATTTCTTCTTGTGTTATTGGGTTTTGCTTTTTATCGGCCCTATCGAGTAAAGCAAACGACGGGACTTTTCCTTCGGGCTTTTCAGGCACCTTAGGTAAAGCATTCAGTCCATTGAGTGGCTTGGCATTTACAGAGTCAGTCGCAGCACGCACCTTGATATGTTTTTTCTCACCACTGTCGTTTTCATTTAATGACAAAGAAGGTTGAAATAACTCTTCTAAATCTATTTGATCAGATTGGCCGACTTGCTCTGTTGTATTAGCATCAAACACAGGCTCTATCCGATCAACCGAAGCTTCACTTGAACTTGAAGTATCATTATCACTAGACATAGGAGCGCGCCAGCGTTCTAAACTATTAGACTCGTCTTTATCATCACTCGCATTAGCTACACTAGTTTCAGCTTCTTCTTTTGCGGAAAATGGTGGTAGTACTTGTTCAGTACTCTCATCGCGATGAGATTCCTCACTTGCTGCAACACTTACGTCACCGTCTGCCTTTTTACTAAATAAACGGCTCATCAAACCCGGCTTTTCTTTTTCATCATCGGCGAGTGTATCTGCATTGGCATTTTCTACGATGAACTGCTCTGCAGGTTTAGCTTCGAGTACAAGCTCAACGTTATCCGCTGATGCCGTGTGTTTGTAGCCATTTTTATTTAACGCTAATTTATCTGAATCTTGTTCATCAGCAGTACTTGCATCCGTTGAAACAGGCTGAACTTTTTCAACAGATTCTGCGCTTGGCGACTTAAATTCATATTCTGGCTCTCGATTGATTTTGCTTTTACACCAAAGTATGCCTTGCCATATTTTTAAACCACCAGCAATCGTCTTATCGCCAATACCATCAATGATATCAAGCCAAGAAATACCAAATAACAAGGTGAATCCAGTACAGAAAAAACACAATAGCAATAATGTCGTGCCAATAAAGTTGAAGTATGGGATCAAGGCTTGACTGATGACATCACCCATTAAGCCACCAGACGAGAAGTAATAAATATCGTTAATATTCATACTTGCCATCGAAGTAGTAGCAATCATCAATAGTAATAAGCCAATCAGTCTGAGACCTAGTGCTAAGAAGTCGGTTTCAAAAAAGCTTTGATGGCGGCGAAATACTGTCCAGCCAATATACATAGTGGCAATAGGTACTACATAAGCCATAGCACCTAAGAAGAAAAATAAAAGATCAGCCATGTAAGCGCCAGCTGCACCGGCAGAATTAACAAAAGGCCCATCAAAACCCGATTGACTCCAACTTGGATCCTCAGGTGAAAAAGTGAATAACGAGATAAGGACAAATAAGGCAAAACCGGCACTAGAGATTAAACCGACTTCTAATAATCTTTGTACACCAGATAAAAGGTTGTTGTTTTTGTTATCGCTCAACTGCGGCCTCTTTTATAAAAATAACATTCCTTGCTAACCATCCACATTCTAAGCTGATTCAAGGATAAATCACACAGTCTCTTTCATTTTTAATTTCTTCCATCACGACGATGGTTTTTGTCTCTTTAACATGTGGTAATGCGAGAATACTCTTATCAAACATGGCTCGATATTCTGACATATCAGCCACCCGGACTTTAATTAAGAAATCAAACTCACCCGAAACAAAATGGCACTCCAAAACTTGCTCAGATAAATTAGCGGCTTGGCTAAACTCTTTAAAACTATCAGAGCCGCCATGTGAAAGTTTCACTTCTATATAAATTAACAGACCATGTCCCAGTGCTTGATAATTCACTTTGGCACGATAGCCCTCAATGAAACCTTCTCTTTCTAGCCGCTTAACGCGCTCTAAACAAGGTGTTGGAGAGAGTCCAACTCGTCTCGCTAATTCAACATTGGCAAGACGGCCATCTTTTTGTAGTTCCACCAAAATATGCTTATCAATTCGATCTAATTTAGCCATGATTACAAACTCGTTACAAAACAGAATTAATATCTATTTTAAAAACCATAACCAGAACTTATATCCAAACTTTGAAAAAATAAAGTGATTAATAAAAGAAATCAGCACCTAAAATAGAAAAATATATAAACGGTTGTATACACAGCCGACTCAAGCAACAAATTGAAGCGGAGAAGAAAATGATTATAGGTGTACCAAAAGAGATTAAGAACCATGAATACCGCGTAGGTATGGTACCAGCTAGCGTTAGTGAACTTATTCGTCAAGGTCACCAAGTAGTTGTAGAAACACAAGCCGGTGCTGGCATTGGATTTTCAGATGAAGATTATACCAAAGTAGGTGCTACAATTTTACCTCAAGCTGCAGATGTATTTGCACAAAGCGAAATGATCGTAAAAGTAAAAGAGCCACAAGCAATTGAGCGAGCAATGCTTAGAGAAGGCCAAATCTTATTTACTTACTTACACCTAGCACCCGATCCGGAGCAAACTCACGACCTAATCAACTCTAAAGCGGTTTGTATTGCTTATGAAACCGTTACAGATAATCACGGTGGTTTACCATTATTAGCACCGATGTCAGAAGTAGCAGGACGTATGTCAATCCAAGCAGGTGCACAAGCGTTAGAAAAATCAAACGGTGGCCGAGGCATGTTACTTGGCGGTGTACCGGGTGTAGAACCAGCAAAAGTTGTCGTTATCGGTGGCGGTATGGTTGGTCGTAATGCTGTGCAAATGGCAGTTGGTTTAGGTGCTGACGTCACAGTACTGGATCGCAATCCTGCTGTACTTCGCCAAATTGATGCACAGTTTGGCAACCGTGTTAAAACACTTTACTCAACAGCTGATAGCCTAGAACGCGTTGTTAAAGAAGCTGACTTAGTAGTAGGTGCTGTACTTATTCCTGGTGCAGCAGCTCCAAAGTTAGTATCTAAAGAATTGTTAGAAGAAATGAAGAAAGGCGCAGCGATTGTTGATGTAGCAATTGACCAAGGTGGTTGTTTTGAGACATCTAAGCCGACTACACATGCCGAACCTGTTTACATTGTAGATGATGTTGTTCATTACTGTGTTGCAAACATGCCAGGTGCTGTTGCTCGAACATCAACGTTTGCTTTAAATAATGCAACCTTGCCATTTATCGTTGCACTAGCAAATAAAGGTTATAAACAAGCATTAGTAGAAGATAAGCACCTTCTTGAAGGCTTAAACGTTTATCGTGGCACAGTAACTAATCAGCAGGTAGCAGAATCATTGGAACTAGATTTTGTATTACCCGCCCAAGCAATTGCTTAAAAAGCAATTAGCTTCTAAATAAAAAGCTTCCTTCCTTAGGCCCACTTCGGTGGGCTTTTTTGCCTCTCCCATTCATATCGTTTTTAGCTATAATGGATCCACCTGTTTTTTTGTGGTGAAGTATTTTTATGGCCAACAGCCTGCTATTTATAAACGCTAATCAAGAATTAGCAGCCTCCCTGCGTCCCCTATTAGATAAACACTTTGATGTTGCTGAATGCCAGACAATTAGTGAAGCAATTAAGTTAGAAGAAGATTATTACATCATACTGATTAATAGTAAGAATGTTCCTGAACATGAGCTAGAACAAGCCATGGAATTTCACAAACGCTCGCCCGCCCCCGCCATCATCTTCTTAACTCAAGACGAAAATGAAGAAAATACCCTAAGGTGTTTTGAATTAGGTGCTTACGATGTTATATCTAAAAATTTACCGGCTAATCACATCGTTAAAAAAATAAAGGTGATTGATAAATATAAACGCCTTATCAATAGCTTAGTATTTGAAGAGAAAGAACTAAATTCCTTAGTCGACGTAACATTAAAGCAAGCAGCATTTTATGGCAGTAGTGTTAACTTACTGTCAGATATTCAATTAGCAGATAGTGAAAAAGCACTTGCTAGTATGGTTTTCAACTATATGGAGCAACAAGGACTTCAATCTGCATTGCACTTTGAAGCACCAGACAGTATTCACGACTTTTCGCAACAAACAGTGTTTTGTACCCCAATTGAAAAGAAAGTTTTCAGCTTATTACGAGACAAAGGGCGAATTTATGAATTTAAAGATCGCGCCATGTTCAACGATGAGCATGTATCTTTGTTAGTTAAAAACATGCCAAGTAAAGATAGCACCGAATATAGTTTGCTCATTGATGTATTAGCTAAGTTGATCCCGGCTTTAGAGATGCGTTATCGCGCACTGTTAAATGCGCAACAACTGCAATACGCCTACAAGTCATTACAACAGGCCATTAACGATGTACAAGCAACTACATTATCTTTACAAGAAGAAAGACAGGCAATTATTGACAACATCGTGATGCAGATTGGCTTAAGTTTTCACGACTTTGAGTTTACCGAATCGCAGGAAAAATTCTTAATTGAGTTAATTGAAAACAGTGTCACAGAGCAAGCAAACAGCAACGAAAAGTTCATCGAAATCAATGAAAAGCTGCATAAAGCGATGAATGCAATTTCACCAGACTTATTGTTCGTCGAACCTCCAGAAGATGAAACGAACAACCAAAATATAGAACTTTTCTAACAGGTGTTGATTCAGCTTAATTTAAGTTTTTACTGATTGCGCCGATACATTTCCTAACCACAGATTGAAGTTGAGGTTAGAATGTATAATTGGCGTTGTTTGAGTGTACTGATAATTAGTTTTTTTACTTTAATAGGCTGTAACCAAACCATTGAAGTAAATTTAAAGCCTGTGCCAAAAGAAACTGTCGATATTGTTCATAAGAACTTTCAACAGCGTTTCCTTTATGGTGAATGGCGGTACCAAGGTACTGAAACCGAACCTGGTAAAGTACTTGCTCTAATTCAGATACCAGAAAAGTTATCGCTGTCTGAAGAACAAACCAGTGCTTATATCCAACAAGTCATTTGCCCTAAAAGAACAGACACTGATGTTTGGCAGCAACTCAATCAAGTTAGTTTGGCCGTTAACTTGTACATCACCACACAAGCATCAGGTTTTACCAGTCAATGCCCTAATCCTCTGGTATAAGCTTCTTATCCAACGAAAGCGAGATAACACTCGCTTTGTGTTTAAATGAAACATTATACTACTCGTCAAATTTGCTTAATTTCGCAAAACAATGACGAATAATACAAATCGAAAAACAATTCTAATTACAGGCTGCTCTACCGGAATTGGTTTATGTGTAGCCAAAGAGCTCAAAAAATTAAACTACCAAGTACTAGCAACAGCCAGACAAGCTACAGATGTTGATATGCTGGCGGGTCTAGGTTTTGAATCTTTCCAGCTCGATTATGCTGATGCTAAAAGTATTGAAAGTGCTTTTACTTGGGCTGAGAAAACGGCTGAAAATAGCCAAATTTACGCACTGTTTAACAACGGAGCTTATGGCCAGCCAGGAGCTTTAGAAGATGTATCACGTCAAGCACTGACCGAGCAGTTCGAAGCGAATGTTTTTGGCTGGCACCAACTGACCCGTTTAATGATTACTCATATGCGCAAGCAAGGTTTTGGCCGTATTATCCAAAACTCGTCTGTTTTAGGTATCGTTTCTATGGCTTATCGCGGTGCATACAATGCCTCTAAATACGCAATTGAAGGCCTATCTGACACCTTGCGTTTAGAGCTAGCGAATACCGATATACACGTCTGTCTCGTCGAGCCAGGGCCTATTTTGAGTGAGTTTAGAGCGAACGCTCTTAAACAGTTTGATAAGCACATTGATGTTGAAAGCAGTGTGCATAAAGAAAACTATATCAATACACGAAATAAATTAGTAACTAAAGGCCCAGCGGCACCATTTACCTTGCCACCAGAAGCCGTCTTTAAAAAAGTGCTACACGCTTTAGAAAGTTCAAAACCCAAAGCTCGTTACTATGTGACTTTTCCTACCTATCTATTTGGTTTCCTAAAACGAATACTGCCTACTTCATGGCTAGACAGTATTATTGTTAAGTCGCGCGCCTAGTCTAGTTTAAGTAATAAAAAAGCCAGCAAATGCTGGCTTTTTTATGATTATTGAAAATTTAAATTTATTCAATTGCTTGTCGGCCAGCAAAGGCATGCCCTAAGGTTTTGCCATCAATTAAATCAAGCTCTCCTCCTACAGGAACACCTTGTGCAATTCGACTAACTTTTACATCATGACCGCTAGCCAGTTCAGCGATGTAGTGCGCTGTTGCCTCACCTTCTACAGTAGGATTAGTTGCTAAGATCAACTCTTTAATATCCCCTTGGCTTATTTGTGTCGATAATAGATCAAGACCCAATTCATTTGGTCCAATACCATCTAGAGGAGATAACAGCCCCATTAAAACAAAATAACGCCCATTAAAGTGACCTGTTTGCTCAATAGCCACTACATCAGCAGGACTTGCAACAACACAAACTTGACCTGACTCATGACGCTTAGCAGACTGACAAATTTCACACTGTTCAGTTTCACTGTAATTGCGGCAAGTTACACAATGCTTAATACCATCAATCGCTTCAGATAAGGCTTTTGACAATTTAAGCGCACCATCTCTGCGCGTATCTAATAAGTTGAATGCCATGCGCTGAGCTGATTTTTGCCCAACACCAGGTAATACTTTTAATGCTGTAATTAAGTCTTCTAACAGTGGCGTCATAGTGTTAAACAAATAAATCCTAGAACAGTTATGATAACTCACTGAACTTACCCTGTTTCACTAATAAGTCAATGAGTTTGTCTACACAAGTTTTTATTGGGTTTGAATAGGTACCAGCTTCATTTTTTCTAAAGGCAGATACTGTTTGTCAGCAAAGCGCTTCACTTGAGTTTGCATAGAGAAACAATCGGGTTTGAGCTTGGTAACAGTAATTTGAGCATTTAAAAAGCTAAGGTCTTTTAGATTGGCTAGCCCTTTGTTAGTAAAAAGGGTCAATTGGTAACTGTCAGTGAATTCTTCGGTTAGACTGACTTGCCAATGTCTAGGAATAAAACCTAAAGATGAGAAATAAGCACAGCTAATATCAATTTGTATTGCTTGAATAAACTGATTAGTAGTTTGTTCAATTAAATGTGAGGGCCAAATAACATAATAGCTGTCGGGTATCTTAGATTGGTCTTTTTCTTCAGTTTTTTTATAGTCAGCTGAATGACTAAAGCCCATTAAAAAAACACATATCCCCAACAGAAAAACTTGCAAAAACTTTGTAATAGACACACCAAAGAACCATGAAATTAAACTGCAATAGCTTTATTCAGTATAACTTAATTTATATTGATAACGGTTAAACGCTCAGTGTAGCTTTTAGGTTTTCTCGTAAAAAACAAAAAAGCCGACATGTCAGTCGGCTTTTTTAGATTGATTAAAATGGCATTTTCATGCCAGGCGGCATTTGCATACCACCTGTGACTTCAGCCATTTTTTCTTTATTAGTTTGCTCAACTCGACGAACTGCATCGTTAATCGCTGCTGCAATTAAATCTTCAAGCATGTCCTTATCATCGTCCATTAAGCTATCATCAATTTCTACTCGACGAACATTGTGGTTGCCTAACATAGTAACTTTAACCATGCCTGCACCCGCTTCGCCCGTCACTTCCATCTTAGCAATATCTTCTTGCATCTTCTGCATGCGCTCTTGCATTTGTTGCGCTTGCTTCATGATGTTGCCCATACCACCTTTAAACATATTCTTTCACCTATTAATCTTGCTATAAGGGTTTAACTGAGTCTGGCACTACTTGAGCATTAAACCTCTGTTTTAGTGCTTGTACATTCGGGTCTTGATCAATGAGTTCAACTGCATAGTTCAACCTTTCTTGATTAATCCCTTGTTGTAAATGAAATGGGGTTGCTTGAGTACCCTCTGCAACTTGTGTTAGTAATTGTATCTCAGAATTAAAAAGTGTAGATAGCGCATTTTGCACTTTTTGACAGTTTTCTTCTGTCAATAAATGTTGGTGTGCCGCTTCAATCGTTAACATCACCTGGTGATCTTTTCTTTCCAGTGTCGAATGAATGGCAAGTTGACGCTGTAAACCAATTAATTCGGCACTATCAACAAGTTGCGACCAAAGGTCAACCTCAGATGAATTTGTCACCCCTGCTCTGACTTTTTGCTCTAATTCGTATGAAGTTAAGTCAGGTGTATCCTGTTGAAATTCGAGATGAGCATGAGACGATTGTACCGGTTCAGTTTGCCAAGGTGGCGGCTCTGAATCCGCTAAAGCTTGTTCATGCTGCTCAACTGCTTGCTGGTTGATTTGCGCGGCCTGTTCAGACAGTTGTGATACTTTAGCCGTTAAATCATCTTCATCGGCTACGTCACTAGGTGTCTCATCACTTTGTGGTTGCTCTCGACCTGTTTGTATAGCACTCATCAGGCCAGACACCATATCTAATGCCTGAGCACTGTCAATTCGCTCTGAGGGCTCTGACCGTTCAGCGATTTGCTCCACCGTCATTTCAGGTGAGGCAGTTTGCGCTCCTTGCATACTCATCGCTAAATCTTCAATTTGTGCTTGTTGTGCGGCTAATTCAGCCAAACTAGCATCGTGTGCATCGGCAGTTGTAACTGGCTCATGATTTAAAGCTGTAAACGTACTATCAGACTCTGTATTAGTATCCGCTTCTTCAGATTTATCAGTTAGACTCGATTCCGAGTTTGAGACTGAATTGGCTTCATCTATAGAATATATTGGCGCTGGAGGCTGTTCCTGATGAGTATAAGAAGGTTCATCTTCAGTAATAACAGCAGCTGCATTGGTCGTATCTTCAACCGGCATAGATTGCTCATCAGTTGCAATTTGCGTTGATGAACTGTCAAGGGGCGCATGCGGTGTGGCTAATTCAACTGTTTTTTTTTCTGAATCAACCAATTGAGGTTGTTGCGCCAGATTAAGATCGACAGATGTAACAGGCTGAAAAGCAATCAAGCGCAACAAGGTCATTTCCAGACCTGATCTTGGGTTTGCTGCAAACGGTAAGTCTTGTCTACCTTTGAGTAATATTTGATAAAACAGCTGGACTTGTTCAGCACTCATCTGTGCTGCAATTTGCTTTAGCAGCTCTGCTAATTTGGGGTTCAGCACGCTTGCTTGCGGTAATACTTGAATAAGTGCGATTTGGTGGAAGCAATTTAGCAACTCTACTAACGCTTGTTCGGGTTCAATTGAAGCAATCGAGAGAGACTCTATAGCAGCCATAACCTGATCAAACTGACCTGAGACAAGAGCAGTAACAAGCTGGCTAATATGTTGTTCATCAAGTAAACCCAGCATATTGCGTACAATCTGGGCCTGTACTTGACCATTGCCTTGAGCAATAGCTTGATCCGTTAAACTCAATGCATCTCGGACACTACCATTTGCAGCTAGGGCTAATTGACTAATAGCCGTTGCTTCATAGTTCAACTGTTCAGCATCGAGAATGCGACTTAACTGTTGTTCTAATTGAGTTTGGGTGAGTGCCTTTAAACTGAACTGCAAACAGCGAGATAAAATTGTGACGGGTAGTTTTTGAGGATCCGTCGTTGCCAATAAAAACTTAACATGCGGTGGTGGCTCTTCCAATGTCTTAAGCAAGGCATTAAAAGAATGGCGAGATAACATGTGCACTTCGTCAATCAGATAAACTTTATACCGGCCTTGTGTAGGACTGTATTGCACGTTATCAAGAATCTCACGCGTATCTTCTACTTTTGTTCTCGATGCGGCATCAACTTCAACTAAATCGACAAATCGCCCTTCTTCGATAGCAACACAGTTTTGGCACTGACCACATGGCTCTGCTGTCACGCCATTAATACAATTCAAGCTCTTAGCAAAGATACGCGCAATTGTTGTTTTGCCAACACCACGCGTACCAGTAAACAAATATGCGTGATGCAAACGATCATTAGCAAGTGCATTAGATAATGCTGTAACAACATGAGTTTGCCCCATCAGTTCGGAGAACTGTTGAGGACGATATTTTCTGGCTAGTGCTTGATAACTCATTATTCGCCTGTGTACCTAAATAAACTGAAGGTCTCAATATCAGCTTCTTCCATCACAGTTTCACCACCTAAATCAGGTAATGAAATAACAAAAGCCGCTGCGTGCACGTTAGCACCAAGTTGTGCAATCAACTCTGCGGTTGCTTTTACCGTTCCACCCGTTGCTAGTAAGTCATCGACGATAAGCACTTGATCATTTTTGCCAACAGCGTCAGTGTGTATTTCCAACCTGTCAGTGCCGTATTCAAGTTCATAATCTTGTCCAACTACATCTCTAGGTAACTTATTAGCTTTGCGCACGGGAATAAAGCCTACACCTAACTTTTGTGCTAAACATGCACCAAAAATAAATCCTCGAGCTTCAGTACCTGCAACTTTCGTGATCCCTTTATTTAAGAAAGGTTCAGCTAAAGCGTCTAGAGATAATGAAAAAGCTTGATCATCTTGTAATAGAGATGTGATATCGCGAAATAAGATCCCAGGTTTGGGATAGTCAGGTATGGTTTTTATACAAGATTGAATACGCTCAAGAACACTGGCGTCCATAGGTAACCTGTTGGTTTAAATAGCTTGAGTGCATTAAAACAAATTGAGCGGAAAAAGCAAAGCCCAAATACAGAGGAAGGAGTTATGCCGCTTGGCTTGGAGAAAGCTCGGCAAGCTTTTCGAGCAGCACGTCTATATCGATAGGCTTAGATAACCATTCAAGCTTGAGTTTATTGGCTTTAGCCTTGAAGTGCTCATTCACTTCCGTACTCAATACAATGATATTATCTGAAGAAAAGTCATATTCAGACAAAATGTTTTCACATAGCTTAAGGCCATCCATTATTGGCATCTTATAATCAGCAATAATGGCGTCAAACTGTTCTTTTTTAAAATAAGACAATGCGCACAAGCCATTATCAGCTTGTGTGACTGTATGGCCTTGTTCGATTAGGGCCTGATAAATATTTACCCTGACCTTTTCATGATCATCGACAAGTAAAATATGCATTATCTTACCTTAATAAAAATATTAATTAGAGGATTAAGCAGATAAGTACTTGAACCAGCTAAGCACCATAGGCAATAAAGGTAAGCCTAAAGTTAACGCAATAGCGACGAATAAGTGAAGTACATTTGCCGTTTCAAATTCACCTGTTGTTTGACCCATATCAAAATCCTCTAAATTTAAAGGCGCATATCTTAGCCATTCAACTGCGAAATGCAAATTAAATTTTTACTTAGAAAAGATTATTAACTGAGCTGTAAGTGATGGAACTGCCTAATAATTCCTCGTTTAGCCAGGCCATTTAAAATATCGATTACGCCGGGGGATATCTGCTCTTTGCTAAAATTTGGCATTACAGCAAGTAATTTTTCGACTAATGTTGCTAATTGGATAGCGGGGTTTTGCTCAATAGTAGCCACCAACTGAATTGTAGCGGCATTAACTAGCATAAACTCTACATTATCATCAAAGCTTCGGTAGACGATTAGATGTGTAGGTTCAGACGGTGCTTTATCAGGTAGATATTCAGATGAAATTTGATGTACAGGAAATTGATAACTCAAAGGCCAAGCAAACTCGGATAAAACTAACTCACTCGCATCTACTGCATGTTCATCAACAGGTTTATAGTAAGCTTTTTCAATTTTTGTCCCTACTACTAATTCAACCCATTCATAATGAGCTAACTCCAACATAAAAATTGGGTCATCTTCAGTATATTGGTATTTATTTGACAGGTATTCAACAAACTCAGCTGAAATATCAAGAAACAGCGGAGATTCTGATTGATGTTCAATAAAAAATGCTCTGACTCTTTGTTGCCACTGACTTTGAGTATACAAGCTCTTTAGTACGGGAAATCCTGAAGACAAAAACCCGTCTATATTATTGAAAAACAGCTCTTGGTAAATCGCCATTCTGCGCTGTTCAATACCTTCAGGTAGCGGCATTTCTTCAGGATTACGAACATTTTGAGTAAAGAGCTTTTGTTGTTCGCTTAGTGTTTTATTCATGCGCTTTGCTTATTATTCTGCATTGTTTTTTCTTGAATAAGCTGAATTTTTTTTAATTCATTTATCAATTCAGAAGTAGAAGGGATATTAAAGTCGCGTTCAAGCAAGGTTGGAAAGTGGCCATGCACCTTGTATGCATGTTCCAGTAAAGACCATACCTCATCAATAACATCGCTACCGTGCGTATCGACAATTAAGTCTTCAGCTTCATTGTAGTGTCCAGCAATATGCGCATAGGCAATTCTTTCTGTTGGTAATTGCTCTAGAAACGCATTTGCATCATATCGATGATTAACTGAATTAACATAAATATTATTTATATCTAACAACAGTGAACAGTCAGCTTGGTTAAGTACTTCAAGGGTAAATGCGATTTCAGACATTTCTTGTCCAGGTGCTGCATAATAAGATACGTTTTCTAGTATCAGTGGCCTTTCTAATATGTCTTGTACTTGTTTAACCCGAGTGACGACATGCTTCACAGCCTCTTCGGTGAATGGAATGGGCATCAAGTCATACATATGACCTTGAAATGAACAGTAACTAAGGTGTTCTGAGTAAGCTTTTATGTTATGAAGATCAAAGAATTTTTTAAGCTCTTTTAAAAAATTGATATCTAGCGGATCAACACTGCCAATAGACAGGGAAAGACCATGACAAAGAAAATCATGCTGTTCAGTTAGCTGCCTAAATTGACGTTGAAATTTTCCACCTAAAGTCATCCAGTTTTCAGGGGCAACTTCCATAAATCCAACTTCAGTTGGAACACCTTGAACAAACTCATCGAGCATTTCTCTGCGAAGGCCTAAACCTACTGGATTAATATTTAAAAGCTTATTCATAAAACCTCAAACGATAAACGACATGAGGCTAACAAAAGTTAGCCTCATCAATAGTGATTAAAGCGTGACAGTATTAGTGATTGCTACCACATTTACCTTCGCCACATTTGCCTTCTTTAGCTTTAGCACCGCCGCATTTACCTTCACCACATTTTGCTTCTTTAGCTTTATGGCCACCACATTTGCCTTCGCCACATTTTGCTTCTTTAGCTTTATGGCCGCCACATTTACCTTCACCACATTTTGCTTCTTTTGCTTTATGGCCGCCGCATTTACCTTCACCACATTTAGCTTCTTTTGCTTTATGGCCGCCGCATTTACCTTCGCCACACTTGCCTTCGCCACATTTACCTTCACCGCATTTTGCTTCAGCAGCAGCAACTTCATAACCTGAAGCTAAATCTTGCATTGCAAAAGGAGATGCATTAGCAGTTGTCGCAACTGAAACTGAACCTACCATTACAGCACCTACAGCTGCTGCGACAGATGTATTTTTAAGCGTTTTCATAATATTTCCTTCCAAAATAATTCGAGGTTGTTGTGTCTTATTAGTAGAGACCTAAAGATCTGTGTTTTTCTTTCGTATAAAATACGTTTTTTTAAAATGGTTGACCTTTCACCTTTTAAACTATTGCATATTTTATTGATAAATCGAACTTTATTTCGTTGACCGGAGTTATTTTGCGTTTAATTTTAGCACCTATGGAAGGTGTCGTTGACTATACAATGCGGCAGTTACTAACAAGTATTGGTGGTTATGATTTATGTGTCACTGAATTTATTCGAGTGTCGAATCATATTTTATCAGAGCGCGCATTTTATAAAATATGTCCAGAGCTAAAACATGGATGTCAGACCTTATCGGGAACCCCAGTGCGTCTCCAACTGCTTGGTCAGTGTCCTGATATATTGGCTCAAAATGCCATTGTAGCCTGCCAGTTAGGCGCAAGTGGTATCGACCTTAACTTTGGTTGCCCCGCTAAAACGGTCAACAAACACAAAGGTGGTGCTGTTTTACTCGACTATCCAGAAACGATAGGACAAATTGTTAAACAAGTAAGAGATGCTGTACCTGAAAACATACCTGTTTCAGCAAAGATCAGATTAGGTGTTGATCACTCTGACAACGCTCTAGATATTGCTAAACAAGTTGAAGCAGCCGGAGCCGATGAACTGTTCATTCATGCTAGAACCAAAAAACAAGGTTATAAACCTCCTGCTTACTGGCATCTTATAAAAGAAATAAAATCACAAGTCAGTACAAACATAGTTGCCAATGGTGAAGTTTGGACTTATCAAGACTACACAAAATGCCAGTTTGAGAGTGGTTGTGATGATGTCATGATCGGTAGAGGCGCATTAGCTAATCCAGAACTCGCTAAAAATATCAAATTAGGGATAAGCACCAAGCCAGATTGGCCCTGTGTGGTTGAGTACTTATTATTTCAACACCAAACATTAGCCGATGAAAAACTTAATCATCCCAACTACTACCCATTTAGAGTAAAACAGTGGTTTAGCTATTTAAAACTTGCCTACCCTGAAGCTGTTGACTGCTTTGATAAAATCAAGCGCTTAAAAACCAGTGACGCCATCATTGAGCAATTAAAACACTATTTGAAGTAGCTTTGATTTAAGTCATAACGCTAAATCAGAGTAAGTTTACACTCACCTATATATGAATAGGGAGTATTTACATTGCCAATTTCAGCATCTCTTATCAAACAAAACCAACTTCGCTTAGAGTCAGAACTTTGTCAGTGTCTAGACATATTAGAGCAAGCTGTTTCAATAAAATTGAAATGTTCGGTTATTTTTAATCGAAGTGATTTAGATAGCTTACTTTAAAGCTTCGAGCACAAACATCCTGAGCTACAGCCTAACATTCAAAAAAAGTGCAAACGTATTATTGCGGCTTTAAGCCAAATTGAAATTGGCATGTATGGTTTATGTGCTTACTGTGAAGAACCTATCGACCAAAATTCACTACTAAATAACCCTTGCCAACAAGCCTGTATAAAATGCCGATAACAAAAAAGGACCCTTAGGGTCCTTTTTTAATCAACTTAAAAGTCGTTATTAAATGCTAACTTTCTTTCGTTTAGCTGTGTCTTCGATATAGCTCATCCAACCAGAAGCAGACTGTCTGTACTTCTTAATTTTCTTAGCTTCTTTTGCATACTTATAAGCAGATTTATAGTTTCCACTGTAAAAGTTTGCTTCTACTAAAGACATAGTAATCGAATCTGACTGCTTAGTACCTAACTCTAAAGATTTCTTGAAGGCACTAATTGCGCCTTTGTAATCTTCAGTCATCAGTAATAAATCACCAACTTTTTTGTAATAGTCAGGATCTTGAGTCATTTTAGCTACTTCTGAATAAGTATTCGCAGCATCTTTAAAGTCACGGCCTTGGTGATAGTAGTTAGCAAGAGAAGCTAAGCTTTTCTCATCTTTCTCAATCACACCAGCCTTTAAATATTTATTCTGAACTTGAGCAGCTTTAACCGGAATACCATATGCAGCGTATAATTGCGCTAATGCAGTATATTGGTTAGCTTTTTCTAAGAAGCCTTGCTTATAAGCAAGTTCATAAGAAGAAAGTGCACGCTCAAAGTTTTCATCTAATAAATAGAATTGACCTAACTGAACCCACCAACGTTTGTCAGTTGGGAAAAGCTTAACAAGAGTACTCGCAACTTCAGAAGCTTCTCTATACATCTTACGCTCATAGTAAGAACTTATTTTCATCAAATAAGGACTTTCTTTAGGCTTTTTGTATAAAGCAATAGCTCTATCAGCTGGCTCAATGATTTTATCAAGTTGTTTCAACTGATAATAAGATTGAGATATGCGTAGATACACTTCAGGATCTTCACGACCTGCGAATGCCATCCACTCTTTGTAACCATTAAGTGCTTTTTGGTAGTTAGCTTCTTGTAAGTTTAAATCAGCAAGTAATTTAATAGCTTGCTCTTGTTCAACTTTGTTAAGAACATCTAACTCTACCGCTTTTTCAAGCTTTCCGATTGCTTTCTTAGCTTGGCCTTTCTGACCTGCATACATGTTACCTAATAAACGGTTAACGAATGCGACATCAAAAGGTTGCTTAGCTTCAATCTCTTCAAGCATGCTGATTGCATCAGGGATGCGATCTTCTTGATAAGCCTCGAAAGCTTTCTGCACTTTCTTACCTACGTTTTTAGACATAACGTAAGTTTTACGCTTTGGTTTTTTGCCATCTTCAGCAGCAAGTGCTGGTGTTGATAAACTTAGTGCGACTAACACTAAAGTAAAACAACGTAGGGCATTTTTAATCGCGTATTTAATGCTCATAATTACCTCGTTATATTTCCACATAACAGTTATTAGGGGCTAGGCTAATAAAACCTAGCCTCTTTTAACTTAACCACCAGTGTTTAACGTGAAGTCAAGTTGTACTGTCATGCCAGGCTGCTTCATTGGCTTACCATCAACGATTTTCGGCTTATACTTCCAACGTGACAACGCTTTTTTAGCTGCACGGTTGAAAATACGCTTAGGTTCAGCGGCGATAATTTCAATATCAGTTACGCCACCTAACTCATCGATCGTAAACTTCAGTTTAACCCAACCTTCTTTACCTTCACGAGCCGCCTGCATTGGATACTGAGGCTCGATACGCACGATAGGTGTAGCATCACCATCTTGCATCAGGTTACCGCCAAGGCCACCTAATCCTGTATCACCAACACCAGTATCTGGTGCAGGGATATCAACATTAATGCCTGACGCGTCTGCATCCGCTACCTCAGGTGTAGATTGCTGAGGTTTTGGAGGCTCTGCCGGCGGTGGTGGAGGCGGAGGTGGTGTACGCTGCCTTTCTTGAGTGCCTTCATTTGGCTTACTCATAACGATATCGATACGAGGCGCTTTTTCGGCTTCTTCTGGGCCTTTTTGGTTGTTAGCGATTAATTCAGCCATTAATACAAATAGACCAAACGTAATAGCTAAACCAATCGGAATCGACAGCAACAAACGGACCATATTAATTCTCCGCTGCTACAGTGATTCTTTCGATACCCGCCGCTTTAACTTGATCCATTACTTTCATAATTAGACCATGTTTCGCTTCTTTATCACCTTGCACAATAACAACATCGGTTTGCTGCTCAGCAAGCATCTTTTCAACGTTGGCGCGAACACGCTCAACATCTACTTGACGCTTATCCATCCAGATTTCGTTTTTGTCATTGATTGCAATAAATATATTTGCTTTAGGCTCAGCTTTGGTGTTGTTAGCTTTTGGCTTATCAACTTCAATACCAGCTTCTTTAACAAATGATGTCGTAACAATAAAGAATATAAGCATGATGAATACGATGTCGAGCATCGGAGTCATGTCAATAGCTGCTTCTTCTTCTTCGTGATGACGTCTACGTGCCATAACTTAATTCTCTCTTAATGATGTGGCAAACTGTCCACTAGTTTTTCTACTTCCATTTTAGCGCGCGCTTCAATACGTGAGCTAAAGAATACACCCGAAAGTGCTGCAACCATACCCGCCATTGTCGGGATTGTTGCCATGGAAATACCAGATGCCATCAAACGTGGATTACCTGTACCCGATGTTGCCATCGAGTCGAATACGCTAATCATACCCGTAACAGTACCCAATAGTCCGATGAGTGGACACAAAGCTACCAAGGTTTTAATCAACAAAATACGTGCTTTTAATAATTCTGAAGCTTCTGAAATCCAGAAATCACGTACTTTATGCGCATACCATGATGTAGTGTCTTTTCTTGCATCCCAACGAGCAATTAAATCTTTGCGATACTTAGGGAACTCAAGAATTAAGAACCAGTAACGCTCGATCATTAAAAACCACATAATGGCTAGCACACCGAAGACAACGTATAACACGTCGCCCCCTGTCGATATAAATCCCCTGACAGTTTCCCAAATGTCAATCAGGAATAACATCTTATGCTTGCTCCTTCTCCGCGTGAGCGGCTACGATACCAGCACTTTGCTCTTCAAGAACGTGCACGATTGATTTACTGCGACCAGCAACAATACTGTGAATGAAGATAAGTGGTAATGCTGCGATTAGACCCTGAGCCGTTGTAACAAGTGCCATTGAGATATTACCAGCCATGATCTTAGGATCACCTGTACCGAATAATGTAATTGCTTGGAACGTACCAATCATACCAACAACTGTACCTAATAGACCTAATAAAGGTGCGATAGCAGCTAAGATCTTGATTACGTTGATACCACGCTCGATACGAGGCGTTTCTTTTAAGATAGCTTCGTCAAGTTTAAGCTCTAAGTTTTCAACGTCAGCATCTTTGTTGTCTTGGTAAACTTTTAAGATACGACCTAGTGGGTTCTTAGTATTAGGGTTGTTTAAGTTCTTAAGCTGTGACTTCATAGCTGAACCAACTAAGAATAGAGTCACGAAACGCTCTAAAGCAATCAATAGACCTAACACTAAAACACCAGTGATAACGTAACCAGGTACGCCACCTTGGTGGTAACGGTCAGATAATGTCGCTTTTTGCTTGAAGATGTTTAAGATAGCGCCACGAGCCGGATCTAGGTATAAAGAGCTGAAACCAGAACCTTGACCTTGGTAAGTAGCAGCGGCTGATAACACGTGACCTTCAGGCTGACGAGCTAACGGCTGAATCTTAGGTGAAGCTGGGTTTTCAGTGTTATATGTTAAGTACTCACCATTAGATAGTAAGTTGAAAACACCAATACGCGTTACAGTCATTGTTGATTCTGAACCGTCTAAAGCATAAACAGGCGCATCGTAGCTAACTGTTTTACCAGATTCAGTCATCTCAGTTTGTAATGCGAACCATAAGTCTTCTAACTCAGCAAGAGTTGGAAGCTCTTTAGCTTCAGATAATTTTTCTAACGTAGCAGTACGATTTGAAAATTCAGGTTGTGAACTAACAATTGAAGTTGATACACGACCTAAAGCCTCACCAGATGCTTGACGAACAACACCGAACATCTCACCTAACGTACCTTTAGCATTATCTAATTCTACTTCTTTATCAGTAATGCGTTTTTCGTTATTTGCAAACGTTTGCTGTAAGCGCTTTTGGCGTGCTTTTTCAGCTTTTAACTCAGCTTTTGCTTTGTTAACTAAAGATTGCTTTTGATCACGAGCTGCTTTGAATTCAGCTTCGCGTTTTTTGTTAATTTTAACTTCTGATATACGATCAGATTTAACTTGCTCTAAAAGCTTATCTAACTCAGCTGTGCTAGCAGACGCTGTGAAGCTGATAGAAGTTAGTGCTAGAGCAGATACTGTTAATAAAGTTTTAATCTGTTTCATTATTGTGCACTCTCCGCAGCGAAGATAGGTAACTTAATCAAGTCAGGAGCAACTTGCTTACGAGCCATACGAATAGCATGTTTGATAGGCTTGATGTATTCATCACCTAATTCAACCCATTGACGAGCACTGTTATCCCAAACCCAAACTTGTTTGAAGTCTAGAGATTGAGCAACTAAAGCTGTACGACCAACGTGTGCGATATCAACAGTTTTACCGTCTACATCACCTTGGTATGCAGCAATTAATGTACCGTAATCGTTTTCGATTTGGTAAGCATCTAGTACCTGACGGAATTGCTCTGAAGTTGTAACGTTAGGGTTAGTCATTAAATCGCGGATACGTTCGATACGCGCTTTACGCTCTTCTAACTTTAATGGTACGTCTAATTCAATGAACTTCTCTAAAGAGTCGATCATTTTGTACATTAGAGGTACAACACCTTGTTTAGTATTTTCGATACCATCAATCTGCTTTTGCAGAGATGCAATATGTGCATTTTGACCATCAACTAGACGTTGTACGTGATCGTTGTAAACACGTAAGTTGTCAGTTTCGTCAACGATTGTGCGGTATTCAGCCAACAGGTCTAGAGACTGTTCGTAGATACGATCAACTCTTTCTTGTGATTTAACTGCTGCTTTATGAATCTTCTTCTCTTCTTTATGTAGATTCTCAAGCGGGTCTGCCGATGCTACTGCCGGAATAGACAGTGCTAATGCGCATGCGACTGCAGATGCAAGCTTTTTACTCTTCATCATCTTAGACACGATTCCCAATGAAATTTAATGTTTGATTTTGGCTGATAAGACCAGCTTATCACCGCCTGTAAACTTGACAGTTTTATAATTAAAACTCACCAAATACTCTTACATTTAGCAAGGAAAGTCAACTCAATATGGGGCTAAGTAGGTGTTTTAGTCAGGTTTTTACTGTTTTTCACACAAAGCGTTTATTAATCGAACACTGCTATAATTTCGCTAACCTTTAGCATTATTTACTTACAGTTATTACTTTCAGTATTAATTAACCGATAGGCATAAAAAAACCAGCTTGAAGCTGGCTTTTGTTGAATAACGAGAAACAGATTAGAAACTGTTACCCGGCTCTTGCTGATTTTTCTCAGCTTGAATTCGCATGTAAATCTCTTCTCTGTGTACAGAGATTTCTTTAGGTGCATTAACACCGATGCGCACTTGATTACCTTTAACTCCAAGAACAGTGACTGTTACATCATCACCAATCATCAAAGTTTCACCTACTCGGCGCGTCAAAATTAACATATCCTGCTCCTTATTCCTAACTACTAACCGTCTGTGTAGAGCCATCTCCTTTAGATAGTCTATATCCAATATAAACTATCTTTAAAAAATGGCACAATTTTTTAAGCTAACTTTATCAATAATATAGACTTAGATTTTTTCTTCAAGCCAAGTCGTCACACTTGCAAGTGCAGCAGCTAAATTTTCAGGCTGTGAACCACCAGCTTGTGCGAGATCGGGTTTACCACCACCTTTACCGCCAACTTGCGGAGCAATATGGCCAATAAGCTCACCCGCTTTGATTTGCTTGCTCAGCTCTTTAGTCACACCCACAATCAAATTAACTTTGTTTTCACCTTTAAGTCCAAGCACAATTACGCCTGAGCCAATTTTATCTTTTAAGCTATCCACTGTGGTGCGAAGTGCTTTTGGTTCAACACCTTCAATTTCAGCTGAAAGTAACTTAATACCTTTTACTTCTGTAGCTTGGTTGAGCAAATCAGCCCCGGCTTGGCTCGAAAGTTTATCTTTGAGCTGACCTAAAGATTTCTCTAATTCTTTATTCTTATCCAGTGCAGTTTTGACTTTTTCTACTACTGAAGCGTTATCAGATTTTAATAAGCTAGCGATATCAGCGAGGGTTACTTGCAAACCTTGAACGGCATCAAATGCAGCTTGACCCGTTACCGCTTCAATACGTCTTACACCTGCGGCAATGCCTGACTCAGATGTAATCTTGAAAAAGCCGATGTCACCCGTTCTATCAACGTGAGTACCACCACACAATTCAGTCGAGAACGCTCCCATACTAACTACGCGAACCTGATCGTCATACTTTTCACCAAACAATGCCATTGCGCCTGCAGCTTTAGCCTCTTCTAGCTCCATAAGCTTAGTGTCTAGAACTTTATTAGCTCGGATTTGTTCATTCACTAATGATTCAATCTTGCACAGTTCTTCAGCTTTGATAGCTTCAAAGTGTGCAAAGTCAAAACGTAAGCGCTCACTATCAACTAATGAACCTTTCTGACTTACGTGCTCACCTAATATTTGACGAAGAGCCGCATGAAGTATGTGAGTAGCCGTATGATTTAACTTAATCGCTTGACGACGCTCAGCATCTACTTTTGCGTCAACAGTATTGCCGACAGAAAGCTCTGCTAATGCACGACCTTTATGAGCAATTGCTTCATTAAGTTTTACAGTATCAGCTACTTGGAATTGTTCACTTAACTGACCTCTATCACCAACTTGACCACCTGACTCAGCATAGAAAGGTGTTCTATCTAAAATAACAATCGCATCATCATTTGCTGCAATCTTATCTACCGATACACCTTCTTTAATAATTTCGATCACTTGAGCAGCAAATTGCATGTGCTCGTAACCATCAAATTCAGATGATTTATCAGTACTTAACGCATCATTGTAATCTTTACCAAAGTTACTGGCTTGTTGAGCTCGAGTACGTTGAGCCTGCATAGCCACATCAAAACCGGCTTCGTCTACCGTTAAGTCTCGCTCACGAGCAACGTCAGCGGTAAGGTCCATTGGGAAGCCATAAGTATCATAAAGTTTGAAAACAAGATCGCCTGGAATGACTGTTCCTTCAAGATTAGCTAATTCATCATTTAAGATGGCTAAGCCGCGGTCCAGCGTTTTCAAGAATTGTTCTTCTTCAATACGCAGCATTTTTTCAACAATGGCTTGATGTTTCTTCAATTCAGGGAAAGCGTCTCCCATTTCAGTGATTAATTGTTCAACAAGCTTGTAAAAGAATACGTCTTTAGCACCTAGCTGATTACCATGACGAATTGCGCGTCGAATAATACGACGTAAAACATAACCACGACCTTCATTCGACGGCATAACACCATCAGCAATTAAGAAACTACAAGAACGGATATGATCAGCAATTACACGAAGTGATTTATTTTCAAGGTCAGTAACAGATAATAAATCAGCTGTCTTTTTAATTAAGTTTTGGAAAATATCGATTTCATAGTTTGAGTGCACACCCTGCAAAATTGCAGCAATACGTTCAAGTCCCATTCCCGTATCTACAGATGGCTTAGGTAACGCTTCCATTGTTCCGTCAGCATGACGGTTAAACTGCATGAATACCAAGTTCCAAATTTCAATAAAACGATCACCATCTTCTTCTGGAGAGCCAGGTACACCACCCCAAATATGCTCTCCGTGATCGTAAAAGATTTCTGTACAAGGGCCACACGGGCCTGTGTCACCCATTGACCAGAAATTATCAGATTCATACTTCTTCTCTGGTGATTTATCACCAATACGAATGATACGATCAGCCGGCACGCCAACTTGATTTTGCCAAATATCAAAAGCTTCATCATCAGTTGCATATACCGTAACAAGTAGTTTATCAGTTGGTAATTTCACTACTTGAGTTAAAAATTCCCAAGCATATTTAATCGCATCCTGTTTGAAATAGTCACCGAAACTAAAGTTACCTAGCATTTCAAAAAATGTATGGTGACGAGCGGTATAACCAACGTTTTCTAAATCGTTGTGTTTACCACCTGCACGGACACAGCGTTGACTCGATGTCGCGCGGGTATAATTACGTTGTTCACTGCCTAAAAACACATCTTTGAACTGGTTCATACCGGCATTAGTAAATAATAAAGTAGGGTCATCAGCAGGTACTAACGAGCTACTTGCAACAACTTGGTGTTGTTTGCTCGCGAAGAAATCTAAAAAGGCGCTTCGTAATTCAGCCGTGGTCATTTTCATTTTTTTAAAACCTATTAAATCGAGCGATTAAATTTTTGGCCGCAAATTTACCATGAAATGAACATTTAGTTAACAAAGGATTGAGGATCTTCGAGGGGTATATTCAAAAAGGGCTGTATTTTAAAATGGAGGTTTTCAAACCCTAGAAACAAAAAACGCAGCATAAAGCTGCGTTTTTTAAAGCAAGTTAGGCATTAACCTAGTAATTTAGCAAGTTCTTCACTCACGCTTTCAACTTTCTGTGTACCATCAAGTTTTGCATATTTACACTTACCATCTGCTGCTAACTTGTTGTAGTAATCAACAAGTGGAGCTGTTTGGTCATGGTATACACCTAAACGTTTACGAACCGTTTCTTCTTTGTCATCATCGCGAATCATTAAGTCTTCGCCAGTTTCGTCATCCTTACCTTCTACTTTAGGTGGATTGTAAACCACGTGATAAACACGGCCTGAATCTGCGTGAACTCGACGGCCACCCATACGATCAACGATGACATCATCCGGTACATCAAACTCTAAGACGTAGTCGATGTCGATGTTGTTCTCAACCATAGCATCCGCTTGTGGAATAGTACGTGGGAAACCATCTAGTAAGAAACCTTTTGCACAGTCGTCTTGTGCGATACGCTCTTTAACTATACCGATAATGATATCGTCAGATACTAACTGGCCAGCATCCATCACTTTTTTAGCTGCGATACCCATTTCTGTACCTGCTTTGATTGCAGCACGTAACATATCACCTGTAGAAATTTGTGGGATACCGTATTTTTCCATAAGGAATTGAGCCTGTGTGCCTTTACCAGCACCTGGCGCGCCTAATAAGATGATGCGCATGAAAACCTCTTTTCTAATTATCTTAATTTTTGCTTGCGCAGAATTTACACTCTCGTGACTTAAGTTACAAGCCATTAATAAAAAAGGGAGTGCACCGTACTCCCTATAGATATTTTCAGTAAATTAACCTGCAACCTTTAACAGTAATTTATTCAAACGAGCAACAAAAGTTGCAGGATCAGCTAGACTGCCACGCTCTGCTAATGTTGCTTGTTCTAATAATACTTCAACCCACTCTTTAAATGCCTCTTCATCCGCTTCATCAGCAACACGCTTGATTAGTGCATGATCTGGGTTTACTTCGAAGATGTACTTAGTTTCGGGCGCAGCTTGACCTGCAGCTTCAAGTAACTTAGCCATTTGCGTATTCATGTCGTTATCATCGGTCGTGATAACAGCAGGTGAATCAGTTAAACGATGTGTCACTTTTACTTCTTTAACTTTCTCACCTAAGGCAGCTTTCGCCCGTTCCACAAAGCTTTCAAACTCTTTCTCTGTTTCTTCCTGTGCTTTTTTCTCTTCTTCATCATCTAAGTTTGATAAGTCGATGTTTGCTTTAGCAACAGATTGAAACTGCTTTTCTTTATACTCAGTCAGGTGCGACATTAACCATTCATCAATGCGGTCTGACATAAGTAAAACTTCGATGCCTTTTTTGCGGAAAATCTCAAGGTGAGGACTATTTTTCGCCGCTTCAAAACTATCAGCCGTGATGTAGAAAATCTTATCTTGACCTTCTTTCATTCGCTCAATATAGCTATCTAAACCCACCGATTGTTCAGCAGAATCATTTTCTGTTGATGCGTAGCGAAGTAAACCCGCTACTTTTTCTTTATTTGAGAAGTCTTCAGCCGGACCTTCTTTTAAGACATTACCAAATTCCGTCCAGAATGAAGCGTACTCTTCAGGTTTGTTTTTAGCCATTTTCTCTAATAGAGAAAGTACTTTTTTCGTGCTACCTGAACGGATGCTTTGTGTGATCTTATTATCTTGTAAAATCTCACGAGATACGTTCAACGGTAAGTCATTTGAATCGATTAAACCTTTAACGAAACGTAAGTAGTTCGGTAAAAACTTCTCGGCATCATCCATAATGAATACACGTTGAACATAAAGTTTAATACCCGTTTTCGCTTCGCGATCCCACATATTGAATGGCGCGCGTTTAGGAATGTACAACAAGCTAGTGTATTCAGTTTTACCTTCTACCTTGTTGTGGCTCCAAGCTAATGGATCGTCAAAGTCATGGGCAACCGTTTTGTAAAACTCTTTATAGTCTTCATCTTTGATCTCTGACTTTTCACAAGTCCAAAGAGCCGTACCTTTGTTAATTGCTTCCCATTGAGCAGGCTCAGCTGGTGAAGTTTCATTGCCTTCTTCATCTTTAATCGCTTCAACTGCTTCTTTGAACATTTGAACTGGGATATTGATGTGATCTGAGTAACGAGTGATCGTTGAACGCACTTTCCAATCATCTAAGAACTCTTCTTCATCTTCACGTAAATGAAGCGTGATCTCTGTTCCGCGTTCTGCTTTTTCGATGTCAGCTAATGTGTATTCACCCTCACCTTGTGAAGTCCACTCAACAGCTTGATTAGCAGCAACACCGGCTGCACGTGTTTTAACCACAACGTTTTCAGCAACAATAAATGCAGAGTAGAAGCCAACACCAAATTGGCCAATTAGCTGAGAGTCTTTGGCTTGATCACCCGATAAGTTACTGAAGAATTCTTTTGTACCTGATTTTGCGATCGTACCTAAGTTATTGACAACTTCTTCACGCGTCATACCGATACCATTATCACTAATAGTAATTGTACGCGCGTCTTTGTTTACTGAAACGCGAACGCGTAAATCAGCATCATTTTCATATAAACCATTATCAGATAATGCTTTGAAGCGTAATTTATCTGCTGCATCTGAAGCATTAGAAACTAACTCACGAAGGAAAATTTCTTTGTTTGAGTATAGTGAGTGGATCATTAATTGAAGTAGTTGTTTTACTTCGGTTTGAAAGCCATGCGTTTCTTTTTGAGCTACATCTGACATTGAAAAGCGTCTCCTAACTTATTCATATCTATATTTGAAATAATGAAAATAAAACATCGCGTTTTATTTGATGAAATTAGAAATGGGGTTCGATGAAAAGGTTTCAAGCCATAACG
Source organism: Marinifaba aquimaris (assembly GCF_013328345.1). Classification (GTDB taxonomy): domain Bacteria; phylum Pseudomonadota; class Gammaproteobacteria; order Enterobacterales; family Alteromonadaceae; genus Marinifaba; species Marinifaba aquimaris. The sequence goes on from NZ_JABULX010000001.1 coordinate 38,415, forward strand.
TGAAAAAAATGACGCAATAGGCAGTAAAGATTTAAAAATTTAAAAGCCAAAAATAAAAAAGCCACTCTAAGAGTGGCTTTTAAAAATTTAGCTTATTGGCAATGAATTATAACACTGCAGCAATAGATTCGGCTAAGTACTCAACATTTGCTTTAGAGATACCAGCGATATTGATACGGCTGTTACCAGCCATATAAATGCTGTATTCATCGCGTAAACGTTGTACTTGTTCTTTGTTAATGCCTAAGAAAGAGAACATGCCCGCCTGACGTTCAATATGGCTGAAGTCTTTCTCTACGCCTAATTCTTTTAACTTAGATACTAATAATGTACGTAAGCTGTTCATACGCTCACACATTTCAGCTAATTCAGCTTTCCAAACTTTAGTCAGTTCTTCATCTTTTAAGATGATACCAACTAACGCTGCACCGTATGAAGGTGGCATTGAGTAAATACCGCGTGCAATACTAAGCGTATTAGTGCGCACTGCTTCAGCTTTGTCAGCATCTTCAGAGATAACGGCAATCATACCTGTACGTTCACGGTATAAACCAAAGTTCTTAGAACAAGACGCAGCGATTAACATTTCAGGTACAGCAGCAGCTAGCTCGCGTACACCTTGAACATCCGTTTCTAAATCAACACCAAAACCTTGGTATGCAATATCAACATAAGGAGTAAATTTCTTCTCTACGGCTAACTTGATAATTTTACGCCATACGTCTAAAGGAATATCTTCACCAGTTGGGTTGTGACAACAACCGTGAAGTAAAACAACGTCGTTCTCACCAAGTGTTTCTAGCGTTGCTAACATTTCGTCAGCTTTTAGTGAATTCGTTTCAGTATCGAAGTAAGGGTAAACTTTTAAATCTAAACCAGCAGACTTCATTAATGGCACGTGGTTCGCCCAAGTAGGGTCACTTACCCATACCGTTGCACCAGGCTTTGCCGCAGCGATTAACTCAGAACCTAAACGCAATGAACCTGTACCACCTGGCGCTTGAATTGCTGAAATGCGACCAGACGTAAGTAACGGATTATCAGAGCCTAATAATAAAGCCTGCATACCCGCTAAATAGTCAGCATTGCCCTGTGCAGCAATATACGCTTTAGAGTCTTCAGTTTCAGTTAACGTAGTAATAGCCTGTTGAACACTGTCTAAAATTGGCGTAGTGCCTTCTTCGGTTTTGTAAATACCAACACCTAAATCGATTTTCTTTGGGTTAGTATCTGCTTTGTATGCAACAGCAATACCTAATAACGGGTCTGGTGGAAGTGTTGATAAATCTTGGAACATGGTGAAATCCTATAGATAAATATGCTTTTAAAATGAATAAAAAAGCAGAATTAAACAATTTTATGCGCTAAGCATACCTGAAAACGCATCCTTTTTGTAATAATTTTTCAGCGATTTTTTAATAAAAAATGCTACATGAAATGCGTTGAGAATTAGGGCTAGCGTTTAATAAAGTAAAATCAGAATCAAAGCTAGCCACAGATTAAATCTCGATAAATGAATAAAAGCTACATTTATTCAGTTAAAAATGGGGTTACACCGCCATAAATGCGCGGCATGCAAGGCCAATAAACAATAAGCCCGAAACACGGTTTAACCACAAAACACCATTTGGCGAAGATAAGTGATGACTGACCTTTTGAATCACTAAACTCACCCAAATAAACCAAATTGCATCAACAACCCAAGGTGTTAACAGTAATACGCTCGACGTCTGCCATGACAAGTTTTCACTATCGATAAATTGACTAAACAATGCCGTAAAAAAGATGGCCGATTTAGGATTCAAAATAGCAATAGCGAAACCTTGAATCGCCGATTTGTATAAAGGGATTTGCGATTGTGGTTCAGCACTAATTTCAATTTTTTCTTTCTTGCTCATTAAAGCTTTAATACCTAAATAAGCCAAAAAGCCCGCCCCACCATAAACAATAAATTGATAAACCTCAGGTGAAGCAATTAATAAAGCCGAAATCCCCAAAATAGTGGCCAATGCGTACAGTGCAATACCCGTAGCATGGCTAATGGCAGCAACTATGCCATGTCTTGGAGAATAGCTAATTGCGTGCTTAACAATAAGAATAAAACTTGGACCAGGTGAAACTGCGCCCAATACACAAATAAATAAAAAAGGTAACCAATCAGTTAATGTCATATTATGCAATCTGCTCGAAGCTAATTCGTTCACTGTGCATGTAATGCAAATAGATATTATCGCCAGATAATGCTAAATCAGCATTAGGCATTAATTCCAAACTCTTACCAAGCTCATCAAAAGCAACCCCGATAACATTAGCGCCAGTCTTGCTGTAGATATGTTGTTTCATTTGAGCAAATTGGCCATGCTGACCAAAAGGCATTTTCAATACATACAGCGTAATGCCATCACGAGTATCAAGAAGCTGATTGATAACGGCCGTAGCGCCGTGATCTTGTGAAGCTCGAACTAATTGCTCAACCCTTTTAGATGTCGAACACTCAACATTGAGCTTTAACCTATCAAGCGACTGTATGTAACTAGCATCATCAAAGTGAGTGACAATATGGCATTGCTCATTAACCAAACCGGATACATGTACAGTTAATGCTAAATTTTCATCGTCTGAGCTTGCGTTAATAATCACACGACAAGCCTTAGCGAGGTTGATTCTCGCCATTTCTTCATCGCTGGCAAAGCTAGAGACCTTGGCAAATTCAACGGATGAATTATCATAAAATGGGTGGGTCATTTCTTTATCTGTAGTGCAAAACAAAATACTGCGGTTCTGACGCTTTTTATCTGCCAATAATAAGTCGATAGACTTAATGGCTTGTTCTTGATCGTTGCAAAATAAAATAATGTGATCATCGAGTGAGTGAAAGTTCTTCATACCTTGCACATGCCTACTAATTAAATGAAATATAAATTCTGCTGTTTTGCCGAGTAATGAGCCAAATAAACCGAGACCAAGCCCGATAAACCATAGATCAATAATAACTCTAACCGCACCACCTTCGGCATATAAGTCGCCATAACCAACTGTACTTATTGTCACTATCCAAAAATGAAAATAAGTGTGCCAGCTATCTACGAGATGCCCCTGCCCCAGTCCTAAGCAAAGCAAATAACCGATGGCATAATGACCAAGAGCGATAAATACCAAGCTTTTCCAGCTTAGTCGCATAAAATGATGTATAAGTCGTCGAAATGTATGAATAAAGATGGACATTCAGCGCCTATCCTGTGGCCTATTTATGCAGAATGTAACTTGAATCGGCATGAAAAAAAAGCTGAGTGTCATAAATAACACTCAGCGAGCGATTTTTAGTAGATACCGGGCTCTAAACTACCCGGCCCTTCAGAAAAAACCTGTTCCGTTTTAGCTGCAAGGATGAAGTCATTTTTGTGTAAGCCATTAATTTTATGCGTCCACCAAGTAACCGTTACTTTGCCCCACTCGGTAAGCAAGCCAGGATGATGGCCGTGTTCTTCTGCCAATTCCCCTAGTAAATTTGTGAAGGCCAAAGCATCAACAAAATTTTTAAACTTATATACTTTGATTAACTGATCAACACCATCAATATTTTTAACGTTCCAATCTTTTAGTTCTGTTAATAAATCAGCTTGTTCTGCTTTGGTTACTAACGGTGCACCGATGCGACATGGCTCACAGGTAGAATCACATAAATTAGTCATAGTTTGCTTTCCTTCTTATTGTTAACAAACACGCGAAATTGCTTCGGCATCAAATAAACCAAGCGAAATCGCTTCATCAACATGCGCCATAATATCCAGCTTACTAAGCTCGAATAACGCACTGATTGTTTCTATTTCAAAGTATTGAGGCTGAAGCTCATCAATACGGTAAGGTGTTCTTAAAACATTGTCGATATCAAAGCGACATCGCCTCGGCTTATCACTAAACATAGCGTATCGCGTCTCTTCTGGTGAGGATAAAATCCCACCACCGTAAATTTTTCTTTCGCCTTGCTGCTGCAAAAGGCCAAATTCAACGGTAAACCAATAAAGTCTTGCTAAATAAATACGTTGCTTAGCATTTGCTTTTTTACCTAGCTGACCATAAATATGCGTAAAGTGCGCAAAGTCAGGGTGAGTTAGCATTGGACAATGGCCAAATATCTCATGGAAAATATCTGGCTCTTGTAAATAGTCCATATCTTGTGGGGTACGAATAAAGGTAGCCACAGGAAACTTCTTGTTTGCCAGTAATGAGAAAAAATGGTCAAAATTAATTAACGCAGGAACAGGCGCTATCGACCACCCCGTTGTTGACAATAACACTTCATCAACTTCAGCGAGTTGAGGAACTCTATCTTGGGGTAAATCCAGTGCCTCTAAGCCACGAATGTACTCTTCACAAGCATATGCTTTTACTTGCTCATGCTGTCGCTCGCATAAGTGTTGCCAAGTGGCATTTTCTTGCTCGGTCCACTCAATATACCCAGCATCATCTATTGGTTTGGCTACATATTTAGCGCTTGATTTCATAATACACCCAAACTTAGTCTTGCTATGTTCGTATTAATGCTACGAAACTCGTTATATTCGACTTAGTAAACGTTGTACTGATATTTTTGACCAGCTTTGTAGGAGAATTAGCAGTGTAAAGCTGATAAAACACTGCAACATAAAATTGACAGCACGCTTAGATTAACCACTACAAAAGCGCATTTATCTTTTTGTAGAGGTCTATTGCTTGTTGCTCATTCAAACCAAAACTACTAGCAGCTTCACCTACGCTACTCGATACGCGCACGAAATCAGAGCTGATCGTTCGTTGAGCATTAGCGGTTTCCAGTTGCTCACTTAACTCTTGATTATTTTTGTCGGTTTGATTGAGAATTTGCGCTTGCGGGCTCAACGAGACTTGGTCATCTTGGTTGCTAAAAACTTGACTCGCTTGCGGGCTAGCACTGGGAAGCTGACGGTTCAGTTCTTCATTTCCAGTACTACTGGTTGTTGAGTTTGTATTAAGGCCAGATTGTAATGAGCCGATTTCCATCACAAATCCCCCAATTTGCGCTACCTTACCGTTTTAAGTATAGCGCAAAATAGGTTATTTATTAGTCGTCAGTTTTAGTCTCACTGGCCACTTCCGCAGCAGCGGTTTGTTCAAGTTGGTGCTCAAGAGCAAAAATTTGATTAAGCAGTTTAGCCAGTTCAGTCAGTTTAGCCGGTTCAATCTTAGTTTCTGTACCATTACCGGTTGCTTCTAAAAAACGTTTAGCTAATTCTTCTACATAAGGCACCACGCGATTGGCCTCACATTGAAAACCCGAGTCTTTGGGGAAAATCGCTTGAAACTTCCCTAAGCCCTTTTCCGCAAAACCATCCAAAACTAAATCACAGGCTTTAGCTTTTTCATGAGCCAGTTGCAAGTTCTGCCTAAAGGCATCAATTACTTTTTCCATTTTTATCTCTTAATCATGATTTGTATTGATTTTACCAAAGCCGTTTGTCGACTAAAAATAAAAAATAAAAAAAACATTAAAGCTATTCATTTTTTGACCGATAAGCTGATGAGGGCGTTGAAACTCTCGTTAACCAAATTGATGTTTTATTGGAGAAAATGCTATGCAAGTAGGTTCAACACCAAGTCCCCAAATGCAAGGTGCTGGCGAAGGTGGCGCAGAGTTACGTGCTGCTAAGTTGGCAAAAGGGCAACAAGAAGCTGAAGGAAAAGCGGCTATGGAGCTTTTAAAATCTGCTGAAATCCCCCCTCAATCAGCAAACCCGGCAGTTGGTGGCAACATCAATATCAAGGTTTAACTTGATACGCCAAACTTAACTATGGATGGCTGAGCTTGGCAACCCTCGTAATACAAATAAACCTCTAATTACCCATTAGAGGTTTCGTATTTTTTACCCGCCTAGTTAGTTACCTCAACAAATTTAATTGGGGTTTTACTCGCTTTCCCCCCCTCTTCCTTGACCCATTTCGGCATTAAAAAACCGGGTAAAGCTTTGAGCATGTCCTGATATAAAGCTTGGTGGTCTAAATCGGTTGAATCAAAATGTGCGGCATTTTGTACCTTATCAAACCAATGCAGGTAATAAGGTAAAATACCGACCGAAAAGAGCCGCTCTGATAGTTCAACTTGTGTTTTCACATCGTCATTTATTGCTTTTAACAAGACAGCTTGATTGAGCAATGTAATGTTAGGCTGTCTAAGCTTATTGAGAGCCGCAGCTAACTGCTCAGATATTTCATTGGCATGATTGATATGTAACACCAAAACGACCTTAAGCGATGAATTGGCTAGTGCTTGGGCAAGTTTATCTGTCACACGCTGCGGGATGACAACGGGTAAACGCGTGTGAATACGCACACGTGTTAAATGCTCAACCCCCTCTAATTGGCTAATTAAATCGATGAGGTGCTCATCTTTAGCCATCAATGGATCTCCCCCACTTAAAATAAGCTCATTGATTTGTTGATCGCTCTTTACATAGTCAATCACAGATTGCCAACTCGCTCGATTTAAGCTGTTTTCTTGATAAGGAAAATGTCGACGAAAACAATAGCGGCAATTAATGGCACAACCTGTTTTTAACATCATTAATACACGACTTTGATATTTGTGTAATAAGCCAGGAATGACAGCTTGATGTTCTTCTAGTGGATCTTTGACGTAACCAGGCGTTTCAACCAGTTCTTGTTGCTGGGTAATGACTTGCAAGAGAAGTGGATCGTTAGGATCGCCTTTTTTCATCTGTTGAGCAAAAGGCCTAGGTACGCGAAACGCAAATAGTTTTTTTGCGGCAAAGCCGGCTTCAAAAATGTGGGGAGAAATTTGCAAATAATCTAGTAAAGATTTGGCACAACTAAAAGATTTTGCGAGTTCTTTTTGCCAACAAGGTTCAAAATTGCTCATTTTCGGTTAAAATTGCGGGATTATTTTAAATCTTCCACTTAACAATGCTTTGTTAAGTCTAACGATAGAGTGAATTATGGCGAACTATAGCACGAATGAATTCAAAGCCGGCTTAAAAATTATGGTTGATGCTGAGCCTTGTAATATTTTAGAAAACGAATTAGTAAAACCAGGTAAAGGACAAGCCTTTAACCGTGTAAAAATTCGCAAATTAATCAGCGGTAAAGTTTTAGAAAAAACATTCAAGTCAGGTGAAAGTGTTGAAGGTGCAGATGTAATGGATACTAACCTTGCATACCTATACAACGACGGTGAGTTTTGGCACTTCATGAACAACGAAACATTCGAACAAATCGCTGCGGATGAAAAGGCCGTTGGCGACAGCGTAAAATGGTTGGTTGAACAAGATGAATGTACAATCACATTATGGAACGGTAACCCAATCGCCGTAACACCACCTAACTTCGTTGAGCTTGAAATCACTGAAACAGATCCAGGTCTTAAAGGCGATACAGCAGGTACTGGTGGTAAACCAGCGACTTTAGTAACAGGTGCCGTTGTGCGTGTTCCATTATTTGTTCAAATTGGTGAAGTTATCAAAGTTGATACGCGTACTGGCGAATACGTTGGTCGTGCAAGTAAGTAATTTTTATTTACTCACTTTGAAAAAACCTGCTTTATGCAGGTTTTTTTGTTTTTAGCCCAGATACCCAAGAGATACAAGAATGAATTGGCAAGCCAGCGCAAACCTGACCGCACTTAAACAAAGAGCGAAGATGTTTGCACAAATCAGACATTTTTTTGCAGAGCGAAATGTTTTAGAGGTTGAAACCCCTTTATTAGCAACCAGTGGTATTACTGATCTTCACTTGGAAAATTTAACCAGCCAATACACAGGGCCACACTTTCCAAAAGGTGTCGAGCTTTACCTACAAACATCGCCTGAATATGCAATGAAAAGAATGTTAGCTTCAGGCTCAGGGTGCATTTATCAAATTTGTAAAGCGTTTAGAGATGATGAATCTGGCCGTTATCACAATCCTGAATTTACCATGCTGGAATGGTATCGAGTCGGTTTTGATTTATCTGATTTGATGGATGAAATGGATAGTTTATTGCAGGTAATACTCAATGTTTCATCTGCTAAGCGATATAGCTATCAGGCTATTTTCATTGAGGTATTAGACATAGACCCACTCCAAGCATCAACTGAATCACTCCAAGCATTTTTACGCAACAATGCCCAAGCGGATATGGCGAACATACTCACAGAAAAAGATGACCTGTTGCAGTTTATCTTTAGCTTTTTTATCGAGCAGAAAATCGCTCAAACTCAGCCTTATTTCATCTATGACTTCCCTGCATCTCAGGCTTGTTTAGCCAAATTGAATCCAGACGACTCTCGGGTAGCAAAGCGTTTCGAAGTTTATTTTAAAGGGGTTGAGCTTGCTAATGGCTTTGATGAGTTAACCGATGCCACTGAGCAAAGAAAGCGATTTGAACAAGATAACCTAATGCGCCAAGCCAACGGCAAGCATAGTAAGCCGATTGATGAAAACTTATTATCAGCCATTGCTGCGGGTTTACCTGATTGTTCTGGTGTCGCGATGGGGCTAGATCGGTTGCTGATGCTAGCAGGCCAATACGCACATATTAAAGAGGTGATCAGCTTTGATTTAACTCGTTGTTAAATCAACAATAAAAAACAGATTCAAAGCATAGATTTACCACTTAAACACTAGCCATTTACCACTTTTATTCTTATTCTTGAATGAGAAATAAGGATAAAAGTTGCATTATGTCTGATTCATCAAACTTAACTTGGCCAAGGCCGTTAGGTAAACACGATTACCCACTTTTAGATAACCTGCCATGCGCTATGATAGAAATAGACAGTCATGGTGAAATCACTTGGTGTAATCACGCTTTCGCCGATACTATCGAATATTCGATAGATGAATTAGCTAACCTGTCACTAATCGAATTAATTTTTCCCAATTTAACGCCTGAACAAGCTATCTATCAATTTGGACAGTTTTACCAACGCTCAGGTCAAAAAGGCCTGGACCTTGCCTATCAAATTAAAACAAAACAAGGCACTAGCCTGGCATTAAAATTCAGTCTTACAGCAAAAAATTTTGATGACTATCGCTTATTAAGTGCCAGTCCAATCGATTTAAAGCTCGTTTCTGCTGTTACTGAACAGACCTCTAGCCCTGATACCTCGCACGCAGATCTCAACCATTTACCCTGTTGTGCATTATTGGTAAACCAAAGTGGTTTGATTATTTCGGCAAATACAAGTTTTGCACAAACTTATGGCTACCCTGTTGAGGAGCTAGTCGGCCTGCCCATTCAATTACTATTACCCGAAGAGCTCGGTTACAAACACACCTTTTATCTAAGGGAAGTGTGTAAAGAGAAGCAATCACTGGCAATGGATAAAGGTGTAAAATGTTGGGCAATTGATGCTTATGGTTTAAAGCACTATGTCAGTTTAGGAATGGCTTCATTTCGTCACTTACAAAAAGACTGTATGTTAGTCACCTTACTCGACATCAGTCATCAACATTCAATCGAAAGACAGCTGCTAAACCTGACAAAGGAATTTGCCATTGCCACAGAATCAGCGCAAATTGGCATTTGGATATACTATCCAAGTGAAAACAATTTAGAATGGGACAAGTTGATGTATCGCATGCATCAGGTCCATCCGTTAAAATATACGCCTAAAATCACCAGTTGGCTGAACTTAATTGACGACCAAAACAGCCGAGATAAATTTCAGCACCAACTCACTCAAGCCATCTCAAAAAATGGTCAATTTGAAACCTCGATCAAACTAAAAACACCAGAAGAGCAATTTAAATACCTACAAATATTTTGTCGGTTTGAAAAAGAAAATGGCCAAATCAAAGGTATTGGTTACTGCCGAGATTTAACCCACCAGTATCAAGCCGAGCATGATTTAAAGCTAGCGGCCCAAGAAAACGCCATGTTGGCTAAAGTAGTTGAAAGCACAAACAATGCTGTTGTCATTACCGACGCCGATGAAAAAATACAATGGGTCAATCAAAGCTTTACTCGTATCTCGGGGTATCACGAAGATGAAGTATTAGGTAAAAGGCCCAAAGATTTTTTGCAGCGAGGTGGTATTGAACAAGATGTATTGCGCCGCATGCGTGTTGCTATTACTAATGCGACCCCTTTTACCGAAGAGGTGCTTAATTACTCAAAACAAGGAAAGAGTTACTGGTTAAAAATTTACTGTCAGCCGCTATTTGAAAATGACAAATTAATCGGCTTTATGGCCTTACAATCAGATATCACAGAGCAAAAACAGACAGAACAAGCATTACAAGCTTCGCTTTCGCTACAAAAAGGCATACTCGATAGTGCTAACTTCAGCATCATCTCGACAACCTTAGATGGCACTATCACCACGTTTAACCACACCGCTGAAAAACTATTAGGCTATCGTTCAGACGAATTAGTCGGCCAGCAAACACCAGCATTAATTCATCAGCCAGATGAAGTCATCGCTCGTTCAGCTCAATTAACCAAAGAGCTCAACTATGATGTTGAAGTCGGTTTTGAAACCTTTGTAGCCAAAGCTAAATTGGGGCTACCCGATGAAAACGAATGGACCTATATACGCAAAGATGGTTCGAGTTTTCCCGTACAATTATCCGTCACCGCGCTTTATGATGAGCAAGGCAACATAAATGGCTTTTTAGGCATAGGTAAAGATTTAAGTAAAATAAAACAACTCGAAGCAGAGAAAAGGCGTTCACAACAAGTATTAGAAACAACCGGGAAAATGGCTAAATTGGGTGGCTGGGAACTCGATTTAGCCAATAATGAGCTTTTTTGGAGTGAAGAAGTTTTTCATATCCACGAAGTGCCGCTCGATTACAAACCGCGTGTTGAACAAGCTATTAATTTCTATGCCCCAGAAGTCAGAGATGTGATCACCGCTGCTGTGGAACAAGGTATAGCCAACGGCCTTGGTTGGGATGTGCAATTGCCTTTTATCACAGCCAAAGGACGACATATCTGGGTAAGGGCAACAGGGCGAGCTATTTACCAAGACGGTGCTCCCATTCGCCTATTAGGAGCATTTCAAGATATTACCGATTTAAAACGTGCAGAAGAACAAGCAAAAGCAGCAAACAAGGCAAAAAGTGAATTTTTAGCCAATATGAGTCATGAGATCAGAACTCCGATGAATGGCATCATAGGCATGAATGATCTGTTGCTAAAAAGTGAGCTCAATGATTCTCAACGCCACTATGCCACACTACTTGAATCAAGCAGTAAGGCGTTATTAAATCTGCTCAATGATATTCTCGATTTGTCAAAAATTGAAGCGGGTAAGATGCACTTAGAGCTTATTGAGTTTGACTTACACAAGCTAGTATCAGAACTGGCTGAAACTTTGAGTATTCGAGCACACAATAAGTCACTAGACTTTGCTTTTTACATCGCGCCGAAAGTTCCAACATATATCATTAGCGATCCACACAGATTAAGACAAGTTCTCAGCAACTTACTGACAAATGCAATCAAGTTTACTGAACAAGGTCACATTTATCTTTCTGTCGATGTCAATCAATCTCAAGTTACTTTCAACGTGTTAGATACAGGTATTGGTATTGCCAAAGAGAAAGTAGAAGAGCTGTTTGATAAATTTACTCAAGCAGATGCCTCCACTACTCGTAAGTATGGCGGAACTGGTTTAGGTTTGACCATATCTAAACAACTTGCACGCCTTATGGGCGGTGACATCCAAATAGATAGTGAAGAAAATATTGGCTCAACTTTTAGCTTAAACATACAGTTTAAACCAGCCTCAAACCCAGAAATTCAAAACCCCTATTTCGAATCATCGACCGATAAAGTAGCGTTATTGATCAAAGGAAAAATCCATCAACAAGTGACCCAGCAAGTTTTGCAAAATGCGGGGGTATCTTGCCAACTAATTGATGACCTAGAACAAATTTCAACGAATTCATCACACAACTTGCTGATCATAGATACCGAATTATTACCCGACGAATTAGAACACCCAGCGCTCATTCAAAGTCCAATTTTGTTAATTGGTAAAAGCTCACCACAAAAGCACGATGGCTTTTGTCACTTAGCCCAAATGGTGAGCAAACCGATTAAAGCAAATGAACTGATTAAGTATGTTGAAACGTCGCTCAATCAACAAGGTCAGACGAAACTGGATATTAGGACGGTTGAAGTAGAAGAGCCGGTTACTACGGCAGATAGCCAGCCGAGTATTTTACTCGTAGAAGATAATTTCATTAACCAACAAGTTGCGCTCATTATGCTACAAAACCTTGGCGCTAAGGTCATTACAGCGAATAACGGCCAAGAAGCATTAGATATCATTAACAATGAAGAACTGTTTTTTGATGCCATTTTAATGGACTGTCAGATGCCAGTTTTAGATGGCTACGAAACAACGGAGCGCATTAGACAGCACAACTTACCTATCATCGCAAATGTACCTATCATTGCGCTAACAGCCAATGCGATGCAAGGTGACGAAGATAAGTGTTTTGCAGCAGGGATGAATGCGTATTTGACTAAACCAATTGTCTCGGAAAAGCTTGCCAAAACCTTAAATCGCTTACTTGATAAAACACTTAATTAAGTTTGGCAATAGGGTTAAAGCCAGCGGCTTTACGCTGCTCGTAAAGCCACTCTATGTTTCAAGTACAACCTTTGCCATATATATATCGGACGGATAAGATTCGTGCTCAGAATAATAGCTGATATACAAGTGACCTTGCTTTTCTATCATAGCTGGGTATGAATTATCCCCCGCTGAAGGTAAGGCAAATAAAGGTAAAAGCTTAGCTTGATATTGTCCCAAGTTGTTTTCATTTATTTGTATTTCAAGCAGATAAGTTTGTGGACCTTTAGCTTTAGTGAACACCCTTGAACACGTTAAAATTCGGCCGTCTTTGAGCTGAATTAGGCATGGGCCACCAAGGTAATAAACCAAGTCAATCCACTGCCACTTTTTATAAGGCGCTTTGGCAATACCAAGCTGGGCAGAGCCTGTTCCTGCATCGCGCCTTAACAAGCATATAGCCTCGCCTTTTTGGTTAAAAATAATATCGCTTTCATTGGGATAACCCTTTCCATGGGTAGCTAAACTCATTAAATCATTCACGGTGCAGTCTAAATAACGTTGTGGATTCCCTTGATATAATGCAACACGGTTTTCTGAACGACGATAAGCAATACCTAACGCTTCTTTTTGATTGGGTATCCATCTCAATCGCCATAACCACCAGTTATTTGGCGAAACCAATTTAAAGGCTGACCAAGTTTTAGCATCCTGAGAAAAGCTAACACAACTTTTGTTTTCAATATTAACACCCTGCTGATTAAACACCTTGCGGTAGAACAAACAACAAAGTTGATTGTCTGGGGTGATAGACAGTTTCGGATCACGTAAATCAGCATTGTATTGAGCAAGCGTTGAGTGTTTTGACCATTTATTTAGGTCGCTTGAGCTCAAGATAATAATCTTGCCGTCTTTACTGACATGATTTGTCGCTTGGCGGTAACAAACATAGAAAGTACCTTGAAATTCAATAAAGTCGGTAAAGGCATTGTGAAATGCATTTTTTGGTGAAATCTGTTGGCTACAAAGCAGTTCCATTAGTTTTCCTTTGCAAGATTGACTTGATATTCAATTTGGTCGAGTAAGAAGTTTAGACTAGCTAAGTTGGGCTCTCTAAGTGCCGGGGATCGGGTTAGGCTCGTATAACCTTGCATAAGTGCAAGTAGATTGCGGGCATAAGCTTGAGCATCCATTTCGTTGGATAAAGCATGGCTTAAATTCACTTTAAAACCTTCTTCAATTGATAACAAAGATGCATTAATAAAACGCAAAGCTTGCTCACTGATACACGAAGCTTCATTGAGGCTTAATGCAAGTAAGCAGCCGGTTTCTGAAAAGGTCGTAAATAAATAATCAAAGGCGCGTCGAATATTATTAAAACCCAGAGGCTCTGTCGTGAGAATAGGTGATAAGACTTGCCTTTCTTTACTAACAAAAGCATCGAGTACTTGTAAAAAAAGGGCTTCCTTGTTGCCAAATTCATTGTACAAGCTTTTTTTATTTAGACCGGTTACCGCCATTAAATCGGCCATACTCGTCGACTCATATCCTTTTTCTAAAAAAGCCCGAGTCACTACTTCTAATACCACTTCCCGGTCATATGCTTTTGTTCTTGCCAATATTTGTCTCCTCCACCTTGTACTTTTATTTTACACCACTTGGTAAAAAATAGCTTGCAGCTTTAATTTTTCTCGCCTAATCTGTTTTACACCAATCGGTTACTTATAAATTTATGGAGAATAATATGCAGGCAATTGGCAAGGTTTATCATTTATTTCAGTTTGACCGCTCTTTAAAAGTTAGGTGGTTAGCGAAAGAGCTCAACCTTTCTTTAGAAGCAGTTAAGTTAGATGCCCAGCAAGGAGAACATTTAAAACCGCCATTCAGCCATTTAAACCCATTTGGTTTGGTGCCTACTTATGAAAACTTAGCCGGCGAGATCCAATTTGAAGCAGGTGCAATATGTTTATCATTAGCAAGAGAATACCAACCTGAACTACTTGATGAGACTAGTAATGAATTTAACCAGTGGCTGTTTTTCTTAACCAGTTCTCTGGATCAATTGAGCGGAAACTTGATATCGCTAAGAGTGTTTGGTGATTCAGAAGACATAAAATCAAGAACCAAGTCGCGATTACCTCACAAACTCGATGCTCTTGAAAATAAGCTCAAAGGACAGACTTACTGGCATAAAAATCAGTTCAGTTTGCTTGATATATTTGCATGGCAAAATTTAGCTTACCTAAGAGCGGTTGGAGAATTGAGCGAAGCGACCTACCCTGAGCTAAATCGCTATATTTTAGCGTTAGCAGAACGCCCAGCTCTTGCAGCATTTAGCCCAGAAAAATTACTATTTCCAACAGAGGAAGCTAAAAACTAAATCAAGCTTATTCTGTCACAGCAGGTATTTTGGATGCGAGTTCATCCAATATCTGCTGCTGTTGGGGAGATAAATCGACGCCTTCAAGTAAACTGAACATATCTTGGGTCAATGCTTTTTGGTCAACAGATAAGCCCTCGCCAGCATCAATACTAGACAGCACTTTTAAGATATTTAACATGACACGTATGTTCTTAGGCGTCAGGGCTAACGCTTGATTGAGTGTGGTTAATGCTGAATCAAAGCGGTTCTTTTTATAATGCTCTGCAGCCATGCTATTGAGTTGCTTGGCTGTAAATGGGATCGTCATTCGATGATCCATTTCTTGCTCGATATAACGAGAAACAACATGACTTGTTAAATTATCACCCACTATTTGGTTTTTAATCGCTTCAAGTAAAGCCAAGGCATCTTCTTTTTTACCCAGTTCGTGAAAAACTTTAACTTTGTCTAGATTATCTTCTAGCGACGAACTGGCTTTTAATGTCAGGTGGGTTTCAACGAGTCGCTCGGCTAAAGCCTGCTCTTCTCTAACATTGTGCAACCGAGCTTTTGCCACGATAACTTGTTCTTTGAGTTCAACAATATCCTGACTACTCGACTCCACATGTTGAATATAGCTTTCAACTTGTTTGGCAACTTTATTAGATTGCTCGCCATTGAGCGTAGAAGCAAAATCGATACCTGAGCGAATCACATTTAACATCAGTTCAGGTGAGTCATGGATGGAGTTTCGGGCATATTTTGCCATGGCTTGAGTAGCTTTAAACTGTCCTTCATGATCATGAGTAAGACGAGCCAAATCCCAAATTTTTTTATTTCTCTCGATATTCCTCGGCGATAATTTGGCGGCTTTTTGCATCAAATCATACGCTTGTTCGTATTCTTCTTGATCAATATGATATTGAGCGAGTAAGTCATAGGTTGCAAAGCGGGTGTCGGGCTTATCTTGTAATTCAAGCAGCAAGTCCTGTATCTCGTCCATTTTATCCTGCTTCATCAATGCTTTTGCATAACCTAAATAAGCCCAAGATAACTTATTGGATTCGAGCAGTTTTGTAAAAAATGCCTCGGCTTCTTGATACTCCGCAATTGCTAAGAAACTCTCACCTTTCATTCTTTGTAAATGCAGATGAAATTTTACCATTTCTTTATCTAGTAAATGTCGCTCAGCATAATAGATGGCTTTACCATAAGCTTTGGTATCAACGGCGGTATATACGTCAAATAACTTTTGTTTAATTTCTAAAGTAGCGGCAAGTCTGTCTTGTACTTGTTTTGGAGAAAGTGGTTTTACCCAAAAATCATCAGGCTGTAATTCAACAATACTGTTAACCAGTGTTTCAGCAGTGTCGGCACTTAAAAAAATCAGCACAGTTCTTTTAGTGACATAACCTTTAAACTTCATTTCCTCGAGGAGGTGAAATCCATCTTTATCGGACTGGACATTAAAAGCACAAATAACAATGTGAAAAGGCATTTGTTGGCATAATCTTAGGGCGTAATAAGCATTTTCTGCCGTTTTAATATTGTTGACCCCAAGTTCGAACAAGGCAGATTTAATCGTATTGTGAACCAGTGTTTGGTCATCAATGATCAATACATTTAAAGAAGGGTAATGCGCTAAATCTTGTTTATCCATTTCCAAATTAAGCCACTAATTATCATAATTACCTAAATAAAGCATATAAAAAACAATGAATTTAGTCGAACTTATCCTCGTGCTTATTGCGCATTAGTAATCTAGTGAAATGGCAGTTGAGCTTTTATCTCGATATCTAAGGTTAGCGTTTCGCTTATCAGTAGCCGACATAGTGCTAACCATACTTAAACACGTATGCTGCAGCTGTAGTGATTAAATGGCGTATTAAGAAAAAAGAATGCAAAGGCGCTAAAAGAAAAAAGCCGCATTTAATACGCAATGCGGCTTTATTGAGCTAAAACAGTAGCTAGAGATCGATAAACAGTGTTTTATCGATAGTCACATTTTGCTGGTGGATGACATTTCCATCACTGTCTTTTTGAATCAGTGTATGCGGTGTATACATCACTTTTTGGTGATTATAAAGGTCACGAACACCATGATGATTAACATCACTGCCCTCTTGCCATTCAACCGGCCTAATCATCATTTGTCTAAGTGGGATAGGTGTCACTGAACCTGGTGCAAGCTGCTGTTCAGATAAAAGCGGTAACCCATGGGATATCGCGATAAGGAGCGGTGCTGAAGGTAGCTGGATTAGTTAACTCAACGCTTGCATCGCTAAAGTCGATGTAGTGGTCGTCAGTTTGTAATGACTAGCTATACTCACCATCGTTAAGGTTTTTCATATAATTAACAAAATGAATTGCCTGCATCTGTGGAAATTCAGTTTGTCTAAAACCTGCTTGCTGTCGTTCTGTGATGAGTTCACCATCAAGCCAAAAACGAGCGACATCAGTATAATTGGTTGAAGCGTCATTGACGCTAACCCAAGCATCCACCCTGTGCCATTGCCCAGGAACCATTTGTGCTAATAAGTTATCACCGTGATACTGAGTAAGCTCACCACTGCCCGTTCCAACGGCTAAACGCGGTGGACTAAAAATACCTGAAGCACCAATCCCAGGCCCGCCAACTAAACCTGAAGTTGTACTGCGATCAGGTTGAAAAGAAATAAAGTTTGCTTGATTCGCTTTATGCGTACTAAGGTTGGCAAAATCACCTGACAAGCGTACCCAAACGGATGCAAAGTATTGGTTGACCTCTGTTTGGTCTTTGACATCTACGGATAAGTTATAACGCACATCATGGGTTCGAGTATCGCCGAAGCGAGTCGTGATAGGTTGATAAGTTTTGGTTGGAGCCGTATCGTTTTGACCCGCGCTTTCGTGTAACACGCTAAATTGACTGCCAGCTCGATTATTTGTATCAGTAATGCTTGCCCAGCTATTGGTTAGGCCCGCTTCATCTATTGCCCCTGTTTCAGCATCATCGAATCGAAAATGCATATATTGATTATCGTTATAGTCAAGCTTACGGCCAAACTGACTGCCTTTAACAGTACTGATGACTTCGCCTACTTCGTTTGTTTGTTTGTTTAGTAACATAATCTGCACTAGGTGATGCTAATGCTGGAAATGCGAGTAAATGTAGGGCGCAAAACCCTAACTGCCATTTATACCTGCCCTTATTCATTGCAGTCCTACTCCTTTAAGTTAAATATTTGTGCTTAATTAGGGTATGAAATCAAAAATCACACAGCAAAGGTTAGGTAGTGAAAGTGTGAACTCGGACATAACAACAGAGAAATAACTTGAATGTCATCGATTAGACATGAAAAGAAAAGATATTGAAGAATCGGATGTAGTTGTACAAATCAATCAAATAAAAGTGCAACTGAAGCCGCGATTGAACGCTCTAGCACGATTAAATCAAAACACAATTGACTCTTTGTTGAAAGGCATTATCAGGGTATTTAAATAGACTTAAATACCCCTTATAAAACATATTATTACTGTAAATAGACTTTAACGTTAGCAGAAGCACCTATTCTAAACTCTTTATCTAAGTGATCACTGACCATAATTTTCACCGGCATTCTTTTGACTACTTTAGTGAAATTACCCGTGGCATTTTCAGGAGGTAAAACGCTAAAAGTTGAACCGCTTCCACTTGATATACTCTCAAGAATGCCGACAAAAGTAACATCTGGGTAAGTGTCTATTGTAAATTCTGCTTTTTGCCCTTGTTTCATATTGCCAATTTGAGTTTCTTTAAAGTTAGCTCTAATCCAAGCTTTCTGCTGACAAGAGACAATACTGGCTAAAGGCTGACCGATTTCAATATAGTCACCGGAAGATACGCGACGATTGGTAATTTTCCCGGTACTCTGGGCTAAAATGCTCGTCCGCTTTAAATTGATATTGGATAACTCATATTCAGCCTTGGAAAAATCAACATCAGCTTTAGCTGTGGTTACTTTAGCTTGTGCGTTATCTAGCACGATAGACGTCGACTCTTCAAATGCCACTAAATCATTTTTAGCATTCAATAAATTATTTTTTTCTATTGCTAATAACCCCTCTAGACTTTTTAATTTAGAAGACAGTGCAGAATGTTGTGCTAATTTAGACTCATACAAGCGTTTGGTATTTTTGTACTCTCTTTCCGAAATCGCTTTTTTACTGGTCAGTTGATTAGCGAGCTCAAAGTCTTCTTTCAAAAAGTTAAGGTCAGTCTCAGACGATTGTAACTGCTGCTTTGCTTCTTCTATTGAAGCGACCATAGAATTAATTTTTTCTTGTGCAGATTGTGTTTCAGCCACGAGTTCTTGGCGTTCTTTTTCTCTGTCGACTTTAAGTAAATACACATTATTCTGCGCTTCTTTATAGCTCTGTTTTTTAATATTGAGCAATGCTTGTGTTCGACTGACATCAGCGACAAACTGAGCACTTTCCAGACTCACTATTTCATCGAATTGTTTGACGCTTTGATTATCCTCAAACGTTATTTCATTTATTATCCCATTGACCTCAGAGACAACATCAATAACATCACACTGCACCGTTGCATTATTCGTTGACTCGATATGACGAGTCGAATAACTCCAGCCACTTATGACCAGTACAACTGCGAATATCACCAGTCCAACCTGGCTTCTTAAGTCTGAAAAAAAAGTTTTTACTTTACTCATTGTTTTATTCCGTAAAATATTTGAAGTAATAGTGATTAAGAAACGGCTTCAGGTTTTGGTTTTAGAGATAAACCAAAAGAAAGCACCAACATTATCAGAAAGCCTAAAGTGATTATTTGAAATAAATTCATATAGGTAAGTGCCTGAACTTGCTCAGTTACCCTTCCATTCAATGCCCTGTATGCTTTTTCTAACGCGAATAAAGAGCTCGACGTTTCACTGTAAAAGAAGTCAATAACACCATTAAAACGCTTGTATAAAACAGTGCTCGATAAGGTCACATTGTGTCTTAACAATTCCCATGTACGTAATTGATAATGAGTAATCAGCGTAGAAAAAGCGGCAATGCCAATTGTGCTTCCCAATAAACGCGTAGTTGCTTCAAGTGCTGCGGCATTGGGCATTTTGGGTTTTGGAATACTGATTAACGCTGCGGTCGTCACAGGGCCTAATATAAATGCGGCACTCACACCTTGAATAATTTGAGGCAGAATCATATCGTGCCAACCGGTTTCAGCGGTAAACCCAGACATCATCACGCCGCTTAAGATCCCCATTCCGATACCGAAAGTAATCAGAGCAATTGCAGGCACGCGATTAAACAGCCATCCTACAAATGGAAACGCTAGCATCATAACAAAAGCACGAGGTGCCATTGCGGTCCCTGCCTGGGTAGGAGAAAACTCCAATAATTCCTGCATATAAATAGGCAGAACAAATAACGTTCCACTAATCAAAAACGCAGCAAAGAAGTTCAACATGTTTGCGGTAGCAAACACGCGGTACTGGAGAATTCTAAAATCAAGTAATGGCTTTTCGACCATTAAAGAATGGGCAATTAAAAATGCCCAAGATGCAAAAGAGACAACTATCAGCAGTAAATTAAAGTCATCTTCAAGCCAAAAGGTGCGCTCTCCTCGCTCCAATAACCAAATTAAGCTGATAACACTGATTAAAAGTAAAATGACACCCATAAAGTCAAAGTGTGATGTTTTTTTATTTTCTTCGGTATTTTCATTAACAAGGAACTTTCGAACCATCACAGCACTGATAATGACAATCGGTATATTGAGAATGAAAATTAACTGCCAACTGTATTGGTCAATGATGATTCCACCTAGCATGGGCCCAAAAGCGGGACCAAACATTATGGAGGTACCGTACAAGCCAATCACTAAGCCGTGCTGTTTAGGAGGGAAGGTTTTTCGTAATATGACCCCCTCTACAGGTAACAAAACCCCCGCACCTAAACCTTGAATTACCCGAGCAAAAACAAGCTGCTCTAGTGTCACTGACATACTGCAAAAAACAGAGCCTGCAGCAAAAAAAGCAAGCCCACCTAAATAGACGCTTCGACTGCCATAGCGTCCAACAAACCACGCAGATAAAAACATACACGTCATCGACGCAATTGCATAACTTGTGCTTACCCAGCTTATTTCAGCTATCGTTGCAGAAAAAATCCCTCTTAAATTAGGAGTGGCAACAAAAAGGATAAACGTATCTAAAGAGGACATGATCCCCCCCAATGATACAGAAAATGCAATCAACCACTTTTTCTTAGAATCATCCATTAGTTATCTCTACTCCAATAACAATAAAGTTTAAGGGGTTACATAAAATAAAAAGCCTATGTAGTAACGAAAATGGCAATACTCGCCTTTTTTAGTCACTTTTTGCGGCGTTATATTGTGCTAATTTTCAAGCCCTCTCTACCTGTCAGATATTACAATGTTCTGTTTCTAGCTATCGATATAACATGCTGCACGCCTCTTAAATTGGCCTTATCCAAAGCCCAATTTTCTTGGTCACAATTAAATTTCAACGCATTTACTTTGAGAAAAAGTTGAACAATGGAGCAGGTAGCGTGAATTCAATAGATAATGAACAGCTGAATAGAAAAATACGGAAATTAGGGGCTATTGAGTCAAGAATGGCACTTTTCCATGCGAATTTGAGCGGTTCAACTCAAGGCACGCAGATTATAGATTTTAAAGCCAATAGCTTGCTATCTGATGAGTTATTAATAAAAGCGCTACATTATCTATATCAAAAATACATACCTTTACAGTGCAGTATTCAAAATAAAAACAATGAGCTGTGGTTTTGCCAAAATGTAGATTTCACTGACATTGAAATCAAAATAGTCCAGCTCAGTAAAGGACATGAAAAACAAACGATCATTAGCGACTGTGTCGATAAGCCATTAGTGCAAGAAAAGGCTCTGTGGAAAATAACAATCCTCAAAGAGGATGCTAATGAAAATTATACTTTAGCCTTCAGTGCTCACCATTCTATTATTGACGCTAATGGTATGCATGAATTAGCCAATACGTTTTTTGAGATTTTAAATACACTGCTTTTAAAACGTGAATATAGTCTCGAAAATGTTATTGAGCTGCCAGAGCCTATCGATGATTACCTGTATGGCAACGTGCCGAATACACCGCCAACAAACCTTAAACCACCTCGTCAACATGACATTGAATGCCCTATTTCACATCGTAAAACAGGCTGGAAAAACATCATTATTGAACCTGAGATGCTTCAATCTCTTAATCAAGGTTTAACTGAAAATAAACTCAAACTGAATTCAATTATCTCAGCCGCTTTTTGTTTAGCTATCCATGACAACGCATTTTTACAAACGCCTTTTAATTTTGGTACAGCAGTCTCTTTGAGGTTTTTACAAAATAACACCGCGGGTTCGAACCTGGGTTGTTATATGTCGATTGCCGAAAATACCATCGACACCAACAATCAGAATATCGTTGAACTAGCCACAGTATATGAGAAGGCGCTGCTACATAAAATGATGACGTCTTGCTTATCACCGATGGACAATAACTATGAAGAAATTGATAGCGGCACCAAAAAACTCTCAACACTAAACCAATTTATCCAAGGCGTTGGTATCACCAACATGGGTAGCATAGAGATAACGTCAAACTACGAGCAGTTACAAATCATTGATTACATGATGCTGGCTAACCGCGTCGCCGCTAACTTCTCAATTGTGATTCATTGTTATGAATATTTAGGTAAACAACATATCAACCTTGTTTACCCTCAGCCCTGCTTATCAGACGAAATGGTAGAAAAGTTATCAACGTCTTTGTATTTGCACCTGCAAGCATACTCAAAAAACACAACCGCAGATGAACCACTAGTTGAGTATGCGTAAGTCCAATATTGACCACAACCCATGTAACAAGTAACTCAGGATTTATTATGAACGACTTAAATGTAGAAAAAATCGAAGCACAATTAATTTCAATTATTGCTAGCGTAAAAAACCTCACATCAACAGATATATCTTTACAGCCTGAAGATGATTTCATAAGCCAATACGGTTTAAGTAGTATGGATGCTGTTTCGCTTAGCGTGAAAATCAGCCAAGTTTTTGGCTTTGGTTTTGGCCAAGAAGTGGAAGATATAGACGGCTTATCTTCATTTGGTGCCCTTACACAACTTGTACAAAAAAGAGCAGCCTAATATGCAAGCGTTAACTCATCGTGTTCTTCATTGGGCTGATACTCAGCCCAATAAAATGGCAATAGATGATGGTTCACAAGCACTTAGTTATCAAGAGCTTGCGGCACGTGCCAAAATACTTGCATCACACTTACAAGCAGTAGGAGTAGAGCCAGGCGATCGCGTTGTGATCTTACTACCTAAAAGCAACGATGCTATCGTTGCTATATTGGGTACCTTATTGGTCAATGCGACTTATGTCCCGGTCGATACAAGCTCACCTAAGCCCAGGCTGCAGAGTATTTTAGATGACAGTGAAGCAAAAGCCATTGTTGTCAGTGACTCAACCAGTAAGTGGTTCAACTGTGCACCAGTAGTTAACATTAAAAACGCGCAAGCTATCTCATCTTCTCGTTTCGAACCTTCCGATACTGATTTATCCAGCCCTGCTTACATTCTATATACCTCAGGCTCTACCGGTACACCTAATGGTGTATGTATTAGTCACCAAGCAATGTACGCTTTTTTTACTGCGGTTAATTGCTACATGGGCATAACACGTAATGCGAGATGCATGAATACTTCAGCATTATATTTTGATGTATCCATTGCAGATGTATTGTTACCTCTATATCAAGGTGCGTCTGTATGGTTAGGCCCCAATATTCCATTACCGCTGAGGTATTTGGATATTCTATCGACTAATCGCATTACTCACTTTTGCGGTGTCGGTTCAACACTGACCATGTTAAGCGCAATAGAAGGTTTCAATGAAAATAACTTCGCTGACCTTTCATGCATCATGACGGGCGCAGAAGTGTTAAACCCAAACACCATTGCAAAGTGGTTAGATGCGGCTCCCAATACCATAGTATTAAATGGTTATGGCCCAACAGAAACCACCTGTGTTTGTACCGTTTTTGAAATATCAAAAGAAAATATTAAGCACTATTCAGATTTCCCTATAGGTACTCCGCTTCCTGACATTAACGTCATGTTAGATAAAAAAGACGGTAACGATTTTGGAGAGCTATGTATAGCAGGCCCTCAAGTGATGAACAATTATTTGAAAAGGGATACCTTAAACCATACTCGGTTATTTATTCATAATGATAAGCGCTATTACCGAACTGGAGATAGAGTGCAATATGACCAAGATGGCAACTTAATATTCCTTGGCCGTATTGATGAGCAAGTAAAAGTTAATGGCTATCGCATTCATTTAGGCGAAGTGGCAGCACCTTTTCTAAAAACAAAAGGCGTTCAAGACGTCGTTGTCTTAAAAGTTGATCACGCCCAACACGGTGAGTGTCTCGCGGTTATTGTTAAAGTGAAAGATTTAACAATGGATCTCAGTTCTTTAAAAACAGAAGCTAGTAAACAGCTGCCATCGTACATGCGTCCTCTATTGATTGCGCAAATAAATAAAATGCCTTTAAGCGCGAGCGGCAAGGTTAATGCTAAGTTAGTGCGTTCGTTAGCACTTGAACATTATCAACAAGAAAGCAGTTACGAAAGCATCATAGCCACTGATAATGAGGAGTTAGCAGTTGTTTGATAATAGAAGTGACTTAATCAAGGAGCATTTGGCAGTTCAAGAGATGCTAGCGACTAAAGAGCAAATAACCAAGCTTCTTTCTAGCTTTATTGAACCTGCTGACAACAGCATCGCCTTAAGTTGTACAGAGGTTATTTCTCAATATCACCAGCAGCTTGCCACAGCAAAAGAAGCAGTGCGAGAACACCCACAAAAACAGCTCATTTTACAATCTATAATGGATGAGAGTTTAGGGGCACTGCCTTCACTTCTAGCCAGTGAATTAATCGCTTATCAATTAAATATCGTCGCTAAGCTTTTAGATACAGGCGATACCGTTGAAAAAAGCGCGACGAGCACACTGCAAGCGATTGCTTCAGGCAAAACACTTTTTAGCCGGATAGCTTATGAGCTAGAGAATGAAATAACGCCAAGCAAAACGAATATCATTGCAACCTGTAAAGGAGACACGTGGCAGCTAAATGGTGACTTACCGCCAGTATTACTGTCTCCTGAAGTCAATATGCACCTAGTATTTGCCAAAGTTGAGCAAACGCAAAACCTCGCCGCTTTTGTGATATCAAGAAATTCGTCAGGTATAAGTGAAAGTTCGCAGACCCAACTTTCAATCAGTGATCGTTTTACGGTTGCAAACCTGACTCTCGACAAAGTGGAGGTAGGCGAACTTCACCGGTTAAAACACCTTAATCCAGAAATAATAAGAGAAGCATTCTTAAATCATCGGGTTTTATCTTGCCTGAGATTAAATAATAGAACGCGAATCAATTTAGATAATATCACTGCTTTTTTGCGCTCGAGAAAATCAAATAATAAGCCACTTCTTGATAATGATGTTTTAAAGCAAAAACTCGCGACTTTTGAAGCGGAATGGTTAACAAACAAAGCGCTCACTAATAAAGCGTTAACCAAGGTATTAGTTGATGACAGCTGTAAAGAATTGACTCATGCAGCTAAATTTTTAACCAGTCAATTAATGCAACAAGTATCAAAAGAAGCAATGCATTTAGGCGGCGTCAAACACTACCAAAAAGGCAGTCGTTTATCTGGTCATTATCAGGAATCGTTTTGGGGTACGCTTTTCTTAGAATCAGAAGAGTATTTACTCAATGATATCCATACTGAAACAAACAACTATTCAGGGAATGTGCAATGAACCTTAACGACAACATATTTAAAAAACATGTGCAAGCGTGGTTCGAAAGCGAAATTAAACCTAATATTCAGGCCTGGTCTGAACAAGATGTCCTGCCGATAAGAGCGCTGATTAAGTCCTTATCTGATTCAGAGCTGTTAGTATCAGGTTGGACAGAACCCTATGGCCAAAACAACATAAGAAAACAACTCTATTTGCACTATACCCTTGCCCAACAACCTATTGGTGGCATAGGGTTATGTTTAACATCTCACATTGATATTGGGGCAAGGTGTTTACTCGAAAAAGGGAGTCAAAGTCTCATTTTTAAGTGGCTGCCAAAAGCATTAAACGGTGAAGCGATATTCTCTCTTGCGATGACAGAACCCGATGCGGGTAGTGACTTACAGGGCATAGGCTTTTCAGCAGAGCAAAGTGACGATGGTTGGGTGCTAAATGGAACGAAAAGAGGCATCACTAACCTGCCCTTTGCTGATGTCGCCATTGTCTTGGCAAGAACGCATCCAAGCCGAAGCCCTTTCAGTTATTCCTTGTTTCTTGTCCCTTTAAATACTCAAGGGATCACTCGAGAGGATGCATTACCGACCATTGGCTATGAAGGTTGTTTGGGAGGCTTTAACGCGCAACAGGCGGTGATCCCAAATGAAAATTTAATTGGTCAGTCTGGTGCTGGGTTAATCATGTTAATGCAACATTTAGAAACGGAGCGCTTATTTGTCAGTGCAAGAATGCTCGGTTTAGCGGAGCATTTATTCAGTCGATTACTCTCCTTACCTAACGGTAAAAACAATCAAGCAGTAAAGCTAAAGATCGAATTAATCGCTTATCAAGAGTATTTTGAAGCTTGTGTTCAAAACCAAGAGCAAAAGCAATTATCAACCAAAGATTCTGCTGCCCTCAAATATATGGGCAGTAAACTTCTTAGTGCCTTAACACATGCCTATTCAGAACGGAGTGGCCTATCTGGCTATCTCAATGGCAATATGGCTGAGCGATATAGTACCGAAGCGATGGGTTTGTCTCTTGCAGGAGGAAGTAAGGAAATAATGCTATCACTGATAGGTGACGCTTTATAAGGAGATGAACTTGTTATTTTCAGTACAAGTTCATCAATAAACCTGATTTTAATATAGAATCAGGTTTTCTTAATTTACTTTAGATTCAATAGTATTAATCAACAAATGCAATGGCTTCTATTTCAACCTTGCCTTTGGGGTCGAATAACTCTTGAACTGCGATAATCGTCATCGACGGGAATGTTTCACCGAAGCGCGAACACCAAGCTACCGCAAGTTCTGTTTTTTTAGAGCGGTATAAAGGGAAATCTGTGATATAAATGTTCATCTTAGCAATATTTTTAGATGTGCCTCCGGCCGCTTCAAGCACAGTTAAAACATTATCTAAACAAGCTGAAAACTGAACAACAAAATCTTCACTTTCCAATACCCCATCAATATTTCCTGATAACTGCCCTGAAATAAACATCATTCTTTTACCTTCAGGAATGATGACACCATGAGTATACCCACTCGGGTTATGGCGCGTTGGTGGATTTAACATTTCAAACATTACAAAAACTTCCTAGTTTTAATTTATTAGCGTTACTTTAGCTTTGGATTATTTCGGATATTTTTACAGCTAGCTAGCTGCAACAACTTACAGGTGATGTGCGATTTTTTTTCCATATACTCGATAAGCTAACAATACTTCTAATAGCGATTAAGACAGCTAAAAGCTGGTTTTATCGTCATTAAATATCGGCAAAATAAATACAATTACAGAAGGGATCAGCTTTGAATTTTCCACACTTAACCAACGCCAACATTTTAGTAACAGGTAGTTCAAGAGGTTTAGGATTAGCGTTTGTAAAAACGTTATCTAAAAGCGATGTTGAACATATATATGCTGGGTGCAGAACTCAAAGTGGATGTGACACAATAAAGGAGCTCAATCTGCCCAATGTCACACCAGTACTATTAGATGTCACAAAGCAAAGCGATATCAACAATTTATCTAGTACCATCAGCCAATTAGATTTAGTGATTAATAACGCGGGCATAGCCTCTGCTTGTGGTTTTTCATCGGAAAATGCACTGGATATTTCAAAAGCAGAAATGGACGTCCACTACTTTGGCAGTATTTCCCTTATTCAAGCATTGTTGCCATTGTTAAAGTTATCAACAAAAGCGGGCATTATTAACATATCTTCAATAGCGGGCCTGAGTAATTTCAAAGCAATGGGCACCTATTCAGCCTCAAAAGGAGCGCTACACTTTTTAACTCAAGGATTAAGAGCAGAACTCTCAGCAGATGATATTTTTGTACAAGGCGTTTACCCAGGGCCTTTTGATACAAGACTGGCTGCAAATTATGAAGGGCCAAAGCCAAGCCCAATCAATATAGCTGAATCTGTACTTAACTCATATTGTGAACGTCAATACGAGGTATTTCCGGATGAATTCTCAACTAACATGCATCAAATTTTCAAAAATGCCCCTAAAGAATTAGAAGAAATTTTTTCACAATAAACATAACTCTACTCGTTATTTGAATAATCATTAACGAATATCTGCTTACTTATTCTTGGACTGGCTAAGTTCTGAGGCTAAGTTCGGGTAAGTAAGCGCTGTGATGAACATAGACCTCTCAGTAAAAAGCCCACATCGCTTTTTTTGTTTCCCCCCAATTGCCACTTATCAAACTTAAGTGACATAAAAACAACAGTTACATGAAATTAAAATTAAATATATCAACAAGTTATTTATTACTAGAAACTTAAGTTATTAACAAGTACCATCTAGCGCCAGAGTAAGGATACTTGATTTTAGTTTTTAAAGAATATAGGGACATTCATGCATTTGAACGAATGTGAAAAACTCACAACCCAGCTTAATTCAGCTGTTAGTATCAATGACATAGAGTCACTTTGTGAACAATTCTGCCAGTTATTTTCATTCGAATACTATGTTTTCGCAATCTGTAAAGTAACCTCTCTTGTTTCGCCTAATATCACTTCATTATCAAACTACCCTTCAGATTGGCTAGAAACATACTGGGAACAGGATTGCCAAAAACACGATCCTGTCGTCAAATACAGTTTTGAAAATACCGCGCCTATCCGCTGGGATAAATTAGTTGAGAGAAAAGAATACATCTCCCCTGAGGGGTTAACAATAATGCAAAATGCATCTGAGATGGGGTTAGTGAATGGTTTATCTATTCCGTATAAAGCCCATACAGGTGAAATCAGCGTTTTCAGCCTCTCAACAAACAACAGCGAAGATATAGATAACCGCATGCTATCTGCTATCTTCCCCGCTCAATCGTTCGGCTCTCATCTGTTTAATAACATCACACGAATAAAGAACGCAGAGCAAAGCGAAAAATCGAAGAAATTGACACCCAGAGAAATAGAGTGCCTATTCTGGGCTTGTGAAGGGAAAACGACGTGGGAGATTTCTAAAATCATCAAGGTTTCAGAAAGAACAGCCATTTTCCATTTAACCGGAGCAACTCAAAAACTTGGTGCAACAAACAGGCAGCACGCTGTTGCCAAAGCTATTTTGGGTGGATTAATTCAACCTAGATTGTAGTAAAGTGTGATTTTTTACTTCAGTGTATTTAGCTCTATTGAGGTAAACAACACGACTGCACTCGCCCACGAGTGTACTTGATACCGTCGCCCAGTCACTAATATCAAGTACGCTCTGATTATCATGGTAACGGCTATCGTGAAGGTTCACACCTTTTTGGGTCGAAAAATGATAGATGATTTCATCTATCTTACCCAGCTCTACATAACTGGCCAATGAGTGCAGATCACAGAGTAATACAACATTGTATCGTCCCTCTTTTAATAAATAAGTCAGAATCGAATGAATATCAGAAGCGCTATTTAAGCCGTAGGTTGGAATTGTCTCTCCTACCTTGTTGTCCTTAGGTAAACAAGCTAACAAAGATGATTCTGATACCGTGTAAATGATTGCTCTAGAATGGCTGACTTGTTCTGCAATATGGGCAGTAAAGCCAAATTCATTAGTTAAACTATCGAGGGGTAATTTTTGACCGCTGAGATTACCGGCGCATATTGCACTGACCCAAGGACGGTTATAGTGTTGTGCGGTATTAACGCCTGACGCAAGATCGCCCGCGATTAAATTATAAGGAAGATAAAAAACACAACCTGACCAGTCGTTTGCCCAGCGTCTAAATACCGTGCTGGTATCATCACTGACTTGAGTGGAATGACTGATAAAAATACGCTTGCAAGCACTACTACCAATACTGTTAATAAGCTCGTTAACGTCTAATAATCCCTCAACTGGCTCTATGGTCAAATATATGGATTCAATTTGTTCGCTGTATTTTGCAACTTGTTGAGAAATTTTGTTTTGCTCAACCCCTGCCATCGTACCCGAGCAATCTAAAACATCGGACATACTACTTATTAAGCTCCAGCCATAACCAGACCGCTCTGAATAACTGAGTGCCGCACTTAATGACTGATTCATTTGGTTTATTACATTGGTTGGAGGGCTTGTTTCACGCTCAGAGGAAAATGAATAATTTATCATCTACCACTCTTTTAGATTTATTATCATAGTTATTTCCCATTAAATTTAATCCATTCATATATAAACAAATTACCGCTTAGTTAGCCACAAAACGGCATAAATGTAAGTGCAAACAAGTGTAAACCAATGCGAACTTGATATAGAAAAGTGTCTTAAGTCCTAACGAACGTAGATTTTCGATAAGCCATGATCAAAACAACTGCTAAACAGGCAATAGCGGTAACAACAGGGAAAAAAACAGTCGTTAATGAATAGTTTTCAAGTGCCATAACAGAAACTGTGTTTCTTACTGCAACAATCAAAAAGAAGTTCAAGTTTTCTTCAAATGGGTTAGCGTAAGCTTTTTTCAGCGTTGGCCCAAACCCAACCACATTCATTATTGTTAATATAATAACGGTCCAAAGTGGATCGGAGCTAAAGTACCAGAACATTGACGCCACAATGGCGATAAATAAAAAATACCAGTCTGATTTAAAAATCGTAATGTCTGACTTCTTGATGAAGGCCAATATTGCGATACACATCACTAAGCAAGCAGAAACACCAATTACCCAAGCCCCCGCTCCTCCTTCATCAGATAGTTGAGCGAGAAAAACAATAAACGTTGTTCCCCCCCATATTGCCCATGAAAACACATGAGGTTTAGTTTTTTTCTGAAAAATGGAGTAGATGTAAGGTATATAAGCAATAAACGTAAGTGCAATACCAACAATAGCCAATAAATCCTTAGGCATTATGTCCCTTTAATATTTCCATATATTGATGAGATAGCCTCGCTGCAACAGCAAGTTGCCACTCAAAATAAAAGTTCACGTATAGATAGTAAAGACAAAAGCATCATTTTGCTAACTGTAAAATCTAACAGCTATGAGTACTCAGTCATTCGCAATATTGTCTATTTACTATTCAACTATCTAGTAAAAATTGACGTGAACGACATTATTTTTGCCCAAGAGAACTCAACCACTAACTTCGATCAAATTCTTAATGAGTGCTTTAAACTCAGACATGACACATTTATAGAGCGACTGTCTT
Organism: Marinifaba aquimaris; assembly: GCF_013328345.1. Taxonomy (GTDB): domain Bacteria; phylum Pseudomonadota; class Gammaproteobacteria; order Enterobacterales; family Alteromonadaceae; genus Marinifaba; species Marinifaba aquimaris. The sequence continues at coordinate 69,804 of NZ_JABULX010000001.1, forward strand.
GGGATATCCCCTCTGTAAACGGTTTAGAAAGGGATTATTTCGACGATCTGTCTCCGACACATATCGTCATTAAAAATGATAAAACAATAAATGGTTATTGGCGAGCACTACCTTGTGAGGGTGATTATATGTTGCAGTCAATTTTTCCAGAACTACTACAAGGCGAAGACGCACCGAAAAATAAAAACACCTGGGAAATTAGCCGATTCGCCGTTCGTAAAGGTAGCTCTCAATCGCAATCAGGCTACATCAGTAATATCAGTTTAGATTTAATTCAATCCTTTTATCAATTTGCCTTAAGCAAACAGATCACCTCTTACGTGACAGTCACAACCGTTGCCTGTGAACGCCTATTGAGACAAGTAGGCCTGAAAATTCGCCGTTTAGGCGAAGGCAAAGTTTTGAAAATAGGCGTAGAGCGCACAGTGGCATTGCACATAGATATGAGCAACAGCGCGCTGATGGCTAAATAGCCAGTTATACCTGTCATATTTGACATCTTATATCTGGTTTTAAATGACCTTAGTATTTTTTCTATACACAAACAAAGTAACTCTTTATTAATCGAGATTATCAACATGTTCAGAAAACTTGGTAAAAACAATATTTCAGCCGTTGGTTTAGGCTGTATGGGAATGAGCGAATTTTACGGTGCAACAGACGATAAAGTTTCTCTTCAAACACTTAAGCAAGCTTATGACATTGGCTACAGAAACTTCGATACAGCAGATATGTACGGCCAAGGTCACAATGAGGAATTAGTGGGTAAATTTATCAATGAATCAGGCATTGAACGAAGTAATTTATTTATCAGCACTAAAGGCGGCATTGTCAGAAGTAAAACCGATAAATACAGTATTTCCGTCGACTCTAGCGCCGACTATATCAAAAGTGCATGTGAAGCGTCTTTAAAGCGCCTCAACACAGATTACATTGATTTATATTATGTTCACCGCCTTAATCCTGAAACTGATATTTCAGAGACAATGGGGGCATTACAAGAATTAGTTCGCGAAGGCAAAATTAAAAATATCGGCCTTTGTGAAGTATCGAGCGAACAAATAAAAGCCGCCCACAACATTCACCCAATCGCAGCAGTACAAAGTGAACTCTCTTTATGGTCACGCGAAGTCGAAGAAAATGTATTGCCAACATGTTCAGCACTCGATATCGCATTAGTAGCTTTTAGCCCGCTTGGTCGTGGCTTCTTAGGTGGCAACATCGACAAAAATTTCATGAATAGCGTCAGTGAAGATCTCGACTTTAGAAAACGATTACCGCGCTTTAATGATGAAAACATTGAGAAAAACATGCTGCTAGTTAAAAAATTAGAAGGGCTAGCTCAAGAAATTTCTACACCTGTATCTCAGCTAGCATTGCATTGGGTGCTATCAAGAGCCTCAAATGTTCATATCATCCCTGGTAGTAAAACAAGCAAATACTTACAAAGCAATTTCGATGCACAAAACCTTGATATTCCAAGCAGCGTGTTATCGACCCTAGATGAAATATTTTCACCAGATGAAGTTTTCGGTTCCCGATATCCAGAAAAAATCTTATCAAAATCAGCATAGACAAAACGTCATCAAACATTTTATTTAACTTAAGAGCAAAATCATGATCACAGATAACTCATCAGACATCGTATTAGAGTCAATAAACGATAAAGTCGAATTTGAAATCACACTTGAGGATTACCAAACATTACCTGAAGTACTCATGCAATTGTTAGAGCATGCTAAACCTTATCAATACTTACAAAGTGCGCCTAACGAACTTAAACACGTAAGGCAATTACTCAAAACGGTAACCGAACGATTCTGCGGCCCGAATGATGATGGCATTGCATTTCAACTTCACAAATCGTTAAACACGATTTATGACTATCAAATCAATAGCTTTGCGAACTCATCACAGTATGACCCTATCTTGATGGAAATCATGCTAGAGCTTGAAAGCGCTTGGATCTCTTTTGAGAAAAGCAGAACACCAAAAGAAGAGATGCCAACTGACGCGCGTGAGTTCACAAAGTGGTTAAAATCATATGCATTAAAACACCCGTCATCACAGCACGATATTTTTAAATACCTTGCAGATGAATGTACTCAAGAAGAGATGACTTACTTCTTTTCTCAGGAAGTGACAATCGATCCGCGTTTTGACGATTTAATTGCTTTAATGCAAGTCGGTATTGATAAACCAGAAGTCAAAATGGAATTAGCCAGTAACTTCTGGGATGAAATGGGTAATGGCAAGCCAGATGAAGTTCACACCAAGTTATTCTCTAATTTATATGATGAAATTGATGTGTTTAAAGATGGTGAAGGTTTCCTTGATGTACTTGATCGCGCATCTTGGCAAGCTCTTGCCTGCGGCAACACATTACTGTACTCAGTCCTTCACAGAAAACACCTGAATATTGGTTTAGGTGCCTTAGGTACAGTTGAAATCATCTCTCCTTACAGATTTTCTCATTTAACCAGAGGCTTCAAGCGATTAGGCGTTTCAGATAAGGCAAGCGTCTACCACCAAACACATATCGCCATTGACGCTATTCACGGCAACGGTTGGTTAAATAACGCCATTAAACCTATTGTCGCAGAGACGCCACAAGCGCGTGAAGAGATATTCTTTGGTTCGATGTTAAGAATGAATACTTCAGCTGATTATTGCGAACATATCGAAAAGCACTTTTCTAATAATCAAGATTAACCAGTAAAAAGCAGAGAATTGGTAACGACTTAAGCTGCTATTAGGAAAAATTATGGAAGACTTTTTTTACATCATTGTTGGCGATGATTATGAAGAATTTGCCAAACAAAATCATGTGTACACGGTTTCAGATTTTTATAAAAAAGTAACCGAGCACACAGATTGGCCCCATCAACACGCCAATATCATTATTGGACAGGGTATCAATTACCACAACAGGAAATTCATTGAAGAGCTGTTGGTAGAGAGAAAGATCGAGCACATTCAATCTATTCCACCGATTGCCAAGTTATCAGATACCCACAAGTGCACAGAAGAGAACGTGCTAATCACGGCTCCTGAAAAACTTGGCAAGCTGAGTTACGGTTTCAATTTAAGTATCACAGATAAAGTTGACCGACTTTCAGATCACGTAACGAACCAACATGTTGGCGCAATGCTATTAATGGAAGCAGCAAGACAAGCGACCATAGTCGTATTGGAGTTAGAATACTGTCAGAACGCTTCATTTGGCTTAATTTTAGATAACTTTGTATCTAACTTTAATGAGTATTTATTCCCGCTACCAACCTCGCTTCAAACGACGATTATTGAAAAGAAAGTTTCTAGTAAAAATATCACCGTAGAGGTCAGAACAAGCATTACGCAAACTGATACGCATATTGGCACTATTTCACTAGATGTCACACTTTGTGATTCGAAAATTCTTGGCAAAATTGAAAGTCGTAAATCGCAAGGTGCTGTCAAAGCATTGTCTGAAATAAATGAAAATATTTTAGAAAAAGAACTAGAAATAGCTTAACAGGTTTGGTCATGGAACAACCAATTGAAATATTAATTATTGGTGCAGGAACGACAGGCCTAACTCTAGCTAACGATTTGGCACGCCGAGGCGTGCCATTCAAAATAATTGATGCTAAGTCCGGCCCCACTAAAGACAGTAAAGGTCTTGCATTAAATATTAGCAGCCAACATGGCCTCAATTTAATTGGCGTTGAACAAAAGATAGGTGCTAGCAGTAAACACATTCAACGCTTAAACATTCATTGGGAAAACAAACGCTACTCTTCTATTAACTTTAATCAATTAGATGGCGATATTCGCTATTTAATGACTCAACCACAATCAGTTACTGAAGAAGAACTCCTACAATCCTTGAGTGCACAAGGGCATCAAGTGCACTGGGCTCACAAGCTAGATGAAATAAAAGAGAACAAAGACAATGTCTATGTGACTATTTCAAAAGGCGAGCAAGTGCTTGAGGAATCATTCCGCTATGTTGTCGGATGTGACGGAAAGCACAGCAAAGTCAGAGAGCACCTAAACTGCAACTTTGACGGCTTTGATTATGATATGTACTTTGTTTTAGGCGATTTCACATTAGACCTAAACATCAAAGATACCGAAGTTCAGTATTATGTTTACCCCGATACCTTTTTCATCATTGTCCCCATTGGGGAAAATAAGTGGCGTATTGTCGCTAAATACGATGGTGAAGTACCTACAGAGCCACCATCAGAACAAGAAATAGAGAGTATTATCGCTCGTCACTTTGGCAAAGCCTTTTCTTTAGGTAAAGCGAAGTGGATATCTCGCGCTCCATTTTATAGCAGAGTGGCAGATAAAATAGTGTCCAAACGTACTTTTATAGCCGGTGATGCTGCGCACTTATTTAGTCCAATTGGCGGCACGGGTATGAACACAGGCCTACAGGACGCTTTTAACTTAGGCTGGAAATTAAGTGCTGTATATCACAAGCTCAGCGAAGAAAGCTTATTAAAATCTTATGAGCATGAAAGGCTCCCTGCAATAAAGGCGGCAGCACAAGTATCAGAACTTTCTACCGAATTGATAACTCGGAAGTTAACTGAACACCCTATTATTAGCCAGTTATCACCCAAGTTAGAAAACAGAGCATATTTGCGTGACATTTCGCCAAGAGCGCACTCAGGTATGGCCCAAAAACTACCACTACCTAATGATGACACGGTTGAACAAAATAACTTAGGTTGCTACTGCCCCGTAATAACCTACTTAGCCCACAATAAGCGCTTATTTTCAGACAAGTTTGATGCACCAACACTCTGGTGCCTGGTACCTATAACTTGGCTAAATCGCTCAAAAACTGAATTAAATAAACTTAGAGATAAAATTTTTCAATACCCGAAAGCTCAGGTTATCTATTTTCAATTTAATGAAGCGGTTAATGAGTCATATGCAATTGAAACACAAAGAGAGTGTATTGCTCAGTTACCTCAATCCATAATCAAACAAGCTGCTAGTAATGAAACCATTACTGTCGTTCGACCAGACGGAATGATTATGTACGAGTCTAACAACCATGAATTATATGGTTTAGAGCAGGCAATTAATAACAACTTAAAACCACTTCAAACCATACAATCGGTATCTTAAAAATGAAAAAGTACTTTAAATCTGTATGCGGTATCAAAACAGAGTTCATCGAATCAGAGGGAAATAGTCTCCCCATTATTTTATTCCATGGAAACTCTAGTTCAGCAAACGCATACGAATCATTACTTTGCTCTGAAATAGGTAAACAATATCGATTAATATCGGTCAGTTTTCCTGGTCATGGTGAAAGTTCATATTACCCTAATTCGCCAGATTCTATATCGATAGCCATGCTCGGTGAATTTACTCATGAAGTAGTAAAAACCATCACTACAGATAAATATATCTTAATCGGACAAAGTTTGGGGGGCCATGCACTATTAGAAGCACTGCAGCTTCATGCTAACGCCATTGGCTTATGCCTTATTTCATCCCCTCCAATTTCATTAGAAACCATAGAAAATGCATTTAAGCCAGATCCAACAGGTGGTTTACTCTTCCAAAACACCTTAACGGAACATGAGGTTGAGCGCTTTGCTAGCGCATTTATTAAGGATAACGACGAAGCTAAAACAAAGTTATTAAGCCAGCATATCGCATCAACACAAGGCAGCTTTAGAGAAGCCTTAGGACAAAGTCTAGCTAACGGTTTAGTACTAAATGAAATCAACGCTTTGTATGAAAGTAACATACCGACCATTATGCTAAGAGGTAAGCACGATCAGTTTCTTAACGAGAGCTACTATGGCTTTTTTAAAGAGAGTAAACCAGCACATTTAGAAATTGTTGAATTTACCGATGCAGGCCATGCAATTCTGTTAGATGCTCCAGAACGATTTAAGGACGTCTTAGCAAACTTCCTATCCAATCGCTTGGAATCCCATAAACGCACAACGCCATTAAATTAACAGCCTATACGGATGTAATCATGTTATTAAATATAAAAAAGCGAGCAGCATTCTTTGATGTTGATGACACGCTAATATCAGTAAAAAGCCTCGTATCATTTGTTCAATATTTAAATGATAACAACAGCAAAGACATTGACCTGCCGTCGATGTCGGTTTTCTTAAAAAACCTTTATAACGGTCTTAATAACGGTACGCCTAGATCAGAACTAAACCGATATTACTTTTCTATCTACAAAGGCATTTCGACAGATGTAGTCGAACAAGCTGCTTACAACTGGTTTGTTGAACAAGAAAAAAACGATAATTTTTACATTGAAAGCAGCATAAACGAGCTGCAAAGGTTGGCTAAAGAAGGTTACCAAATCGTTTTAGTCACAGGCTCTTTTATGCCTCTGCTAAAACCATTGCAAGAACGATTACCCATTAATCACATCATTCACACTACACCTGAAATTATCAATAACCACTACACGGGTGAGCTTATTGGCGCCCCCTGTATTGGTAGTATCAAAAGAACTAAGGTGTTGGAATTTGCTCTTAAACACAATATCGACCTAAAAAATAGCTGGGCTTTTGGTGATGACGATAGCGACATCCCCATGTTACAGACAGTGGGACATGGTATTAGAGTTGAGAAGGCATTTGAACAGTCGTTGTTAGAAAACTGCCAATAATCAGTAATTAAAAATAAAAGGATTAAAGTAAAAATGGCATTAGTAGGATTATTTTTTGGTAGTGACACTGGCAATACTGAAGCGGTTGCCAACATGATTCAAAAAAAGCTAGGCGATAAAATGGTTGAAGTCATGGATATTGCCAAAAGCACAATAGAGCAAATAGCTGAATTTGATTTACTTATTTTAGGTATTCCAACTTGGTATTACGGAGAAAATCAATGTGATTGGGATGAGTTAATACCTGATTTTGAAAGCATTGATTTTACAGATAAGTTAGTGGCTATTTTTGGTTTAGGTGACCAAGAAGAATACAAAGATTATTTTTGTGATGCGATGCATAGTCTTTACGATATTGTTGACAATAAAGGCGCAATTCTTGTTGGTCAATGGCCAGCAGAAGGCTACCAATTCGACGCATCAAAAGCATTAATCAATGATGATACGTTTGTCGGCTTGTGTATTGATGAAGATAGGCAGCCTGAACTCACACAAAATCGAGTTGATAAATGGGTTGAACAGGTTTACGAGGAAATGTGCTTAGTCGAACTGGAGGATTAGCACCTCTACCCTATCGAATGACAATCTAAATGCGGGAGGTAAATACTGTCCAACTCAGTGTTTACCTTTCTATTTTACTCGACACTATTTTTTATCTTTGACAGCACTTTAAAAAGCCTGACAACTCATACTGACCATGCACGAAAACTTCTGTGAACTCTATTACTTGCCGTTAGATAGCCATGGCTTGGGCTTTAACACCAAAGAGGCACTATCATTTTTAGATCACGCTGAAATGTTAAGGTATCAAAGCTATAAACCTAAACACAGCAAGCTCGTTTTTTTGCTCACCAGGTACTATATAAAATATATACTCGCTAAAAAACTATCCTGCGCTCCAAATCAAGTACGATTTCAATACAGTCAAAATGGCAAACCCAGTTTAAAAGACAAACAGCCATTACACTTTAGCTTGTCGCATAGCCACTCTGCGATAGCGATAGGGATATCATCTAACAACATTGGTATCGACATTGAAGATACATCAACTTCACAGCCGTTTTATCGACAAGCAGCACAATTCATTAATAAACAAAGTGCAGAGGATATCGCTAGTACGAATAGCGAAGAAGAGGCAATAGCCCTATTTAATCTATATTGGACAGTTTTAGAAAGTACAGTGAAGTATCACGACTCCAGCATTTTTAAGGAAAGGCAGCGCTTAATTGTTCCGCCCATTAACATGACCACACCAATATCATCTTTTAACGTTAATGACTTATATTGCTGGACACATAAAATTGAAACAAGAGGTAGTCATGTGAGTACACTCAGTTTCACTCAACAACGTAAAACTGACAAATTAGACGTTTATCAAATAGGTTCAGGCAACGAATTTAGCCGAATAAAGACTCAATCCGCTTAGCTACTCTTAACAACCCTACTCTTTTGTATTGTTAGCGATATTTTTTGAACATAAAAAAAGGATGCTTGTTGCTGCCAACAAGCATCCTTTTTAAATATAGGACATGTTGTAACCTTAAAGCGGGTTACAGGCGTCTTATAAAGCGATTACATCATACCGCCCATACCGCCCATGCCGCCCATGCCGCCCATATCTGGTGCTGCTGGCGCCGCATCTTGCGGGATTTCTGCAACCATAGCTTCAGTTGTGATCATAAGTGATGCTACAGATGAAGCAAATTGTAATGCAGAGCGCGTTACTTTAGTTGGGTCTAAAATACCCATTTCTAACATATCGCCGTATGTATCATTGCCTGCGTTGTAACCATAGTTTGCACCATCAGCTTGCTTAACATTGTTAACGACAACTGATGCTTCTTCACCACAGTTAGTAACGATTTGACGCATTGGCGCTTCCATCGCACGTAATGCAACAGCAATACCGTGGTTTTGATCTTCATTGTCAGCTGTTAAATCAGCAATTTTCGCAGCAGCGCGAACTAGTGCAACACCACCACCAGCAACTACGCCTTCTTCAACCGCAGCGCGTGTTGCGTGTAATGCATCTTCAACACGGTCTTTTTTCTCTTTCATTTCAACTTCTGTTGCCGCACCTACTTTGATTACAGCAACACCGCCAGCTAATTTAGCTAAACGCTCTTGAAGTTTTTCTTTGTCGTAATCTGAAGAAGACTCTTCGATTTGACCTTTAATTTGAGCAACACGGCCAGCAATTGCTTCTTCTTCACCAATACCGTCGATGATCGTTGTGTTGTCTTTAGAGATAACAACACGCTTAGCTTGACCTAAATCTTCTAAAGATGCTTTTTCTAAATCTAAACCGATTTCTTCAGAGATAACTGTACCTGAAGTTAAGATAGCGATGTCTTGTAACATTGCTTTACGACGGTCACCAAAACCAGGAGCTTTAACAGCAGCAACTTTAACGATGCCACGCATGTTGTTTACAACTAATGTTGCTAAAGCTTCACCTTCAACGTCTTCAGCAACAATCACTAATGGACGACTTGCTTTAGAAACACCTTCAAGTACTGGTAATAATTCACGAATGTTAGAGATTTTCTTATCTACTAATAAGATGAATGGGTTATCTAACTCAACAGAGCCATTTTCTGCATTAGTCACAAAGTAAGGAGATAAGTAACCACGGTCGAACTGCATACCTTCAACCACGTCTAATTCATTTTCTAAAGCTTGGCCTTCTTCAACAGTGATAACGCCTTCTTTACCTACTTTATCCATTGCTTGAGCAATGATTTCACCGATTTCTGAATCAGAGTTAGCAGAGATAGTACCTACTTGAGCAATTGCTTTGTTATCAGCACATTCTACTGATAATGCTTTTAACTCAGTTACTGCAGCAGCAACGGCTTTGTCGATACCGCGCTTAAGATCCATTGGGTTCATACCCGCAGCAACGGCTTTTAAACCTTCGTTAACTAAAGCTTGTGCAAGTACTGTAGCAGTTGTTGTGCCGTCACCCGCTTCGTCATTTGCTTTAGACGCAACTTCTTTAACCATTTGCGCGCCCATGTTTTCGAATTTATCTTCTAATTCGATTTCTTTCGCGACAGATACACCATCTTTAGTGATTGTCGGTGCGCCAAATGATTTATCTAAAACTACGTTACGGCCTTTTGGACCTAAAGTTACTTTAACTGCATCCGCTAAAATGTTTACACCTGCAAGCATTTTTACGCGAGCGTCGTTACCAAATTGAACTTCTTTTGCTGCCATGTTGTTAATTCCTAAATTCTGTTGTGTCTTTAATGTTGAGTATTCACTCAAATTACAAATTTATTTTTACCTGACTAAATTTACTGACTTCAAAATAGTCAAGCTTAAGACAAAGCCGTCGAAGTTTTTACGAGGGAGCTTATTTTAATAAGTGACCGAGTAAAAGCTGATGACAATGCCGTATAAAGTCTGGATATGAAGAAGTTATTCGAAAACGGCTAAAACGTTTTCTTCCTTCATCACTAATAACTCTTCGCCGTCGATTTTTTGTGTGCTATCGATAGCAAAGCCAAATAAAACTGTGTCGCCAACTTTAACTTCTAATTCTTGGCGTGAACCGTTATCTAAAACGCGACCAGCACCTACAGCAACAACTTCACCTTTTGATGATTTTTCTGCTGCACTACCTGTTAATACAATGCCACCTGCTGATTTGGTTTCTTCTTCTAAACGCTTAACGATCACACGATCGTGTAGTGGACGAATTGCCATGTGTCTTATCTCCTAAGAACAAAAGTGTTGTTTTGATAAAAAGTGGGAAGTTATCTTCCGTTGCAACCTTATTTGGGGATGGCATGAATAAATACAAGAGGAAAAATAAAAAATCCTGCAAAAAAGCAGGATTTTTTATCAATGATTGAACAACCCAGCTAGCAGGTTAGTCTTTTCGCTGAAACTCACCTTCAATTGTGCTGCCATTACTTGGCGCATCGTGGTGCATTGAAGGTTCGTGAGGATGTTGGTTAAAGCCTTGCTGGTAAAAACCTTGCTGCTGCGTAAATCCAGCAGATTGAACACTGATGTTATGCTTAAATTGTTCATAAGCAGCTTTCGCAATTACTTTACGTGTCATTGGTATAGCAAAGGCCAAACCTAGAATATCAGTGATGAAACCTGGTGTGACTAATAACACACCAGCGATTAATAATAATAATCCCTCTACAAGTGACATAGCAGGCATCTCACCTTGAGCAGCCTTAGCTTGCATGGTTTGAATCGTTGAAATGCCTTGTTCTCTGACTAGCTTGGCGCCAAAAAAAGCAGTCAAAATCACTATGGCTAGCGTTGTCCACCCACCAATCATGTCACCTACTTCAAGTAACAGTGCAATCTCTAAGATTGGCATCACGGCAAACAATAAAAATAATTTAATAAACATTTGGTTCTCTTATCGCTTATGATGTTAATTAAATGAGGTTAAGTAGAAAAATATCAAGCTTTCCTCAGGAACTTTTGACATATTATGACAAAGATTTATCGAGTTTGTTCAATTTAAATGACTTTAATAGGAAAAATAATGACAACGAAAGCTCAACTTATCTTCTGCACTTGTCCCAATCGTACATCGGCTAAACAAATTGCGAATATGCTACTCGACAAACGATTGGCCGCTTGCATTAATATAATCTCAGAAGTTGAATCTCGCTTCTTTTGGCAAGGAAAAATTGAAAGCGAGACAGAGGTCATGCTAAAAATTAAGACTAAAGCAAGCTTATTTGAGTCAATTAACCAAGCGATTAAAGCAATTCACCCGTATGATGTACCCGAAGTCATCGGTATTGATATCCAACAAATCGATGCTGACTATTTAGCTTGGTTAGAACAAAGTGTTGAAACCGCGTCATAAGTTAAGGAATTTTGAATGAAGTCTTGGTTGTCTTGTCTGGTTATTTTTATCAATCTGTTTTTTGTTTCAACAAGCCTAGCTCAAGACAATAACTTCGGACAAAATAAACTCGACTTTTTAGACAGTGGTACAGGTTACGAAATAATTGAATCTGAGCCTGATTTTTTACCCGTTGAACAAGCCTTTATTTCCAGTTATCAGCAGCAAGCTGATGTACTAACTGTCAGCTTTGATATTGAAAAAGGGTACTACCTTTACCAAGCTCAATTTAAATTTAAAGGTCATAAAGCCAGTTCAGGTGAAGTATTAATGCCTGAAGGCGAACCTTATGAAGATGAGTATTTTGGCAACACACAAATCTATAAAGGCCATGTCAGCTTAACTATTCCACTTAATTTCGCGCTTGAAAACAGTGTATTAAATCTTAGATATCAGGGCTGTGCTGAAGCAGGCTTATGTTACCCGCCTAGTATTTTAAAAATACCACTGAACGCAATTAACACTCAATCTGCAACCGATATAACAACACAAACAGGTGATTTCGATTTATCTGCCAACGAATTTAGTTTGAGCCAAGCACTGAGCGAAAACAGCTTACCCATCACTTTGGCACTATTCTTTGCCCTCGGTGTCGGTCTTTCTTTAACACCTTGTGTCTTCCCTATGTACCCGATCTTATCAAGTATTTTAGTCGGCCCTAAAGGCGATAAAACTCAACTATCTAACAAGCAAGCTTTGTTACTTTCTTTTGTATTTGTTCAAGGTATGGCATTGACTTATGCCTTACTCGGTTTAGTCGCCGCTTCTGCGGGAGCTGGCTTTCAAGCTGCCCTGCAAAGCCCGTGGGTTCTTGGCTTTTTAACGTTATTATTTATTGCCCTAAGTGGCGCGATGTTTGGCTTTTATGAAATCCAATTACCAAGCCGTTGGGTTAATAAGCTCAGTAAAACCAGTGACCAACAACAAAGTGGTAAATTGAAAAGTGCGCTTATTATGGGCATTTTGTCAGGTTTGATTGCTTCTCCATGCACAACTGCACCATTATCGGGAGCACTGCTTTATGTCGCTCAAACCGGAGATCTGTTTATCGGCTTTATTTCGCTTTATATTTTATCGCTTGGTATGGGCTTGCCACTTTTGATCATAGGCGCAAGTAGTGGTAAATGGTTACCCAAAGCGGGTAGCTGGATGGAGCAAATCAAAAAGCTATTTGGCTTCTTTTTACTGGCAGTTCCACTTATGCTAATGGCTCGCTTTGTTGACGAGTATTGGATTCTAGTACTGTCAACGTTACTAGCTATCGCCTGCGTCATCTACTTTGCCATTCAATTTATCAAGCAAAATAGCAAAGTCCTTAGCGCTATTATCAGTGGTTTGAGTTGCTTAGTTTTGGTTTATTTTGCTCAGCTTACCTTGAGTTATCAAAAGCTCAATCTACCTTTTACTGACTTCAAACAAATAGAGCAATTAGAGCGCGCCATTGAGAATGCCGATAAAACAAATAGCCCGGTAATATTGAATATCACGGCCGAATGGTGTGTCGGTTGTAAAGAATTTAAGCACCTTACATTTGCAGATCAGTCAGTACAAGATGCATTATCAGATTACACTTGGCTACAACTGGACGTCACTGAATACAACAGTGAACAAGATCAATATATCAAGTCGCTCAATTTGGTTGGCCCACCAGCTCCAACAGTGATGATCTTCGATGAGGCAGGTCAAGAATTGGTGAAAAAGCGTATCAGAGGCTTTTTACCTCCAGAAGCGTTCATTGAAGCGGTGACAAAATAAAGCGCGAACAAGACTGAATTATCGCTATACTCATTGAATAAAATAACGAAGAGAGAGCTCATTGACTTTGCAAACCGGCTTTGATTACGAACCTATTATAGAGCTCACCTCTCAGGTAGATGTCGATAACTTACACAGAGTGTTTATCAGGCTTATCCTTGAAACGAGCCCAGGTCATAGAATACGCCTTTACTCAAATCGAATGTCGGCCGCAGTAGGCCGTTACGAGCTTATCTTCAATACATCCAACCAAACCGATAGCGATATTGTTGAAAAAGACACTCAGGTAATGGATGCCATCATTAACGAAACAGAATCGATCAATGATGGCCTATGTGAGCAAAAAACGATCCTGCCGATTATGGTAAGAAATCTCTATTTTGGTTTCTTATTTATAGAAAATATAGATTTTTCTATTGAGCAGTTTCAACAAGTAAGTGCCTACAGTGCGATTTATGCCAACCAACTCAATTTACTACGCACCAACAATCATGACCCGCTAACAGGTTTACTGAACCGCCAGACGTTTAACGGCGCCATTGAAAAGTTAATACTGAAAAGTAGTAATAATCGCAGGCATAGAGACAATAATGACTCATCACCCCATCACTATTACGCCATGCTCGATATTGATAACTTTAAGAGGTTGAATGACAAATTTGGCCATTTAATTGGCGATGAGGTGCTGTTGAGCCTTGCCCAGTTGATGCAACAATCGTTTCGCGAGGATGATCTATTATTCCGCTACGGAGGTGAAGAGTTTGCCGTCTTGCTTAAAAATATCGATGAGCCTACGGTTTATCAGGTGCTAGAGCGATTTTGTAAAAAAGTGGCCGACAACTTTTTCCCACAGGTTGGTCATGTCACGATCAGTATTGGTTGCTGCCAAATCGACCCTAACCTACTCGTTACCACCATTATAGAAAGAGCCGACAAAGCGCTCTATTTTGCAAAATCAAATGGTAAAAATCAGGTTTGCAACTATGATGTTTTAGTTGCTGAAAACAAGATCACCGAAACAGTAGATAGTCAAAATGACATCGAATTGTTTTAGAAATGTTACGAATTCCCGCCAAATTACAAGAAGTGCAGAAAAATCTCATTTTTATATGAATTTTTCATTTTAATCTCGGTCAAATACAGCTATATTTAGTCCCAACTTGAGATAACAGCCATTTTGGCGAAGTTATCGACACGTTAGCTGATTTTAGAGATTTTCATATGTCGAGTGACAAAAATAAGATTTTGCTTGTTAACGGACCTAATTTAAATATGTTAGGTAAACGTGAACCAGCAATTTATGGCAGTGAAACATTAGACGATGTCGTCAAGAGCTTATCTGAACAAGCCGAGTCATTAAACTTAGAGCTCGATCACATACAATCAAACTCTGAGCCTGAATTAATAAACCGCATACATCAGGCATTTGAAAATACAGACTTCATCATTATTAACCCTGCAGCATTTACCCATTCAAGTGTCGCCCTACGCGATGCATTACTAGCGGTGAATATTCCGTTTATAGAAGTTCACCTTTCAAACGTGCACGCCAGAGAATCATTCCGCCACCACTCATACTTTTCAGACGTCGCTAAAGGCGTTATCTGTGGTTTAGGTACAGCGGGCTATCGATATGCACTTGAATCTGCAAACCAGTTTTTAACACGCAATGCTTAACCTAGCATTGTAAGAAACAAACACATAAATAAGAGAGAATTCAAATCATGGCAATGGATATTCGTAAAGTAAAAAAACTAATCGAATTAGTTGAAGAATCAGGCATTTCTGAATTAGAAATTACTGAAGGTGAAGAGTCAGTTCGCATCAGCCGTTCTTCTCCAGTTGCAACACAAACGTTATTACAATCAGCTCCAGTTGCAGCAGCACCTGTTGCGGCGGCTCCTGCGCCAGCAGCTCCTGCAGTAGCCGAAGCAGCAGCACCTACAGGTCACTTAGTAAAATCGCCTATGGTAGGTACTTTCTACCGCGCATCTAAGCCTGAAGCACCAGCTTTCGTAGAAGTTGGTACTAAGGTTTCAGTAGGTCAAACATTATGTATCATCGAAGCGATGAAGATGATGAACGAGATCACAGCTGATAAATCAGGTGTAATCAAACAAATTCTAATTGAGAATGGTGAAGCGATCGAATTCGACCAAGCATTATTCGAAATCGAATAAGGTGACTGAACTATGTTAGATAAAGTCGTTATCGCTAACCGTGGTGAAATTGCCCTACGTATTTTACGTGCATGTAAGGAACTAGGCATCAAAACGGTAGCTGTTCACTCTCAAGCAGACCGTGAACTTAAACACGTGCTTTTAGCAGATGAAACGATCTGTATTGGTAAAGCACCTTCAGTCGAGAGTTACTTAAATATCCCTCGCATTATTGCCGCGGCAGAAGTAACTGACGCAGTTGCGATTCACCCTGGTTATGGTTTCTTATCAGAAAATGCTGACTTTGCTGAACAAGTTGAGCAAAGTGGTTTCATCTTCATTGGTCCAACAGCTGACTCTATCCGCATTATGGGTGACAAAGTTGAAGCGATCAAAGCAATGAAAAAAGCAGGTGTTCCTTGTGTACCAGGTTCTGACGGCCCATTAGGCGAAGATGCTGATAAAAACATTGCTATCGCTAAGCGCATTGGTTACCCAGTAATCGTAAAAGCGGCAGGCGGCGGCGGTGGCCGTGGTATGCGTGTTGTTCGCTCAGAAGATGAATTAATTGATTCAATTGAATTAACAAAATCTGAAGCGGGTGCTGCATTTAACAACGATATGGTTTACATGGAAAAGTTCCTTGAAAACCCTCGTCATGTTGAAGTTCAAGTATTGGCTGATGGCCAAGGTAATGCCATTCATTTAGGTGAGCGTGATTGTTCAATGCAACGTCGCCACCAAAAAGTTGTTGAAGAAGCACCAGCACCAGGTATCACTGAAGAAATGCGTAAGTTTATCGGTGAACGTTGTACTCGTGCATGTATCGAGATTGGTTATCGCGGTGCAGGTACTTTCGAATTCTTATTCGAAAATGGTGAGTTCTATTTCATTGAGATGAATACGCGTATTCAGGTAGAGCATCCAGTTACAGAAATGGTAACAGGCGTTGATTTAATCAAAGAGCAGTTGAAGATTGCTGCTGGTCAGCCGCTTTCTTTAACGCAGGATGACATCAAGATCCACGGTCACGCTATTGAGTGTCGTATTAACGCCGAAGATCCGGATACATTTATTCCTTCTCCAGGTAACATTAAACGCTTCCACCCTGCTGGTGGCTTAGGTGTTCGTTGGGACTCTCATATTTACCAAGGTTACACTGTACCACCTCATTACGATTCAATGATTGGTAAGTTAATCACTTATGGTGAAAACCGCGGTATCGCTATTGCACGTATGAAAAATGCCTTAGACGAATTAGTGGTTGAAGGTATTAAAATTAATAAGCCGTTACAACAACGTATTATGGATGACGAACACTTCCAAAATGGTGGTACTAACATCCACTACCTTGAGAAGAAATTAGGCCTTCAGTAAACACTAACAGTGTTTAACATAGAAAAAACGCAGCTTAGCTGCGTTTTTTTATGCCTAATCATTTGATATAAAATTTTTGCTGTAACGCCTGACTAACTTTCTCTCCAATATTTAGTTCTTCTGCTGACTCTAGTTGCTCAAAAGAGTCAATCTTTCCTCTAGCATCCCTAAAAGCAATAATCGCTTGAGCTCGTTTATCGCCAATTAATTTGGGTATCTTTAACTGGGATATGCTGGCTTGATTTAGATCGATCTTATTAGCATAAGCCGCAGCAATTGTCTGTGGTGTGTTGGCATGAGCCATTAAACTAAAACTGCAAACCAATAAGGTTAAAAAAACACATGTGATCTTTTTCATAATTCATCCTTTATTTAAAACCCCTCTTATAAGGAGTTATATTTAGTTAAGAATGTAATAGCTAAAAGATCAAATCAGTTCGAGATAAAAATCAGGAATAGCATTATCATGCTGAAACATAAAAGAAGGGAAATAGATAGGTTTTATACTTTGTAGCTCAGGGTATCTATCGCAAGTCTTAGCTTGGTATAAACCAATAGTACTAGTATCATTTTGCGTATCTGTATTCAAAATAAAAAGCTTAAACTTTCCTTTGCCAACAGGCGCTAACCAATTGGATTTATTATCAATAAACGCAGCCCATGGGAATGCCGCTTCAATAAACTCGATACCAGATGCGAGTGATTCAAAGCTCAGTTTGCTATCGACAATAACTAGGTTATGGCCGAGTACTTCAAAAGACCCTTTATTTAGCTGACAAACATTGTTGGCTATGTGGCTAGATAGTGAATATTCATCTTCAAAACCCAGCCAGTGTGCCAATTCATGGCGAATGACATTATAACTAGTGGTATCATCAATATACATACTATGCCCTCTGACATAAGCACGAGGCTGATGTGCATTTATTACAATACGATAGCCATAATCTTCAGAGTGCCACTTTAGCTGCTCTTTAACTCCTTGAGTTAACCAAATAATTTTAGGCAGGCAAAATGAAGAGAAAATCTCTGGATGACTGGTTAATACAGCCTTTAATGTCTCGTGGGCTTTATTTAATTGATAAATATTTTGGCCAAAGATATAAAGTGGTTTATCACATTTTGTATGCTGTTCTAAAGAATCGCTATTTAAGTATTCATCCAGTAATTG
The DNA here is from genome assembly GCF_013328345.1 of Marinifaba aquimaris. Taxonomy (GTDB): domain Bacteria; phylum Pseudomonadota; class Gammaproteobacteria; order Enterobacterales; family Alteromonadaceae; genus Marinifaba; species Marinifaba aquimaris. The sequence goes on from NZ_JABULX010000001.1 coordinate 87,806, forward strand.
CAAGTTATTATGATAATGAGCTTGGTATGAAAAATACTCTTGACTAAATTGTGCCTGAAAGTCTGCTAGCGCAATTAATTCATCTGTAAAAACAGTTTTGGGATCTTTGCCTAGCTTTAATTTTAATTTTGCTTGATACAATTTTGCTTGCGCAGAATTGACAGTAGAAACCAAGTGATAAGCTCGTTGTAAATCCCCTGCTTTTTCGGCATTTTTAGCCTGTGCAAGCTTTGCTTGTGGTGAGCCCAGTTCAATCGCTTTTTCGAGCCAGTATTTTTTTTGTTGACCAGTAAACGTGTTTGCATATAGATATTGCGCATCGGCATGTCCAATCTTTGCCATCATCATCACAAGTGGATCAGGCATTGTTTGGATAAAGCTAATGGGGGTATTTAATAACGATGAGAGATCATATTCTTTCTGGTAGCTATCAGCAAAACCACTGACAGGAGTTTGTCTAGTCAACCAGGGGGTAGCTTTCCATTGTGCAGATTGCGTGTTAGCGAAAGCAAGCTTTTGTCGATGCACGTCTTCGACTAGCTCCTGCCAAATATCAACCTGATGGAATCGAAACCAGTACAAACAAAATAAAAAGACAACGCTGATAACCGTGAAAAGTAAAAAAGACAACCTTTTTGAGGTTACATCAAACATTTCACTTTTCATGATATAGAGCGATTAGTTGAGCGCAGGTTCTCGAGCCGCTTTTCGAGCTTGAATTAATGCTTCAGTTCTCGCTTTGTGCGTCGCTAGTTCGAGTTCTAGCGTAGCATATCGATGCTCGACAAACTCATAAACATTTGTTGCTAAAGCTAACTTAAAATAGACTTTAGCTTGCTGCTCTTGTTGCTTGTATTGATAGTACTTAGCTAAGTAGAAATAGGCCTCACAAAGGCGATGCGCTAATTCAACCTCATCTTTAACGCCTATAGCTAAACTAGATAAAAATTGATTGATACTAATGCGTTCTAAATAAAGGCCTAAAACGGTTTTAGCCCATGTTTGGTCAGAAATTTTATCAATGCTAGCCGTTAAACGCTGTTTCGCTTGCGCTTCATCAATTTCGCGCTCTGCTAGGTACAACCAAATAGCACGATAGGGATCATTATCTTTCTTCGATTGGTAACGCTTAAAGTCTTCAATCGCAAGCTCGGGACGCATGCCATAGTAAAGCGCTATTCCTCTATTAAATACGGCAAAACTGTGTTCAGGCTCCAATTCGAGGACAGAATCAAAAGCATCGTAAGCGCTAGGAAACTCTTGGTTCAAAGTGTAATAAACGCCAAGGTAATTGTAAGACTCAACAAAGTCTTGTTTGTACTTTAACGATTGATTGAAATCGTAAAGGGCTAGGTTGTTCAGCCCCATAGCATCAAAACGAACTCCGCGCTGGAAGTGTAACTCAGCACGCTGCTCTTCGGTCAAATCAACGGCAGATAAAATATCAGTTAGACGCTTGATGGCTAACTCTTGTTGCACGGAAGGCTTCAACGGTAATGCAATGAGTGGTCGAGCGGTAGGATAATCATTAACAGATGGCGCTGGTGTGTTGGCGCAACCTGCTAAACCCATAATAGATAAAAGCCCAACGGCAATGATTTTTTTCAAAATATATGCTTTATACAGTATTCAGGTCAATTAATAAGAAATACCACAAAAGCCCCATTAGATAAAGAAAAAGGGAGCAAATGCTCCCTTTATTAAGTCGAAACGACTTATTATTCAGCTGGTTGTTCTGACGCTGCTTCAGCTGGCTTTTCAACTGCAGCTTTCATGCTCAGACGCACACGGCCTTGGCGGTCAACTTCAAGTACTTTAACTTTAACTTGCTGACCTTCTTTTAAGTAATCAGACACGTTATTTACACGCTCTTCAGCAATTTGAGAAATGTGAACAAGACCTTCTTTGCCCGGTAAGATTTCAACAAATGCACCGAAATCAACGATACGCATTACTTTACCATCGTATAAAGTGCCTACTTCAACTTCAGCTGTAAGTGCTTTAATCTTCGCGATTGCAGCATCAGCTTTAGTCTTATCAGTTGCAGCAATTTTAACTGTACCGTCATCTTCGATTTCAATCGTTGTTTCCGTTTCTTCAGTTAAAGCACGGATAGTTGCACCGCCCTTACCAATTACGTCACGGATCTTGTCTTGATTGATCTTCATTGTGTAGATACGTGGTGCAAACTCAGACACTTCGTCTCTGTGCTCGCCAATCGCTTTATCCATCACGTCTAAGATATGTAAACGCGCTGCTTTTGCTTGGTTTAAAGCAATTTGCATGATCTCTTTAGTGATACCTTCAATTTTGATATCCATCTGTAAAGCAGTGATACCTTCAGAAGAACCCGCTACTTTAAAGTCCATGTCACCTAAGTGATCTTCATCACCTAAAATGTCTGATAAAACAACGAACTTATCGTCTTCTTTAACTAGACCCATCGCAATACCCGCAACAGAAGCTTTAAGCGGAACACCTGCATCCATTAATGCTAGTGAAGAGCCACATACAGAAGCCATTGAACTTGAACCGTTTGATTCAGTGATTTCAGATACCACACGAACTGTGTACGGGAACTCTTCAACCGATGGCATTACTGCTTGCACACCACGTTTAGCTAATTTACCGTGACCAATTTCACGACGTTTAGGCGAGCCAACCATACCTGTTTCACCAACACAGTACGGAGGGAAGTTGTAATGAAGCATGAAGTGATTAGTTGAATCACCCGTTAACCCATCTACGATTTGCGCATCGCGCTGAGTACCTAAAGTAGCCGTTACGATAGCTTGTGTTTCACCACGAGTGAATAAAGATGAACCGTGTGTACGAGGTAAAATACCAGTACGAGCATCTAGTGCACGAACGCTTTCTGGATCACGACCGTCGATACGTGGCTCACCAGCAATGATACGGCTACGTACAACGTTTTTCTCTACAGAGCTAAGCATATCGCCCGCTTCTTTAGTATCAAGCTCTTCATCTTCAGCTAATAATGCTTCTAACGCATCTGCTTTTACTTTATCAGCAGCCGCTTTACGCTCTAACTTATCAGTAATTTGGTAAGCCGCAGTGAAACCGGCTTCTGAAGCAGCTACTACTTTAGCTTTTAATTCTTCGTTTACTACTGGCGCAGTCCAAGTTGAAGCAGCAGGTTTAACATCAGCAACAAAATCATTTACTGCAGAAACAACCGTTTGAGATTGCTCATGACCGAAAACAACGGCGCCTAACATCACATCTTCAGATAAAATGCTAGCTTCTGATTCAACCATTAATACTGCGCTTTCAGTACCAGCAACAACTAAATCAAGTTCACTTGTCTCTAGTTCAGTTGTTGTTGGGTTTAACATGTATTGACCGTCTTTATAACCAACACGTGCAGCACCAATTGGACCTTGGAAAGGAATACCCGCAATTGATAGCGCAGCAGAAACACCAATCATTGAGATGATATCTGGTTGCACTTCAGGGTTAGCAGACATTACAGTGATTACAACTTGTACTTCACTGTCATAACCTTTAGGGAATAAAGGACGGATAGGACGGTCGATTAAACGCGCAGTAAGTGTCTCGCCTTCAGAAGGACGACCTTCACGCTTGAAGAAACCACCAGGGATTTTACCCGCTGCGTAAGTTTTTTCTTGGTAGTTAACCGTTAATGGGAAAAAGTCACGAGGCTCATCACTATCTTTAGCAACAACAGCAACCATTACAGTTGTGTCATCCATAGTAGCCATTACAGTAGCGCTTGCTTGACGAGCGATAACGCCCGTTTCTAAAGTTACAGTATGTTCACCATACTGGAAAGTTTTGGTAATTGCTTGCACAAAAAATTCCTTTAAATATTGAAGTTTTACAAACTTTTCTACTTCAATAGACTGAGGTTTGATTTATTAGCTAGATCAAAAAGCACTTGGTATAACAACGTAAATACTCTTTCATCTAGCTAGGCTAACTCAAACCCTCGAATCTACAGTGAAAAGTTATTTATGCGGATTTCATAGAACCCGTCGCTAGTATACTCAATGCAGACGCATACACAATTTTTCAAGCTAAAAAAACGCGTTATTTCAAGGATTTTTTTATCTACACGCTAAAAACAGTAAAGCCCAGTTTATCTGGGCTTCAATACTATGCATAACTTAACAATCATCTGAATTTACAAGCCGCAATAACTGGCTAATTTTGGTTGCCAATCAGGCACCGAATCTTTTTGTTTAATGCCCTGCTCTCTGTACTTTGCAACCGCATTCAAAACCTCTTGTTCAGATAAGATCTCACTTTGATTAAAGTAAACCCAATCTACATCTTGAAAATATTGGCGCATTTGCGGATGTTGCACCAATTTTTCAGGCATAAACCACAGGTTAAAGTTGATTGACATAGCTTGCTCTGGATATACATTAGCTCCGTGCTCTGAGAATAAGTAGCCATTGATGTAGTACTTTATTTTTTCATCATTTACTTGTAACACTAAAGTATTCCAGCCTTGCAAACTTTTGGAATAAGTATCAAAAGCATTAACTTTAGTCCAAGGCTCTAATTGGAAAGTCTCCCATGATGTTGAAAAGAGAGTGTGCGTATTTTGCCCCCAGCCACCATTAGCCAAGTACTCAAAATCCATTTCACTGTAATTTTCAGCCATTGGGTAATCAAGTGGGCTGATGGTATAGAAAGTTTCGACAACACCATCACCGTCAGGACCAAATTGAGGTTCATCATTAAAATAAACCCGGGCGGCATACGTGCCTTCGCGATATTTTCGTTGATGACATATTTGCGTATGACGTGTATTGGTCGCTGTTCCATCCGTTTTTGAGGTCAGTCGCATCACTTGGTTATTTAAATCATATTTATCGGGGTGAAATGATATCCCTTCTTGCCACCACGTTGCGTTTTTAATACCGGGATGACCGACCTGAGTTCGAGCAACCCAGCCATTTTTTTCGGCATCGGCTAAGGTTTGATAGTTAAAATCATCAAACATTATTTTCGACTGAGCAAAGCTCATTGCAGATAAGCTTGTTGCTACAAATAGTACACTCGAGGTAGTGATTGTTTTAATTGCCATCTTTAACTCCAAAACGAATAACTCAGTCAGCTAAGTGCTCACTGAAGACATTTAGAGTTAAACCATTTAAACAACAAAGAAGTGAAATTAAATCTTGTTAAAAATGGACTAACTATTTATTAAAGAAAATAAAAGCTTAATTAACAATTAAATACTGAAGACAGCCACATTTATTGACCGCCAGTCAAAAAAAACACAGAGCGGTTCAACTAAGCTCGTTCTGCGTTGATTGAGTTTTCTACGTTTTTTGGAGATTGAAATTGCAGCAATAATACGGCGCCGAATAAGGCCACTACAGCCGCGCCTAAATAAGTGAATTCTTGACTGTAATACCAAGACCACCCTGCAATAAAGCTGCCTAATACCCCACCAATGCCAAAACTGATTGATGAGTAAAAAGCCTGACCTCGGCTTTGCTGATTAGAATTAAAGTGCTGTCGGATAAAACGCTGAGCTGCAACGTGATGTAAACCAAAGCTAAAGGCATGTAACAATTGAGAACACAGTAATACCCAGAACCAATTTGCAAATTCAGCAAGTACTAACCAGCGAATAGCGGTAGCGGCAAAACAAAATATTAATGCGGACTTTAAACTAACAACAGATAATATTTTACCGGCAAACCAAAAAATAACGACTTCACAAAAAACCCCAAAGGCGATCATGCTACCGATTTGAAAACCACTGTAACCGCGCTCTGTCAGGTATATAGAAAAAAAGCCGTAATAAGCTGCAAAACTCAGTTGTAATAAAAATGCCGATAGTAAAAAGGTCACACAGTTCTTTTCTGTCAATTTACTTTTTATCGATACGGTAAGGTTAGATTGAGTTTGAAAATTTCTATCTTTTGGCAACCTTAAACTAGATATTAATAACAGTATCAAAAGAGACATGGTCATGACTTCAATACTGTCTTTTACACCGAAGTATTCAAATGTGATGCCAGTAAGCATGACTAAAATAATAAAGCTAATACTGCCCCATATCCTAATCCGGCTATATATCTTGGCCTGACCTTTGATATTTTGCGCGGTTAACGCTTCAAGTTGTGGCAATATCGCCGACCAAAACAAAGAAAAAGCGCCCAGAGCTAAGGTTAAGCCAATGAGTGAATCGAGAAACCAAAGCGCAGCAAAACACAAACAAGCGAGCAAGCTTCCAAGCTGAATAATAAGCCGACGTTGCCCAGTTTTATCGGCAATACTCGACCAAACAACGGGTCCAAGTACTCGACCAAGTGTCATTAAAGACAGTAAAGACCCGACCATGACAGGGTTCAAGCCAAGGTTACTCAGGTATAAACCAAAATAATGAGAAACAACGCCTAAAATCGCAAAATATGCAAAATAAACTTGGGAGAAGCGAAAAAAGCGCGTATCCATTAACTGTTTAATACTCCAATAAAAAAGCCGACGTTAATTTTAACATCGGCTTTATTATTAAACTGTTACTAAGTAGTAATTACCGCAAGCTAAAGCAGCCTTTAGTGTAAACTTTTATGGATTTGCAATATCAGGAGTATCGACATGAACATCAAGGTTTTGCGCTCTGTGGCGTAAAACATGGTCCATTAATGTAATGGCAAGCATACTTTCAGCAATAGGCACAGCACGAATGCCAACACATGGGTCATGACGACCTTTGGTAATGACTTCAGTCGTTTCACCGTTTACGTCGATTGTTTCACCCGGTACTGTAATACTTGATGTCGGTTTCATTGCAATACTAGCAACAATATCTTGACCAGTAGAGATACCGCCTAAGACACCACCTGCATTATTAGATAAGAAGCCTTTTGGCGTCATCACATCACGGTGAACTGAGCCTTTTTGCTCAATCGAGTCAAAGCCTGCACCCATTTCAACACCTTTAACAGCATTTATACTCATTAAAGAGTAAGCAATTTCTGCATCTAAGCGGTCAAATACAGGCTCGCCTAACCCGACAGGTACACTTGTAGCAACAACTGTGACTTTAGCACCAATTGAATCGCCTTCTTTTTTCAGATCGCGCATATACTGATCTAACTCATCTAGTTTTGTCGAATCAGGGAAAAAGAACGGGTTTTCATTAACAATTGAAAAATCGACTTGCTCAGCTTTGATTGGGCCAAGCTGTGACAAATAACCTTTAACCTCAATACCAAACTTTTGTTTTAAGTATTTTTTAGCAATTGCACCAGCAGCAACGCGCATTGCTGTTTCACGGGCACTTGAGCGGCCACCACCGCGGTAATCGCGGTGACCATATTTGTGATGATATGTATAGTCAGCATGACCAGGACGGAAAACGTCTTTAATTTTAGAGTAATCTTTAGAACGTTGGTCGGTATTTTCAATCACCATACCAATAGATGTACCTGTCGTCTTACCTTCAAAAATACCAGAAAGAATTTTTACTTGGTCTGGCTCGCGACGTTGAGTGGTAAATTTAGACGTACCCGGCTTACGGCGATCTAGCTCAATTTGAAGTTCTTCTTCGCTGATCTCAATACCCGGAGGGCAACCATCAACAATACAACCTAGGGCTAAACCATGGCTCTCGCCAAATGTAGTGACTGTGAATAACTTTCCTATTGTATTTCCTGACATAGCTTTCTCTAAACTGCTTTCTTCTATTTATTTTTCAAGTGCTGCGTACGCAGCTGCAAATTGTGTTTTGTATTGTTCTAATTCTTGTTTTGTAATTACAAATACACCATCTCCACCATTATCGAATTGTAACCATGTAAATGGAACGTCCGGGTAAACTTCTGGCATGTGAACCATAGAATTACCTACTTCGACAATGATGACACCCTTTTCCGATAAATGGTCGCTTGCTTGCGCCAAGATTCGACGGGTGATGTCTAAACCATCATATCCAGATGCTAGACCTAATTCAGGTTCTTGTTTGAATTCATCTGGCAGGCAGTCCATGTCCTCTTGGTCTACGTAAGGAGGATTAGTGACGATCAAGTCATAAACCTGCCCTTGGATGCCATCAAACACGTCAGACTGAATTGGGAACACTCTATCATGTAAACCATGTTCATGAATATTAGTATCTGCAACGGCAAGTGCATCTGTTGATATATCAATCGCATCGACTTCAGCTTCAGGGAATGCATAAGCACTGGCAATTGCAATACACCCAGAACCAGTACACAAATCGAGTACACGATGAATGTTGTGAGGTTCAACCCAAGGCTCAAATTGTTTGTTGATCAACTCGCCAATAGGTGAACGCGGTACCAATACGCGTTCATCTACGTAAAAAGGTAAGCCATTAAACCAAGCTTGGTTTGTTAAATAGGCCAGTGGTATTTTCTTATTGATGCGTTCAGTGACTAACTCAACGATAACTTCACGTTCTGAGCGAGTTAATTTTGCAGGATATAAGTCTTTACCGCCTTCAAATGGTAAATTTAGCGCATAAAGAACTAAATAAAAGGCTTCATCCCAAGCGTTATCTGTACCGTGACCAAAAAAGACTTGGTTTTCATTAAAGCGTGAAACAGTCCAGCGCACCATGTCAAACACAGTGCTTAATTCATTGATAGCTTCAATTGATTGATTTTGATTTAACATTGATCTTCGGCTTTCTATGCTGATAATGGGCACATTAAATATGAGGTCAATGAGCCATTATGAGTACTAATGATTCGTTAAGCGATGACGATATAAATTTGTTTCGCCAAAGTATAGGTGAAACACGCCAAATTAAGCAGGACAAGATACAGCCAGAGGCTGTTAGGAACAAGCAGAAAATAGCATTAGATATAGAAAAGCGCGCAGTTCAAGAAGCCCACTTTTATTTTTCTGATAGTTATGAACCTGAGCTTAGTCATCAAGGCCCATTACAATACGTACAAAAAGGCTTTGCCAAAGACTGCGCAAAGCGATTAAGACGCGGTGATTTTTATCCAGATTTAATATTAGACTTACACGGATTGAAACGCGAGCAGGCAAAACTAGAGCTAGCAGGAGTAATTCACGCAGCAGAAAAGCAGCATGTTGAGTGTATCTGTATCGTGCACGGTTTGGGTTCAGGGATCCTGAAACAAAAAATCCCACACTGGCTAGTTCAACACCCCAAAGTAGTGGCTTTTCACCAAGCACCTTTAGAGCATGGTGGGCACGGCGCCTTACTTGTACTGATCGATTTAGACAATGACGATCTCAAGCAACAGCGCTAACCATAATAGCTAAACAGCGACCTCTGCCATATGAGCAGGGGCAATAAACTTAACCAGCTCACCTCTGTGAATACTGGTACTCAAATCAATATCATCAATTTGTGCCACACCCGCGGTCGAAAAAAGCGGACCAGCATGAATAGTAAATTCTTCGACTAAATAGCTAACAAGAGGTAAATGTGAAACCACTAAAACACTCTTGGCATCAGCGCCATAAGCACATATGGCTGATGCTGCCTGGCTCGGTGTTGAGTCTGGCATTAAATCATTGATCGTCTCAACTTGTTTAGCCACTACACCAGCTTGAGCTAGTTTTGCCCAGGTCTGCTGGGCGCGGATATAAGGACTCACTAAAACTAAATCAAATTCAGAGCATTGTTTGAGTATCCACTGCGCTGAACGTGTTGCTTCATTTTCACCTAATTCCGTGAGCTGACGATTAGAGTCGAGATCTGCGCCATACTCAGCTTGACCGTGACGCATAATAAACAATTGCATATTTTACTCTTTACAAGACAATTTGCCTTGTGTTGCAGTCAGTATAATGGCTTTTTGCAAAACAATAGTTAAAGACATAACACTGACTGATCTATATATTCAATAACCAAGTTAAATGAAAAAGTTGAATAGCAACTTGGTCAGGATTAATTGCGCTAAATGTAGTGTCTTGTGCAGTATATTTCGACCTTTAAACTAAGCTATTTTGTAATAACTTATTTGTTGTTGTTTTCATGGTCTAAACTTAACCGACCCTCTTTAGTTATGCATTAAATTATTGTTATATTTAGACTATAGGCAATTAAACTTTAGTCATATATGGTCGACATAATACTGGCTACAGTTCAACAATCTGGCTCACAGGATAAAACGTGATCAAAAAAAGTTTAAATGATAAGAAGAACTACCAATACCATGAGTTAGATAACGGCATACGCGTTTTATTAATCGAAGATCCTCATGCAAGAAAAGCCGCAGCATCAGTTGCAGTAAATGCCGGACACTTTGATGATCCAGATGATTGCCCTGGCTTGGCTCATTTTACAGAGCATATGCTGTTTTTAGGTACTGAAAAGTACCCTGATGCCAACGACTTTCCTCAATTTATCAACCAACATGGTGGTCATCACAACGCTTGGACGGCAAGTGAACACACGAACTACTTTTTTGATATACGCGCTAGTCACTTGGCAGGTGCGCTCGATAGGTTCAGCCAATTTTTTATTGCCCCTTTGTTTAATCCCAAATTTATCGATAAAGAAAGACAAGCGATAGAGTCTGAATTTCAGCTCAAAGTCAGAGATGATTTACGCAGGCTATACCAAGTTCACAAAGAAACAGCTAATCCTGCTCATCCATTTAGTCGCTTTTCAGTGGGTAATTTAGCGACATTGGTCGACACTGACGAAATTTCACTTAAACAAAGATTGCACCAGTTTTACCAACAGAATTATCAAGCTAACTGGATGACACTTGTTGTCAGCGCGCCCCTTCCGGCTGATGAACAATATCAACTAGTCAAAGAGTATTTTTCAGCGGTCACTGGCAATAACACACCAAAACCTAAAATAGCCGAACCTTTGTATTTACCAGAGCACAAATCTCAGCTCATCACGATGCAAACACTAAAGCAGACCCATCAACTGATCTTTTCATTCGATATGCCAAGTGTTTACCAAAAATATCGCGACAAGAGTATCTGTTACTTCAGTTACCTACTGGGTCATGAAGGCAGTGGCAGCCTGCTATCATTTCTAAAAAATAATGGTTTAGCACATGGTTTAGCTGCTGGTGGTGGTGTAGATGGTTCAAACTTCAAAGACTTTAACATCAGTATTCAGCTAACCGAACAAGGGTGTCAGGCAATTGAAGGGATTTGCCATATTGTTTTTGCTTACCTTAAATTTATCGATACCAAGCCTAGATTAGACTTTATTTATCAAGAGAAAAAGCAATTAGCGGAGATGGCTTTCCGTTATCAAGAACCCACTAAAGCAATTGATCTCGTAAGTGGACTTGCCATGAGTATGCATCAATTTGAAGCCGATGACTTACTTTATGGTGACTACATGATGGATGGATTAGACGAGAGTTGGCTCGATGAGATAAGCCAAGCGTTAACACCAGAAAACATGCGTCTAATTCACCTAACAGATGCAGGTAGCCCAGCACACTACCCTCACGTCTGTCGTTGGTACGATGCACCTTATAATATCCAAGCATTACCTGAGCCTTTTTTACAGAGCTTACGTGAAGCAGAGGCTGACGAGGGTGATTTTGAGCTACCTCAACTTAACCCATTTATTCCTGAGAGAACAGACAGTCTACCGCTTGAAAAAATCCTCACCGAGCCCGTTAAAGTGATCGATCAAGACGGTTTAGTTGTTTGGTTTAAACAAGATAGAACCTTTAACATTCCTAAAGGGCATATTTATTTGTCGTTTGATTTACCCAACAGCCAAGGCTCGATAAAAAAAGTGGCGATGACCCGCTTATTCATCGAGCTATTTATAGATTCGGTGATTGAAGATAACTACCTCGCCGAAGCGGCAGGGATGAATTATCACGTTTACCCGCACCAAGCAGGGATGACTCTTCATGTATCAGGTTTTTCAGACAAGCAGCCTTTATTTATTGAAAGCTTAATCAAACAAATTGCCAATTGTCATTTTGAACCCGAGCACTTTGAAACAATAAAACAACGCGTATTCCAAAGCTGGAAAAATACCAATAAAGGTAAACCTGTTTCTAAGCTTTTCAGCTTGCTCGGTTGTATCTTACAAAACAACCAGTTCCAAAATAATGATATGGCTGATTTATTGGCCACTGTCACTTGGCATGAGTTTGTTGAGTTTTATCTGAGCTTATTCGATAAAGTGCACATAGAGGCGTTGATTTATGGTGATAATCAACAAGCTCAGCTGGACACCATTTGCAACCACATCAAAAAACACTTGTTGAATCACAAAAAAACGTCAAGTGAAATAGAACGTTTGGTGTACCAACTACCGCAAGATCAGAGTTTGTATTTACCCGTAAAAACAGATCACCAAGATCAATGCGTCATTATTTACTATCAAGCGCCAGAAATTAGCGAGTACAACACCGCACTTTATACATTACTTAACCAGATAGTATCCCCAATATTTTTCCACACACTTAGGACTGAAAAGCAATTGGGTTATATGCTAGGTACGGGTTATATGCCAATTAACCAATGTCCAGGCTTTATCGCTTACATACAATCTAATAAAGCGGGTGTAAATCAATTAACAGCTGAAATTGATAAATTTTTCAGTACTTTACCAGAGCACATTGCATCGATTCCTGAAGATGAATGGGAAAACCTCAAATCGGGTTTATCGCATCAGCTACTTGAAAAAGATACGAGCATGCGCATTAAGGCACAGCGTTTTTGGATGGCCATAGGCTTAAAAGATGAAACTTTCAAACGACGAGAGCGCATCGCGATGGAGCTTACACATATAGATAAACAGTCGGTGTTAGATTTAATTAATCAAAAACTAAATAATGTGGAAGCTGGACGCTTAGTGATTGGCTCAGAAACTGAATTGCACAATTTGACTGACTTTAACTACAGCTTGATGCCGGATATCGAGATGTTCCAAAAACAAGCGAGTAAACTTAATTTATTTGATCACTAAAAGCTATTCACTATCACTACTTGATTTAGCTTTTTTGTGCCTTTTAAGTGACTGAATAATGCGTTTCTCTTGGTACTTTTTGTACCAAGAGATGCCTAAACTTATCACTAATGCCAATAACGCCAACACAATGGTAAAAGGATGACTCAACGGATTACCGCCTGAGCCGACAAACTTAAAATACCCACCAAATAAAATAAACTTAACCAAAGCAGCAAGGCCAAAAATACCCAAGGTAATTAACACAATCACCACGAGTTGTGAGCTAAAAAATCGAGCATAAGCTGAAAACTTCTTTGTCATTATTTGAGCCCTAACTCTTTTAACCGCTCTAACAAATAACTCGCTTGTGTATGCCTATCAGATAGCACGACATCAGACTTTGGATGCAAAAATAGCGGTAAAGCAATACGTGACTTAAAGGCAGCTTTTCCTTCAGGGTTAATAACGCGGTGACTAGTTGAAGGAAAATATCCCTGAGAGGCTTCTTGTAACATATCACCTATATTGATAACTAAACTGCCATAGTCACAAGGAACGTCTAACCAATTACCTGTCTTATCTTTAACTTGTAACCCCGCTTCATTCGCCGCAGGTAAAACCGTTAACAAATTGATATCTTCATGAGCAGCCGCTCTGACTGCCCCTTCTGGCTCATCTCCAGTTAGTGGTGGGTAGTGTAGAACTCTAAGTAAAGTATTCGGTGTGGAGTCAATCATCGACGATAAACTTTGTGAATAGCATTGCTTAATATTTTCAGGAGAGTATTGCTCTACCCAATCCAACAGTGTTGAAGCTAATTGAGATGCTTGTTGGTAATAACTTTGAGTAATACTCGCTAATGCCTGCGGGGCCCTGCCCCAAGGGTAGTAATGATAAAATTCTTTCAGGTCTTTATTTTTTGCGCCCTTTGCCGTTTCAGACGTTTCGGTAGAAAAAAAACCATCCTGCTTAGCTGGATCAAAAATAAACTGCTGCTTTTCATCAGAATCGAAAAACGCTTGCCAACTTTGATACAACTCAGTCAATTGCTCAGAAGTTAAAGGGTGATTAATTAAAACGGCAAACCCAGTTTCTTTTAATGATTGTACAAAACACTCTGGTGCATTGGCTGCGGTAAAATCGACAACTTGTATATTCACTTTATTGGCAATAAAAAATCTAAAACAATCGAGCCAGCATATTACTAACTCGTCCTTAATTGCAAATAGAAAAAAGGCTCCGATAGGAGCCTTTATAAATATAAAACCAAGCTGGTATTTAGTGAACCCAGTGATGACGCTCTTTTTTCGCTTCAATTGCTTTTTGGGTAGATGTGGGCATGGATGTCACATCTAAGCGTTCAAAGTAGAAAGGTTCACGTTTCGTCGCACGATCGAACAATTCATTCATCGTTGCTGCATTGTATAATCGGCCATTAATCATGGTATGGCTGACGCGCTCAGATAGGCGAATATCGCTGAGTACATCACCATCAATAACAATCATATCAGCTAGCTTACCAACTTCTAAACTGCCAATTTGCTTGTCCATGCCTAGATGTTTAGCACCATCATATGTAGCACCTCGTAAAGCTTCCCACGGCGTAAAACCACCTTGTGCCATCATCCACATTTCCCAGTGGGCACCTAAACCTTCGCGTTGACCGTGTGCACCAATCATCACTCGGACACCGTTATCACGTAGCTCTTTAGCGTACTTGGCGATCTCAATGTGGTTATAATGAGAATCAGGCGCTTTCTGGCGACGCACTGAAATAGGCTCAACAATAAACTTAGGGACAAATTGCATTAAACGCTCATTCTGCCAGACATTGGTTCTGTCATACCAATATTTCTCACCAGTTAGACCACCATAAGCAACAACAAAAGTTGGGGTGTAACCAAAATCAGTTTGAGACCAAAGTTGGGTAACATCATCATAGCCGCGTGCAATTGGCAAAGCATGCTCTAAACCTGTATGGCCATCTAACAACATAGTGAGGTTTTGGTGGAATTTACCGCCACCTTCAGGCACAACCAACATATCGAGTTCGCGAGAAGCAACCAAGACTTGTTGACGCTGATCACGACGTGGCTGGTTGTAGCTTTTAACCGATACTGCACCAGCTGATTTGAGGCGCTGCATATGGAATTTAGCATCGTCATAGTTATCTATTTGGGCTTTGTAATCAGGAGCTTTGGCACCGTATAAGATAGTACCCGTTGAGAAAATTCTCGGCGCAATTAATTTGCCCGCTTTTTGTAGTTCACTTGCTGCGAAGATCTCAGAAGTGTCATTAGACGGGTCATGAATGGTTGTCACACCAAAAGATAAACCTGAATAATTAATCCAGTTTTGTTGAGGAATAATCTCTTCACGACCTTGGGCACCATGAGCATGTGCATCGATTAAACCTGGTAACAGTGTTTTACCTGCTAAATCCACCACTTGGGCATTATTAGGAATATTAACTTCACTAGCTTGGCCAACAGCGATAATTCGCTCACCTTCTACAACAACAACACCTTGCTTAATGATTTCTTGTTGATTATCAGCATCACGCATGGTCACGACATTTGCATTAGTAAAGGCAATAACTCCTTTAGGTTTATCTACCGCTTTTTTGAAACTCAGCGAAAGACCGTCATTGAGCGCTTGGAAGCCTTCATCGTGAACTTGATCAAGTTTGACTGAATATAATGTATCTGAATAAGACCACTGTAGGGTATCAGCAGACCAATGTAAGTTCTCACTTGCTTGCTTACTGACTCGTTTAACAACAACTTGTTTTGCAGATGGTGTGATATCTTGCTTTTGGCCATATTCTACATAATCGGCGATATAAGCTTTATTTTGATGAACAAACGCAAGTGTTTGCTTATCTGGCGATAACCTAAACTCAGTCACATCTTTACCTGTCACATGGACCTTTTGGTCATTTGCGTTTAAATCACCAGATAGGTTTACACTGAGAAATTCTTTTTTCGTACCATGTGAACCGGGCACATAATTAGTGAAATACAGGCGGTTATCATCACCTGAGAAGTGTGGTTGGTAACCCGACTTACTGACGCGTTTGTGAGACTTGCCTTTAATGTCTGTCACATAAAGGCCAGGTTCTAGTGACCACTCAGAGCTCAAAATATAACCACCACTGAATTTTCTATAGGCAATCTGTTTGCCATCAGCTGAGAAGCTTGGCTCTACGTAGTGACCCGGTGCTTTAGATAATACTTTACCCTTACCGCCTTTAGCTTTTACCAAGCGAATCGAACCTAGTTTTTCATCATTCCAAGTTGTGTAAACAATGTGCTTACCATTTGGCGAGAAGCGTGGGTAAAATTCATCGTGATCGTTTTGTTTTGTAAGGCGCTTGAGTTTCCCTGATTTGATGTCTTTAACATATATTTTCCCCAGTGCTTGGAAAACAGCTTTTTTACCATCAGGTGATGTTTGAGCCCAACGTGCCATTTTGACATCGAAGGTTTTATCATCAAATACCACTTCAGGTCGAACAGGATCAGCTACTTGCAACTTGGCGTCAATTTTAACTGGAATAGGTGTTACTGCTTTAGTATTTACATCGATTTGTTGAAATTGGCCTTTACTCCAGTAAACGATTGCATCGCCTTGTTGTGTCCATTCAAAGTAGCTGTAGTAACCTTCAGAGCCAAAGCCTTCTTGTAGGTCACGTTCCATATTAGTGTTAAGCGGAGTTTCAATACCCGATTTCAAATCTTTTACAAATAAAGCAGTCTTTTCATTTACACGTCTAATGTAAGCAATTGACTGACCGTCTGGCGATGGTGTTGGCACAATAGCGCCTCCAACCCCAGAAATAAGCGTCTCTTCTACACCTGTTGCCAATTCATATCGAATAACGGCAAACAAGCCTTTTAACGCATCTCGATTGTAAGAGAAGGTACGACCTGGAGTGATGTCTCTGGTGTAATAAAGATACTTGCCATCTGGCGAGAATTTGGCATCAGCGATATTTTTTTGATCGTGCTCACCGTTTACTCTGGCTTTCACTTTGATACCGCTACCGCCATTGATATTAAATAACCAAATTTCACCTGCTGGTATACTACGGCCAGACATAATACCTTTGGTTACGGCTACTGTCTTACCATCAGGGCTCCATGCTGGTGAATGGACAATGTCTTCTTTAAATTGGCTAATTTGGCGTTTATTTTCACCGTTTAAGTCCATTAACCACAAACTAGAAATACCACCGCGATCTGAAATAAAAGCGATACTTTTGCCATCAGGACTGACGCTAGGTTGAATATTCCAAGCAAAGTCTTCTGTAATAGCTCTAGCTTGACCACCTTCAATGTCAACTTGATAGATATCACCTAACATATCAAAAAAGAATGACTGGCCATCTTTAGCTAAAGTTAAATTAGACCAAGTTGTTTGCTCAGTGCTAATACTAACTTGTTTAAGCGGTAAGTCTGGTGCTAAAACATCCCATTTTTTTTCGGCTTGGCTTGGTTCCGAACCAGCGAATACTGTATTTGATGCAGTCATAGCAGTCAGAGCTAAGCTAGATGCAAGAATCAGTTTCGATAATTTCATGACATTTCTCTTACGTTATTTCTTATTGCGCATATTGTTTAAATTTTTAGCGACAAGCAATTAACACAAGGTAAATTATTCTCACGAATAATGGTGAAAATGTCAGTTATCAACAACAGTAAGGTATTGGAGTGAATTTAAGGCAAAAAAAAGCGTATCAATTGATACGCTTGTTAGTAGTTGGTGCGGATGGCGGGACTTGAACCCGCACGGCCTAAGCCACCACCCCCTCAAGATGGCGTGTCTACCAATTCCACCACATCCGCAAATTTTAAACTGTTAGATTAGTTTGGTACGTCAGAATCTTGTGATTCTACAGCTGGGATATCTTCAGCTAGAGGTTGAGATACCTCAGGAGCAGCTAAGTTTTCCCACTCATCAACTTGCTTATTTTGCTTAGAAGATAAGTTACCTAAAATAAGGCTTAATACAAAAAAGATTGTCGCTAATACTGCAGTCGATTTTGTTAAAAAGTTACCTGAGCCCGACGAACCGAACATTGTGTTTGATGCACCAGCACCAAATGAAGAGCCCATGTCTGCACCTTTACCCTGTTGGATTAAAATCAAACCAACTAAAGCAATTGCAGTTAATAAAAACGCGCCTAATAAAATCTCGTACATTTATCTATCCAATTATTGTCCAACTGCAGCTTGGCATATGCTCATAAACTGCTCCGGTTTAAGTGCCGCTCCACCGATAAGACCTCCGTCTATATCTGGCTGGCTAAATAACGCCTGGGCATTCTCAGGCTTTACACTTCCACCGTATAAAATTCTTACGCTGTCTGCTGTTTCAGCACACATTGCAGCTATCATACCACGAATAAACTTGTGTGCCTCTTGTGCAATTTCTGGCGTGGCTGGATTTCCAGTACCAATCGCCCAAACTGGCTCATAAGCCACGAGTGCACCTTCAAAGCAATCTTTACCTGCTAAATTAATCACAGCTTCAATTTGAGATGTGAGTCTTGAAAAAGCTTTACCTTTTTGGCGTTCTTCTTCAGTTTCACCTACACAAAGTACAGGTACTAGCCCAGCTTCTTTAGCTTGGACAAACTTTTTAGCAGTTAGCTTTGAGCTTTCACCATAAACATGGCGACGCTCTGAATGACCACAATAAACCCAATCACAACCCACTTCTTTAAACATTTGAGCAGATAGCTCGCCTGTATGGGCACCTGAATCAAGATGACTCATGTTTTGCGCTGCCAAAACTATTTCTGGGCAGGCGTTTTGTCTTTGTTGTTGGCTGTAATCTAACAAGGTTGCTGGTGTACTTAAAACAACTTCAACTTGTTGGAAAATAGCTGAGCCTTGGAAAGTATTCATTAAATCATCGACTAAGCGACGATCACCATTCATTTTCCAGTTTGCTGCAACAACGGGTTTACGTTTTGTCATACTGACTCCAATAGAGCGGGCGTGATTTTAGCTATCATTACTACTAGTTACAAGTAGTTAACTCATTTAATTTAAACTTTGCTTAACAACTTCAGCAATTTTATTCGCTGATTCGGTTACTTTCTGTTCATCCTTACCTTCAACCATGACGCGAATCAATGGTTCAGTGCCTGATTTGCGAAGTAAAACGCGTCCCGTATCACCTAATTCACTCTCAACTTCCTCTGTAACCGATTTAACGGCATCAGAATCTAATGGTGAAGCTTGATCAGCCTGATAACGAACGTTGACCAATACTTGAGGGTACATTTCCATACCTTGGCTTAATTGATGTAGGCTCATTCCTGTTTTAATTATCGCTTTTAAAACTTGAAGGCCTGCGATGATGCCATCACCTGTACTAGTTTGAGTTAGGTTTAATACGTGACCTGAATTTTCACCACCAATTGACCAGCCGTTATTTTGCAGCTCAGCCAGTACGTAACGGTCACCTACTTTTGAGCGTGTAAATGGCACACCTAAGTTACGTAATGCAACTTCAAGTCCTAGATTACTCATCAGTGTTCCAACAACGCCACCGTCTAATTGACCACGTTTGAGTGCTTCACGTGCAATAATAAAGACAATTTGGTCACCATCGATGATATTGCCTTTATGGTCGACAAGCATAATACGGTCGCCATCACCATCTAAAGCAAAACCTAAATCAGCTTTAACTTCTTTAACTTTTTCTTGCAGCTGATTTAATGATGTTGCACCGCAGTTATCGTTGATATTTAAACCATTTGGAGTAACACCAATCGAAATAACTTCAGCGCCTAATTCTTCTAATACTTTAGGGGCAATGTGGTAAGTAGCACCATGGGCACAATCAACAACAACTTTCAGACCTTTTAAAGACAGCTCAGTCGGGAATCGGCTCTTACAGAATTCAATATAACGACCAGCAGCATCATCAATTCGCTTTGCTTTACCTAGTAACTCAGAGCTGACAACTTCTACAGGTTTATCCAGCTCAGTTTCAATAGCTAATTCAATATCGTCATCTAATTTCATTCCATCTGCTGAAAAGAACTTAATGCCGTTATCATAATACGGGTTGTGCGAGGCACTAATAACAATACCAGCATCAGCGCGGAAGGCTCTAGTCAAATAAGCAATAGCAGGAGTAGGCATTGGTCCTAATAAGCCGACGTTAACACCAGCTGCAGATAAACCAGCTTCTAGAGCGGATTCAATCATATAGCCAGAGATACGGGTATCTTTACCAATTAAAACACTTTTGTGTCCTTGCTGAGATAATACTCGTCCAGCAGCAAAACCTAGTCGAAGTGCAAACTCAGGTGTGATTTTACCTTCACCGACTTTGCCTCTAATACCATCTGTTCCAAAATATTTTCTTTCCATAATGACTCTTCTTGTTATGCTCGTTGAGTATGTTCTAATACTGCCAATGCATCGACTGTCGCTTGAACGTCATGCACTCTAATAATATCAGCACCTTTTTGGGCACAAATTAACGCACCGGCTACGCTTCCATAAACTCTGTTTTCAACATCTTGCCCTGTTGCATGGCCAATCATCGTTTTTCGAGATAAACCAGCTAGTACAGGATAACCAGATGCAGTAAACGCATCTAATTGATTAAGTATTTTAAAATTGTTATCGGCAGTTTTACCGAAACCAAACCCGGGATCAATAATGATGTTGGCTTTTGCAATACCTGCTTGCGTACACTCATCAGCCCGCTCAAGTAAATATTGCAGTACATCAGTAACAACTTCATCATATTGAGGGTTGTTTTGCATGTTCTTAGGTTGCCCTTGCATATGCATTAGGCAAACAGGTACTTGAGCTTGTACTGCAACATCCAGCGCCCCTGGTAGCGTCAATGCTCGAACATCATTGATAATATCAGCCCCAGCTTCAACAGCTTGCTTCATCACCTCGGCTTTACTGGTATCAATCGAAACCCAGACATCAAATTTGCTTTTAATTGCTTTGATCGCAGGAATAACACGAGATAGCTCTTCTTCTAAACTAACCTCTTCGGCATTCGGCCTTGTCGACTCACCACCGATATCTATGATGTCAGCACCTTGTTGTATCATTAATTCAGCTTGTTCTATTGCCGAGTTTATTTGATCAAACTGGCCACCGTCGCTGAATGAATCGGGGGTAACATTTAAAATGCCCATCACCAAAGGTGATGTCGTTGTTTGAAGTAAAGTAGTGAAGTCTTTGCTCATTAATTGTGCTTTTCGTTTTTACAATGAAAAATGCCTCTACTAAGAGAGGCATTTTTTTAAAGAGTGATAAACCTTAAGATGTTTTGTCGTCAGGCGTTAACTCAGGTTCAACTTTTTGTTCAGGGCTTTGCTCAGCTTCAGTCTTGTTATCTGATTTAGCCTCAGCACCACCTGTTGGTTTAGATGAATTGTCTGAGTTATTTTGATTGCTCCAATCTTGAGGTTCGCCAACTGGTCGACGTGCCATCAAATCATCAATTTGCTTTGCATCAATAGTTTCGTACTTCATTAACGCATCTTTCATTGCGTGAAGTATATCCATATTTTCTTTAAGCAAGTTCTCTGCACGCGTGTAGTTTTCGTCAACTACTCGACGAACTTCTTCATCAATAGTGCGTGCTGTTTCATCAGACATGCTTTTAGCTTGTGAAGATGAACGACCAAGGAATACTTCGCCTTCTTCTTCTGCATATAACAATGGACCTAACTTTTCAGATAAACCCCACTGAGTAACCATTTTACGAGCAATATCAGTAGCACGCTCGATGTCATTCGAAGCACCAGTCGTCACTTTTTCTTTGCCGTAGATAATTTCTTCAGCTAAACGACCACCAAACAAGCTAGAAAGCATGCTTTCTAAATGCTGTTTAGAGTGACTAACACGGTCTTGCTCTGGTAAGTACATGGTTACACCTAATGCACGGCCGCGTGGAATGATAGATACTTTATAAACTGGGTCATGTTCGGGTACAAGTCGCCCAACAATAGCGTGACCTGCTTCGTGATAAGCAGTCATTTCTTTTTCTTCTTCGCTCATCACCATAGACTTGCGTTCAGCACCCATTAAGATCTTGTCTTTAGCTTTTTCAAACTCTTCCATACAAACAAGACGCTTGTTGTTACGAGCGGCAAATAGTGCAGCTTCGTTAACTAAGTTAGCTAAATCAGCACCAGAGAAACCAGGTGTACCACGGGCAATCACAGCTGCTTCAACATCGTCGCCTAGAGGTACTTTTCTCATGTGTACTTTAAGAATTTGTTCACGACCACGAACATCAGGTAAGCCAACCGTTACTTGGCGGTCAAAACGACCTGGGCGAAGTAATGCTGGGTCTAATACATCTGGACGGTTAGTTGCAGCAATAACAATGATACCTTCGTTGCCTTCAAAACCATCCATCTCAACAAGCATTTGGTTTAATGTTTGTTCACGCTCATCGTGACCACCACCTAAACCTGCACCACGCTGACGGCCTACCGCATCGATTTCATCGATAAAGATAATACAAGGCGCAGACTTTTTGGCTTGTTCAAACATGTCACGTACACGAGATGCACCAACACCTACAAACATTTCAACAAAGTCAGAACCAGAAATAGTGAAGAATGGTACTTTAGCTTCACCAGCAATCGCTTTGGCTAATAAGGTTTTACCTGTACCAGGAGGACCTACCATTAATACGCCAGTTGGAATTCGACCGCCCAACTTTTGGAATTTTGTAGGGTCGCGTAAGTAATCAACTAATTCAGCAACTTCTTCTTTAGCTTCATCACAACCTGCAACGTCGGTGAAAGTTGTTTTGATTTGGTCTTCACTCATTAAGCGCGCTTTACTCTTACCGAAAGACATCGCACCTTTACCACCGCCACCTTGCATCTGACGCATGAAGAAAATCCACACACCGATAAGAAGTAGCATTGGGAACCAAGAGATGAAGATAGAAGTAAGAATGCTAGGCTCTTCAGCTTTAACACCTTCAACCTTTACATCTTTTTTGATCATTTCATCAAGGATGTTGTCATCACGAAGTGGCATTACCGTTTCAAAGCGTTCACCGCTTCGTTTGGTACCGCGAATAATCCCCTCGTGAGGGTCAACTTGAGCATCACGCACACCGCCTTGGTTAACTTCTTTAACGAAGGTGGTGTAATCCATTTTCTTCCCAGTTTCACCCGTTGGGCTGAAGTTTTGAAACACTGTCATCAAAACTAATGCAATCACAACCCAAAGGATTAGATTTTTTGCCATATCACTCAAGACATTAACCTCTTTTGAAAAACGATATTAAGCTCAGCAAAATTGCTGAATAGTCTGTTTAAATCTATAACAATTAATAGATGATAAATAGGTTTAACATTTATATCCAGTCGCAACGAGATAAACTTCACGAGATCGAGCTCGAGAAGAGTCAGGTTTGCGCGTTTTAACCACTTTAAAAGCACTACGTACGTCTTGTAAATATTGATCAAAGCCTTCACCTTGGAAAACCTTAACCACAAATGACCCATTGGCTTTTAGCACCTGATGACACATATCCAGTGCAAGCTCTACAAGATACATAGCTCTTGGCTGATCAACAGCATCATTACCGGCCATATTAGGTGCCATATCTGACATTACAACGTCTACGTTACGACCACCAATACGATCAAGTAAAGCATTGAGTACGCTTTCTTCTCTAAAGTCGCCTTGTAAGATATCAACACCTGCGATGGAATCCATTTCTAAAATGTCGCAAGCGACAACTGTACCATCATCACCGACGATATCGGCAGCGTATTGCGACCAACCTCCTGGTGCAGCACCTAAATCGACAACCGTTTGACCTGGTTTTATCAATTTATCTTTATTTTGAATCTCTTCAATTTTGAAAGCTGCACGTGAACGAAGCCCAAGCTTTTGTGCTTTTTGCACGTAATGATCATCAAAATGTTCTTTTAACCAACGTTTAGAACTGCCTGAATGCTTTTTTTGCGACATAAATATGGCCAGAAATTAGTAATACACCCTAGATGGCGTTAAAATAGCAGGAATTCAACCTTTACCCGAGAAAAAGTATTCAATATGCAACTTTCTAATAAGCAAAAGCAGCATTTAAAAAACCTTGCTCACTCTTTAAAGCCACTGGTACAACTTGGCAGCAATGGTTTAACTGAGGGTGTTATCGCTGAAATCGACAACGCTTTAGGACATCACGAGCTCATCAAAGTAAAAGTACCAACTGATGATAGAGAAGAGAAAAAACTCATCATGGATGCAATTGTTCGTGAAACGGGTGCTGAGCAAATTCAAGTAATTGGCCACACTCAAGTACTTTTCAAACAAAGTGATGAAAAAAAAGTAGAGTTACCTAAAAAGTAAGCTCCACTTCTAATTCTGAATATAAAAAAGCTCATTAAATTTTTAATGAGCTTTTTTGTTTTATTTACTGAGTAGTTTTTTCAACCTTTGTGTTACCGCCTGTGGCGAATCTGTATTCTTACACAACCAATAATATGCAGCAGGTACAACAAATAGCGTCATAATCGATGCAACCGTCACCCCAGCTAATATCACCATACCAATTACCATTCGACTTTCAGAACCAGGTCCTGTACCAACAACAAGCGGTATGGCGCTCATCACAGTAGTGATTGAAGTCATAATGATAGGTCTTAGTCTGTGTTTGGACGCCTCAAGTAAAGCTTGCTCAAACTCAACCCCTTTATCGCGTAGCTGATTAGCAAACTCGACAATTAAAATACCATTTTTAGCCGCTAATCCAATTAACATTACCAAACCAATTTGGCTGAATATATTCACAGACATATCAGAAAAATACAGGCCCGCAAGAGCACCAACGAGTGCAAGAGGCACGGTTAACAAGATTACAATTGGATGGGTAAAGCTTTCGAACTGAGCAGCCATCACCAGATAAGCGATTAACAATGCGAGGGCAAATACAAACAGCATGGAATTAGCATTTTCTTGCATCATTTGTGATTGGCCTTTGTAGTCAACTTTTGCATGTGCTGGTAATTCATCAACGACGAGGTTATTAAGGAAATTCAGTGCTTCTCCCAACGTGTAACCATCCGCCAAATTTGCAGAGATAGTAATACTTCTAAGGCGGTTATAACGATTTAATTTGGCCGATGTTGCTTGTTCGGTGATTTCAACCAGATTAGCTAGGGGGATCAACTGGTTTGTTCTAGCTGAGCGTACATAAATGTTATCGATATCACTAGGACTTAGAAAATCGCTATCTTCACCTTCAAGCAGAACGTCATACTCTTCACCGCGCTCTATGTAAGTAGTAACACGTCTTTGCCCGAGCATCGTTTGCAAAGTACGGCCGATTTCAGCAACCGACACGCCTAAATCAGCAGCTCTTTTGCGATTAATTTCAACACTAAATTGCGGGTACGTTTCTTGATAATCACTATCTAAACGAATCAAACTAGGATTTGCTTGTGCTTTTTCAAACAAAGTATCGCGCCACATAGCAAGTTCTTCGTAAGTATTCCCTTGCAATACAAACTGTACAGGCCGACCTAACCCACGGCCACCTAATCCGCGTCTCATAATAGCAAACGCTTGTACATCAACAATTTCACCTAATTGAGGTCTTAAATTATTAATGTAGGTAAAGGTATCAATTTCCCGTTTATCCCACTCTGGCATACCGACAATAGCAATACCACCAGAACCACCAAAGCCAGGCACTCGCACTAATACACGCTCTAACTCACCTCGTTCTAATGATTCCATCAGAACAGATTCAATTTTCTCGATGTTGCGTTTGTTACTTTCAAAACTTGCCCCCTCTGCTCCTCGCATTGAGACAAAAAAACCACCTCTGTCTTCTTTCGGAGCATATTCACTGGGCAAGGCTTTGAACAGCGTATCAACCGACAATAACGCGAGAAGGAAAACCAACAAAAGCAACAACGGGGCGTGAAGGCTTTTTGCCAATATATGCTGGTAGCCTTCCTCAATAGTACTGAACGCACGTTTGAAAATACTTGGTTTATCTAATTTTTGTTTCGGTTGAGCTTTTAAGAACTTTGAGCACATCATTGGCGATAAGGTCAAAGCCGTGAAGCTTGAAAAAATAACGGCAGCAACAATAGCTAAAGCAAATTCAGTAAATAACCTGCCAATATTGCCTTGTAAAAACACTAAGGGTACAAAGACGGCTACCAGAACTAGTGTTGTCGCAATGACAGCAAAGCCAACTTCTCGAGCACCTTGATAAGCTGCTACTAATGGAGGCTCGCCTTTTTCAATTCGGCTGTAGATATTTTCAAGTACAACAATGGCATCATCAACCACTAAACCAATTGCCAATACCAATGCCAGTAATGTCAGTAGGTTGATTGAAAAATCCAACATATAAAGTACTGTGAATGCACCAATCAATGCCACAGGCACTGTTATTGCGGGTATCAAAGTCGCTCTGATATTGCCTAAAAAGAGGAAAATTACAGCGATAACTAACACAATAGCGATTTGTAACGTGTTATAAACCTCATCAATCGAACCTTGGATGAATACAGAAGAGTCGTAAGAATCAACGATAAACGTACCTTGTGGTAATGATTTGGCAATTTCTTGTAATTCAGCCCTTGCACCTTTTACAACCTCAAGCGTATTCGCTTTCGATTGCTTAATTAAGCCAAGGCCAACCATATTAACCCCGTTACCTCGGAACAAGGTATTATCATCAGCAGCGGTTAATTCAACTTTTGCGACCTCAGCAACACTGACTAAATGGCCATCAGTCCCTCTGCCAATAACCATAGTTTTAAAGTCTTCTGGACTTAAATAAGTTCGATTAACTCTAACGGCAAAATCTCTTTCTACTGATTTGATTTGTCCAGCTGGCAGTTCGACGTTTTCGTTTCTCAGCGTGTTTTCAATATCATTTACCGTGATACCACGGGCAGCCATAGCCTGCCTATCAAGCGATAACTTCATTACATAATCACGACCACCACCGACTCGGATACGAGCAACACCATCAACAACGGCAAACCTATCGACAATGTAACGATTAGCATAATCAGTTAATTCCAACACAGACATATTTTCGCTGCGAAGATTAAACCAAGCGATCACATCATCATCGTCATCTGATTTAAAAACCTCAGGCGGCAGGGCTTGTTCGGGAAGATTATTTAACGCCCTTGAAATTCTCTCTCTGACATCATTAGCTGCCGCGTCAATATCTCGCGATAGCTCGAATTCAATTGAAATGCTCGACCGACCATCACGGCTGGTTGACGTAATATTTTTCACGCCACTGATACCGCTGATCCTATCTTCTAAAACTTGGGTGATTTTAGTCTCAACAATTGCAGCCGATGCCCCCGGATAACTGGTGTTAATACTAACAACAGGCGCATCAATATCAGGGTATTCTCTGAGCGGTAAAAGTGTAAATGCGACAATACCAAATGTGATCACCAACAGATTGATCACACTAGCAAAAACAGGGCGCTTAACACTCACATCTGATAACAACATGGTTTACCCCTCTGTAACCATAGTGACCGCCGCACCATTTCGCAGTTTGATTGCACCTTCAACAACAATATTTTGGCCTTGTTCAACACCCGCTGTTATTTCAACAATTCCGGGACGTCTGCGACCTATTTCCACTTGCGTCAACACTGCTTTATCATCAATGACCAGATAAACAAATTGTTTGTCCGCTTTAGGAAATACTGCTTTTTCATCTACAAACATGGCTTGATCATTACTTCGAACTAAAGAGATATCGAGTAACATGCCAGGTTTTAATAAACCCTTTTCATTATCTATTTTCGCTCTGATGTTAATCGCACGTGTAGTAGGGTCGATTCTCGAATCAATACTTGTCACTATCCCTGTAAAAGTGGTATCAGGGTGCGCAGCATTTTTCACTTCAATTTGTTGCTCAATAGCCAGGCGATTGAGTTCTTTTTCAGGCACGGTAAAGTCAACTTTAATAGAGCGAGTATCATCTAATGTCGTAATTGTTGTTGAAGTTGAAACAAAAGCGCCAACACTGATGTTCCTCAATCCCAAAACACCATCAAAAGGTGCTTTGACGGTAAATTTTTCGTATTTAGCTTGCGCTTGTTTTAGCTGCGCCGCAATGGCTTGAGCTTCAGCTCGCTGTGCATCGAGTGCAGATTGTGCTGCAGAGTTCTTTTTTGTTAAATCAGTCAAGCGAGCAAGTTGTGCTTTAGCTTCTGCTAACTTAGCTTTGAGTTCTGCTATTTCGGCTTTTTCTTCATCCCGGACTAGCCTGATTAACTCCTGCCCTTTTTTAACGGCTTGACCATCATCAAACAGAATATCCTGTACTCGCCCAGCTGATTGACTGTATAGGTTAACGGCTTCGTTAGCTTGTGCAGTACCAAGTGCAAAGAGTTTATCAATAAAAGGTTTCACCCTTGCCTGTTCTGCAACAACTTTAACCGCCCTATCTCCACGCTTTTTATTTAGTGCCGTTTCAGCTTCAGGCCAATTTAGCCAAGTCAATAAACTGACAAAGCTGAATAAAAGTATGATCAGGGGTGCTCGGGCAATCAATGCTTGTAGCATAACTCACCTTATATTTGATTTATTTTTTGTTCATTGTAGGTATGTACTTTTTTGAAACTAGTTTTGTTTCTCTTAAGTTACAAATTGTTTTCGCCTACTTTGGTCATTTTTGTAAAACTATAAAAACAAACAGCCCACCTATTAAGGTGGGCTGTGGTTAATAATTTGGTATTACGAATACAAGTTAAACAGGGATCTCAACACCCGCTTCTCGCATTTTTGCTATTTTATATCGCAAGGTTCTTGGGCTAATGCCAAGTTTACTTGCAACCAATGCACGTTTGCCATGACAAGCCAATAATGTATCAAGAATAATTTGGTTTTCTTGCTGCCTTAATTCATCAGGTAATCGATCATTTTTACTTGCACCTTGCGAAGTGGTTTGTTCAGAATGTGTAGCTAACGGAATTGAGGTATCCATCTCAATTAAAATATCAGCATCAGTAATAACGTCACCAGCTTGTAAAATTAAAGCACGTTGAATGACATTGTCTAATTCACGAACGTTACCTGGCCATGCGTGTTGCATTAACTTATGTCTAGCTTCCACGTCTAACTCAGGAACTATGATGTTTTGTTTTGCGCAGTGTCTTTCTATTAAACATTCAGCCAAGGGAAGAATATCTTTTGTTCTTTCTGCTAAAGGCTTCCAAGTAAGTGGAAAAACATTCAGTCGATAATATAAATCTTCTCTAAACTCACCATCGGCAACCGCTTGCTTTAAATCTCGGTTGGACGTTGCAATAACTCTTACATCTAGACTGATCATTTTACTCGAGCCCAGTCGCTCCACTTCACGCTCTTGTAGTACACGTAGTAACTTAGCTTGCAGTGCTAAGTCCATTTCGGTGATTTCATCGAGTAAGATAGTTCCGCCTTGTGCTTGTTCAAACTTACCAGGGCATGCTTGTAATGCACCAGTAAAAGCCCCTTTTTCATAGCCGAATAAAGTAGATTCCAACATACTTTCAGGTATGGCAGCGCAATTAATCGCTACAAAGTTTTCATCTTTTCTAGGTGAACAATCATGGATGTACCGAGCAAGTACTTCCTTACCTGAACCACTCGGCCCCATGACCATTACTGAAGCATCGGATTGAGCTACTTTTGCCGCTAATTGCAACAATGATTTGGAGCTTTCATCCGCTACAACCGGTGCTGGAATATCCTGAGTTTGAATAGGCGCATATCGAGAAACTAGACTTAATAGTACCTCTGGAGAGAAAGGTTTTGATAAGTAGTCTGTGGCACCATCTCGCATCGCCTTAACGGCATCTTGGATATTGGCAAATGCCGTCATCAGTAATACAGGTAATGAAGGCGCTTTACTTTTAATACTTCTGAGCAATGACAAACCATCGATACCGGGCATTTGTACATCACTAACAACAATCTGCACTTCATTCTCGGCTAATTTAACCAAAGCTTGCTCGCCACTATCGGCTTCAACTGCCGCGTAACCAGCTATGGCTAATGTATCAACAATGGCTTCACGTAGAGATTTATCATCTTCTACAACGAGTACTTTAGTTTCCATATTCATTACCTCTCATTAACCTCATTAAGCCACTTGCTGCTGAGCAGACATAGCGACTTCTGCGATAGGTAAACGCATAATAAATTTTGCGCCTTGACTTTGTTTTGATTCGATAGAGATTTGACCGTTATGCTGCTCTACTACTGACTTAACGACAGCAAGACCTAGACCAGTTCCTTGGCCTCGGGTGGTATAAAAAGGTTCAAACACTTTGTTTATCTGCTCTTGATTAATACCAGGCCCATTGTCTTTAACAGATATGATGACAAAATTCTTATCTTCAGGGTCGGCTTTAGCGGCTAAATCTAATTGGGCATCCTCGCCAATAATCTCAATACTGTTGTGGATTAGGTTTTGTATTGCACTAGCCAGCGCATTTTGATTACCGTAAATCAAAATATCAGGGTCTGGTAAATCCAATGTCATTTGAGCTTTAGCTTGTAACATCATCGCATCAGCTCCGGCTTTAACTTCGGTGAGCAGGGTTTGCAAAGACAAGGTTTCAGCAACTTGTTGTTTACCAGAACGTGCAAATAGCAACATGTCAGTAATTTGATTTTCTAAGTCGTGTAATCGATCGATAAGTTTATTTTGAAAATTACTGCGAGCTTGATGAGTCAGCGAGCTATTGCCTAAGTTTGCTGCATATAACATAGCAGCAGACAATGGTGTACGAATTTGATGAGCAAGCGAAGCCATTAACTTACCTAAAACAGATAAGTGTTTCATATTGGCTAATCTAGCTTGTAATAAACGAGTTTCCGTTAAATCAGTTAATAACACGAGTTGACCTGAATACGGGAAGAGATCTTGTGTTTGAATCTGGACCCGACGGCCATCTTTTAAAGACACCTCAGCACCATCATCCGCTTGAGGTGCAAATGCCCTATCAATTACTTCAATCCAGCGCTCACCTTCAAGGGGTTCAGATAATAAATCACTCGCAATTTGATTAGCCTCAGCGACAATCCCTTTACCATCAATGACAATAACCCCCGCGGGTAAATGGTCTACTAAGTGCGAAGTTCTAGACGCTTTGGCTCTCAACTCATCCAATTCACCTGGATAAGCTTCAATAGCTAAATTGGTATCTGCAGTTTCAGTTTGATGAGTTGACAAAGTCGACCTCGGTATGTGTCAAAAATTCATTTAACTGAATAAAGCATTAACCATGCCAAAGATAAAAACCTATAATAATCATTAAGATAAGACTTTTTTTGACGCTAGTCATTTTACTGACAGTAATAAAAATTGCTGCGCTCTGAATTAAAAATCAAGCGTAAAAAAGCTTGTTGTTAGGAAAGTATATTTAGCAAAAGAAAGGAATAGTGAAGCTTTAGGACATTAGGCAAGTTTAAGATAAACCTACCTCTTTAATATCAGCTATTGGTTGATACCGTACTTTTTCATTTTTTCGACCAAGGTAGTTCGTCTAATACCTAACACCTCGGCAGCTCTAGCAACAACCCCTGTGTGCATGATCAAAGCTTGATTAATCAGATCAATTTCTAAATCCGCTAGGTACTCTTTTAAATTAATACCTTCTTCGGGCAAATACGCAATAATCTGTGAGCCTTGCTCTTGCTGAATATCATCTTCTTCATCAGAAGAAAATAAATCATTAAGCGCTTGTCGCTCCAAAATCTCTTCTGGATATTCAGGTTCAAAAGATTGAATTTCAATGTGTTGATACTTTTTAGGTAAATCTCCCACATCAACCACTTGATTCGGGTAAAGGATAATCATACGTTCAACTAAATTCGATAGCTCACGAACATTACCCGCCCATTTGTGTTCCATTAGAGATTGTAGAGCTAAATCGGTGAACTTAACCGTTTCCCGACCTTGATCGGCCAAACGTCTAGTCAACTCATTAAGTAGTTGAGGAACATCTTCTCTGCGTTCTCGTAGTGAAGGCGTTTCGATAGGAAATACATTTAAACGATAAAATAAATCTTCTCTGAATTTGCCATCATTTACCATAGATTCAAGATTTCGGTGAGTTGCAGCAACAACCCTGACATCCGCTTTTATCGCTTTACCAGAACCAACGCGTTCAAATAAACGCTCTTGTAAAACACGAAGTAATTTCACTTGCATCTGCAAAGGCATGTCACCAATTTCATCTAGAAATAATGTGCCACCTTGTGCCATTTCAAAACGACCTTTACGAGTACTGATCGCCCCAGTAAAAGCCCCTTTTTCATGGCCAAATAATTCGCTTTCGAGTAATTCAGGTGGAATAGCACCACAGTTAACAGGCACAAACGGGCCAGTTTTGCGGTTAGACAATCGATGAATGGCTTGTGCAACCACTTCTTTACCCGTTCCAGACTCCCCTAACACGAGCACATTTGCGTCTGTTGGAGAGACTTGTTCGATCATACGTCGAACTGATTGCATCTCGCTAGAAGACCCCACCAGCGTCTGTAGTAAGTCTTTAGCTGATTTAATGTTTTGGTTAGGTTTATTGCGAATGTACGACTCACAATGTGCGAGAAGTTGTGTAAGCTCAGGGTAAGTGATCTCATCTGTTACAGAACCAATCACATTAGCAATAGCTTCAAGGTCATTTAAACCATGATTAACAATAAAAGGTAACTCAGGTGCATCAACTACAATCTGCTTAGCTTGCTCAAATACTTCATTAGGACAGGCCAGTACGACACACTTCCAATCTGTTTTAAGTTTAGTTTGTGAAGATGCCTTCTCTAAAGATACAACATCATAATCCTCTGCGATAAACTGCAAAATTGATTTAAGCGCGTCAAAATGACCAGACGGCTGTTCAATTAGTAGGATTCTTTTCTTAGATTGCATAGCTGTGTCAAATAATTGTTATTGCAAGTAATAATAGAACATCTTTTGACGATGTTAAGGTTTTTTTGGCACAAAAACACAATAGCGCCAATTTTTTGATGATTCTAAAATAAAACAATCAAAATCAAAGAGATAAAAAACACAGTAAGTAAAAAAAGATGTAACAAGTTATATCGATAGTGAAATATTTGTGACAGTGCGATTATTTATTAAGCAAAAATATATTGGAGCATACAAATGAGGGAATATAAAAAAGCCTGCATTAAGCAGGCTATTTTTAAAAATAGTGTTAAACAGTTTATTTATTGCAACAAACCAAGTACTTGAGAAGCCTGCTGATTAGCTTGGCTAGCTACAGAAATGGTACTTTGACTCAAGATGTCATTTTGAGTACGTTCAGCAGTCGCTTGGGCATAATCGGTATCTTGCAAACGACTGCGCGCAGCTTGCACGTTTTCATTCGTCGTGTTGAGATTGCCAATGATAGACTCAAATGAGTTTTGAGTTGCACCTAAATCACCGCGCTGTTCGCCCACTAGACTAGAAATATCATCGAGTGATGATAACGCAGCATCAACTCCACCAGGCGCAGTAACATCAATGCTGTTTAAACCTAAATTATCAAATTGAGTTGCTAAATCAGATGTATCTATTGATTTAGTTTGCCCAGGCCCAGAGCCAACCTGAAAACTCAGCTCTCCATCTTGAGTAAATAATGACTGGCCATTAAATTCAGTATTTTCAACAGTGCTTTGAATATTCTCTTGTAAACCTGAGATCTCAGCCTGAATTGCTTGACGATCACCATCAGAAAGAATACCACTACCCGCTTGTAACGTTAGTTCTCTAATGCGTTGGGTATCTTGACTAATCCCCTGTAGAGCACCATCAGCAACCTGTGCAACGGAAACCCCATCATACGAATTGCGTATAGACTGTTGATAAGCATTCGACTCAGCAGTTAATTGGTCAATAATCTGCTGCGCTGCTGCACCATCTGCAGCTTTATTAATTTTTTTGCCCGAAGCCAACTTTTCTAAGTTATCTTCCTGCTTCTTCTGGATTTGATCTAATAATCCACCACTTGATGAGATACCACCTACATTCATCATCATGCCCTCAAGTTAAACCCTCACACTTGTTAGTATAGATTATCGGCAATTTAGTTCAATCCTTGAACTAATAGTGAGTTGTTACGGGATGTAAAGCTCAAATCGATTTCATAAAACAGGCCGTGACTTGCCTTTATAGTGTTTTCAGCGTTTATTCAGTAAAATATTCAAGAAATTGGGTTACATCTTTGCAAAAAGGGTGCCCTTTCACGATCGCATCATGGCGCTTAACTACGCCATAACCATACCGGCGCTTATAACGCTCTAAAACACCGTAAGGACCAACTCTAGAAATATAGTAACGCTGAAAAAGAGATATTATATTTTCCGATACATAATCTTTTAACACAACCTTAAGCTTTTTGAAGTCACCATGATTAACATCTTGGATCCTTACATGTCTTTCTCCCCAATTTCCATCGATATCAGCTTGCCTAATGCCCCATACATCATCGACCATATTTAATTGACCACTAGCCAAAGCGGTAAGCGATATCGTCAACTCTATAAAGTTATCATTATCAAAATTAGCTAATTCAATAGCGTGAAACGCATTTTTTAATACATCTTTTCTGTAAAGAGACCACAGTACTTGGGTATACCGAGTAGCGAATTTTTTCACATCTATATCTAAATCACCTTTGAGTTTTGGCCAAGGAATAGGCCTACCAGCATATTCAAACTGTTGATAATTGTCTGAAGTAAAACGGAAGAATTTACCAAATGAGATAGCAATATCAGAGCGTTTTTGCATCAAAGAATCACTAGAAAGTAGTAAATCAGAATTTAAGAAATCATCGTCTGGGCACAAAGCAATATTGGGGTGCTCAATTAATTCAATACCGCTTAATATCTTTTCGGCAAAACGCATGCCGGGTAAATGCCTATAGCTGATGTTATTTGGCAAGGAAGTAAAAGAATAAGCCACTGCGGAAGAGTCTAAAATAACAACCTTAATTGGTTTCTCTTGCCAGTATGCGATTGTTCTTTTTAAAATGAAATGTCTTTCATGGGTCGGAATTATGACGGTTAACATTTACTTTTAGCCTCGTATATAACTTGTTCTGCAGCTTTTTTTCCACTCATGAATGACTGGTCACTCCAAAAGTAATCCCACTCTCCAAAACGTCCACAAGAATAAATGTTATGTTTATTCAGAAAATTTATTACTGTATCTCTTCTTTTTTCCATTCCTAAATCAAAGACTACATTGCCAAATGGCAAATGTTTATGATCATAAAAAAGGACATCATCAAGCTCACAAAGCTGAAACTTTTTTAGCGCATATTTGCAATTTTCAATCAATTGCTCAGAAGAGTATTTTTTACTTGTTGAGGCATTATAAATTTCAAATTGAATTGAAGAACAACCATCAGGGCTATTATCATTCGACTTTAATGATGGAGAATATGCTCGAGAAGCTAAAATATCGTCATCGTATATATAAAACCACAAGTGAGGTGAAATAGACTCAGTTTTAACCCCGATAGAAATAAGATCAACTGTAGTCCATTTTAGACATGAAGCGGCTTTTTTAACTTCAAAAGGAGCTTCATCGATCAAGCTAATAATAATTGGCAAAGGTAACGAACTAATCAAATGTTCAAAACCAACTTGACTAGCATCTGAGAATGTAAGTTTTTTTTCACTCAGAGATATATTTTCCACTCGCTTTCTGGTTTGAATATTTAAATCGGAAACTAAATCCTTAATAAAAGAAAAATAACCTCCTTCCTTAGGGTATCTCATCTCAGAAGCATAGAAATGATTTTCACATCGTTCTTCAAGAGCTCCAGATAAAAGTTCATCTGCGCAGGAACACCTTACTCTGTCGCCAATCCAACTTATCGACATTTGACTAGGTTCATGGCACCAATACTTTTGAGTGTAGATGTGATGGAAGCGCGATGAAATTTTTTTTCCATATTGATGCTGTAACCACTCTTCATAGTTATTAGGCTGAATATCTGGCCTTTCAAAAAATGATTTTATTAATTCTATTTTTTCGTCTAAAGGCAATGGAAATAAATTATTCTGAACAGGGTGCTTTAACCAAACTTGATCTTCTACACAGTATGCTATTGGTTTATGAGCAAGGTGTGGGGTTTTATCAAAGATATTTTTAACATATTCATCTTTAGTGAATGACAAGTGCACAGCATTATCAAAATAAAAACCATTAATTGTGAACCCTTTTAAAAGTCCACCAACCCTATTCGAAGCTTCAAATACTATTGAATCTTCTCCTAGCTCTTTAATATGAAATGCAGCAGATAAACCTGCCACTCCACCGCCTAAAATACATATATTATTTTTGAGCATTATAAATATCTTCAATAGCTTCTTTATAATTAAAAATAGCCTTCCAACCTAAGGTACGAAGAAACTCATTATTTGAAGCTAATTCTTTTGGTTCACCAACCCTATCTGGAATAGCCCCAAAATTTACTTCTAAACCCTGTGTTTGTTTATCAACGCGTATAACCTCATTGACAAAATCTTTAATAGAAACAGCCATTCCATTACCAATTTCAATTGACTCCAATGACGCTGTTAGCTCCAAGTTTCTAATTAATAAGTGAAATGCAGACATTAAATCTTTTATGTAAATAAAATCCCTTTTTTGATTACCGGAAGTTAAGTCTAAAGGTTCATTATTTTCTATTTTCCTAGATAACCAACCAAAAAAAGATGTACTTTTTTGTCCTGGACCAAAAAACAAATGAGGTTTCAAATAAACAAAATTAGTATAGTGTGAGATTAATGGAGCAATTTCACATATTGAGTTTTTAGATTTTGCATAAAAATTGAGTTGCGAGTCTAATATAGTACCAACTTGAAAAAAGTTTTTAATTTTCAATTCATTGCACTTATTCAAAACCCTTACAGGAAATAGTAGATTACTTTCTAAAATATCCGATGTACTGTTACAAGAGTTTTCATACAACCCAATAGTATTTATAACTAAACAAGGCTTAATTTCTGATATTATAGAAAAGAGTTCCTCTTCCGTATTATAACTAAAATCTCCTGGCGATTTACTACGACTAACCCCCACCACATTATAACTAGATGATAAGTAAGCTATTAAATTAGCTCCTAAATAACTATTAGCTCCCAAAATAATAATGGAAATCATACTCAAGCTAACTCATCAGAAATAATGTTAGCCATGTAGTTAATCTGCTCATTAGTCACACTAGGGTGAATACCCACCCAAAAAGTATTATTCATGATAAAGTCTGTATTTTTCAATTCACCATGTACTCTGTAGTTCAAATCTTTGAAATATGGTTGTTTGATAAGATTGCCCGCAAATAGTAATCGTGTTCCAATTTTTCTTCCTTCAAGTACTTTTAATATATCGAGCCTTGATAGTGAAGTGTTTAGGGTGTTAACAGTTATTGGAAAACCAAACCAACTAGGTTGTGAATATTCTTCTGGCTCTGGCAATATAAGGTGTTTTTGATTTTTAAGAAGCGATCGTAGCAACTCAAAGTTTTCACGACGCTTATCAACAAACCCCGGAAGCTTTTCTAACTGAGCGACACCACATGCAGCCTGCATATCTGTGATTTTAAGATTATAGCCAAGGTGAGAATACGTATATTTGTGGTCATAGCCAAATGGAAGCTCACCTAGCTGCTGTTCAAAGCGTCTATTACAGGTATTGTCTTGCCCAGGTTCGCAGTAACAGTCTCTCCCCCAGTCTCTAAAAGATTCAACAATTTTATAAAGTTTACGCGAGTTACAAACAACTGCGCCTCCTTCCCCCATCGTAATTTGATGCGCAGGATAAAAACTAAAGGTAGCTAAGTCCCCGAAAGTACCTACTTTTTTCCCCTCGTATTCTGAACCAAGGGCATCGCAACAATCTTCTATAAGCCACAGGTCATACTTATTCGCTAATTCTTTTACAACTTTTAAATTAAAAGGGTTCCCTAAAGTATGGGCCATCATTATAGCTTTAGTTTTATTCGTGATGGCACCTTCCAGTTGAGTAACATCAACATTATACGTCCCCAATTCAACATCGACGAAAACGGGGATGCAGTTATTTTGAATGATAGGGTTTACTGTTGTTGGAAAACCGGCAGCGACAGTAATGACTTCATCACCAGGCTTTATTCTTTTCTCCCCCAACTTGTCTGACGTTAAGGCAGTAAAAGCGAGTAAATTAGCAGCAGAACCAGAAACAGTAGTTAACGCAAATTTAATACCTAAGTATTCAGCTAAAGATTTCTCAAATCGGTCATTAAAACGCCCTGTTGTTAACCAAGCATCCAAGGATGCTTCAACCATCAACATTCGCTCTTCTTCACCAACCGATTTTCCTGAGGCAGGAATATAAGTTTCACCTGGTATGAATAGTTTTTTTACATCAGATTGCAAAGAATATTCAGAAACTTTTTCAAGAATCTCATTTTTTATCGAATCTAAACGAGACATTAATTTTCAAACCTTAATTTTATATAATCATCAATTTGATGAAGCCAGATAGAATGGAATCTGGTTTTATCTTTTTCTAACCAAGCAGAATAGAGTGAAGCCGTTAATTCAATGGCTTGTTCAGTATTGTAAGCCCCTTTCCAATTTAAATAATGCTCAGCTTTTTGTGAGTCTAGTGAAAGTAAAATTGACTCCTTAAGTCCCGCTGTACCTTCAAGCTCAATCATAGCTTTAGATTTACCCATCACCGCTAATGTTTTTTCAACTACATCTAAGACACTAGCGACTTCTGATCGTTCTGGTCCAAAATTCCATCCCCCAGAAAATTTATTTCCTTCAACAAATAATTGATGAGCAAGCAAAAGGTAACCGAATAAAGGATCTAATACGTGCTGCCAAGGCCGAGTGTAGGACGGGTTACGAATTACAATTTTTTCATTATTATATAAAGAACGAAAAATATCGGGTAATAACCTGTCTTCGGACCAGTCACCACCACCTATTACATTTCCAGCTCTTGCTGAAGCAATGGCACAATGACTATCAGCAAAAAAACTCGTTTGATAGGAATGGGTTATTATTTCAGAGCATGCCTTACTGGCACTATAAGGATCATTACCACCTAAAGAATCGGATTCAACAAAGCTTTTTCCTAAATCATTATTGGCATAACACTTATCCGTTGTGACATTCACTAACGCTTTAATTGAATCAACTTTTCTAGCAATATCTAGTAAATTAATCGTTCCAATAACATTAGTTTGATAAGTATCTACCGGTTTGATATAAGACTTTCGAACCAGAGGCTGGGCAGCCAAATGAAAAACAATATCAGGTTGAACTTCATCTAAATAGCTTTCAAGCATTTCATAATTAGCAACATCTCCAAACCGATAAAAATCAGTTTTGCCAGTACCACCAAAATCGAATAAATTCGGCTCGCTTCTGTCGTTTTCCAGTGAATAACCATAGGTAGTTGCACCTAAACGATTTAGCAATGCTGATAACCAGCAGCCTTTAAAACCAGTGTTACCCGTTATTAATACTTTTTTATCTTTCCAAAAGCTCAACTTCATTATTTTTCCCATGTAGCCCATGGTGCTTCTTGCTTTAAAAATAAATCTTCCAGATAGTTTTTATCTCTAAGGGTATCCATGGGTTGCCAAAAGCCTTGATGTTTGAAGCAATTGACCTGATTGTTCTGAGTAAAAAATTCCATCGGCGCTTGCTCCCACATTTCGGAAGATTGAAAGTCAGACAATTGTTTAAAGACATCATTATCAATGACAAAAAAACCACCACTGATCCAATTATTATCGCCTGTTGGTTTTTCTTGAAACTCAGTAATATCGTTCCCCTTAATCTTAAGAGCACCAAACCGTCCGGGAGGTTGTACTGCAGTAACCGTAATTAATCTATTACTCGCTTGGTGACTTTCTAATAGCTTATTGAGATTAATATCTGAAACACCATCACCATAAGTAAAATGAAAACGCTTTTCCCCCGACAAGTAACGTTCAACAAAGCGTAAGCGCCCTAGAGTTCCGGTTTCTAGACCGGTATCCACTAGAGTGACTTTCCAAGGTTCTGAATGATTATCGTGCACTGTCATTGTGTTATTTTGCATATCGAAAGTCACATCAGAGTTATGTAAAAAATAATTAGCAAAATACTCTTTGATTACATAACCTTTATAACCGCAGCAAATAACAAAGTCGTTAACACCAAATGAACTGTAAATTTTCATAATATGCCAAAGGATAGGTTTACCACCGACTTCAATCATAGGCTTAGGTTTTAAATGGGATTCCTCGCTAATACGAGTTCCCAGCCCACCGGCTAGAATCACTGCTTTCATAATTACCCCTTTGATCTATATTTATCGGTTTTAAACAAAAGCACTTTAATCCAATTTATAACCAGCCATTTTTTGATACAGTTCAAAATGGCGAATATGTTCTGAAAGGCTACATAAACCATTAGGTTTGTCAGACAAAAAAGCTTCAGTCTGCAAAAATAGCCCTGGTTTAAAGTTTTGATCTAATTCATCAGTCAAATCAACGAATTCAGTTGATACAGAGCCAATATCTTGAATCTGGAGTGACTCCATTGGTCTAAAAATATATCGATGCTTCTTCGTCATCACATCCAAGCTCCATCTCCCGGGAGAGTTCCAGTTTCCTTGATAAGAAAATAGTGCACCAACCTCAGTGATACCAGCACCAGCAAAGTTACTAGAGCTAGGGTGCCAATCTAGTTTCCCTGAGTTATAGCTCTGCATCTGTACTGGTTTTCCTCCCAGATAAAAAGCTAAATCAATAACATGAGTCGTATTAGCTAAAAACCAGTTTTGTTTCGCTTCTACTGAACAATGGGCATCTTTAACAACATGAGCCCACTCAGTGATTTCATATGTTAAAGAAGTTACTCCACCATCTTCTTTAATTAACCTTTTTGCTTGATTAACTGATTCATAAAAACGACGGTTGTAAGCGACAAAGACATCGCATTTGGCATCTATAGCTTTTGAATTGAGAGTATCAATGTCATTAATGGTAAGCCCTGCAGGCTTTTCTAATAATATTTTTTTTATGCCATATTCAACAAGCAAGCTACCGACTTTTGCTAACTCTTCAACACTCACGGCTACAATTGCATAAGTGGCAGTTTGAGTTGTCGATGATAAAAAAGCATCAATACCTCCAGCTATAACGGTATGCCCTGTCTCTGCTTCAAATTTGTCGCAAGACGCCTTACCTCGACCTATACATTGGTATTCCAACTCGAGAGCATTAAGGACTTTGGCATATTCAACAGCCATTGCACCCGAACCAATAATCCAAATCATTTAATACCTAACCTAAACCTTAAAACGAATAATTAAAACGAGACAAATCTTCTTGATATATTTCTGATACTAAATCGAACGTTTCTTGCGTATAAAACGTCTTATAGTCTTTTGTTCGTGGAGATGCATTTAGGTGATGTAAGTCGAGTTCAACACCTAAAATTTTCGATAATTTTTTTATATCACCTTGAAGCTGCTCTAACCTAAGTATCTCGTTTACTCCGACATCAGAATCACGCCTAGTAATAAAGTTAACTTGTGGCATCAATAAAAATTCACGATTATTTTTTCTTAACATTAAATAATCATAAAAAGACATCGATTTTAAATTGGGGTACCTTTTATATAGGTCACCTTTGTAATCTGATTTAACATGATAACAATAAGAACTTACGGCTCTATCATAAGGATTACGAACAATACAAAATTTAAAACTTGCTAACCAATCATCAAAACTAAGTTCATTAGATGTAGAAATCACATCAAAATGAATATTGTCTTTCACACTATTTAATAAGCTTTTAACACTAGTACCAGCATTTTTGGGAATGTGTATAAAAACGACTTTTTTACCAAATACTCCTAAGTTATTGGACATATGCAATCTTTAGTAACCTCAGGATAAATATGACAATTAATAGCATTAAGTAGTAAAGAGTTATTAAGATAAGAATCTTGCAGTGTTGGAAGGCTCGACTTTCCCTTCAGCATTTCAAGCACTTCAAATGCAGTCGTTTTACTCGCGTAAGGTATATTAAATTCAACCTTTTCATTTCCAACCGAAAAATGCCCTTGAGATTCATTGATTACTGCTATTTCTTTTTGTGATGAAAAAATTATTTGATAATCAAGGTTTGATTCATTTGAAAAAGACGCTTTAAATGCCGCACCATTTTCAGCCTTTCCCTCTACCAATCCATAGAAAGACTTTAAGCTTGTTGATCTAGTATTATTATCTTCAATTAACAACTGAGGTACCTCTAACTCTGTAACCTTTGTACTATTAAACAAACTGAATAAATCTAAGTAGTGAATTAAGTTACAGCCTAATTCAACATTGGATCCAATAATTTCAATATCTATAGGAGGTTTCACCAATGTTAAGTAGTGCTTGATTGTTTCACTCAACCTATAACTGTAATTTAATCGAACATTTACTTTTTTCTCTGCCGCAGTAGATATAGCAGCTTCATAATCAGAAATACTTTGAAAAGCTGTCTTTTCACATAAAATATGCTGTACTGAAAGTTCACATACCATTTTAAGAATATTTAACCGCCCAATAGAAAGCGTTGCAATAATTGCGGCATCCAATTTTAATGACCTAACATCATCAAAATTACAAAATGTTATTAAATGGTGATTATCCTTATTAACTTCATCCCAGCGTTCTTTTGCCCTAACCCTAGACGCATCATTTGGTTCAATAACATACATGTGACAGGGCGTTTTTAGTAAAGCAAATGACTGTAAATGTCTGCTACCTAACTGGCCTGCACCAACTAATAAAATATTCAACATCAAAAATAGACTCTATAAATAAGGGTTTAATGAACGAGCTAAAAACCGTGTTCAATCGTCAATGAACCATTCTCGTTTTGTAAACTGCTATAAACAAACAAACCACCATATTCTGAGAAGACAGTGTAGTAACCAAGCTCTTCTCCTAAGAACAAACAAGCATTCTCAAACATTTCATCAAACTCAACACCTTCTAAAAATGAGGGTATTTCGCAGGGAGGAATAGTTAACTCTAGATATTCATGAGAAACAGCAGAATATAAACGAATGATTATATTCTGCTCACAAACACCGTAAACTTCCTCAATCGCCGCAATATAAAGCTTACCTTTAATTGCATTACTAGCCGATGCAACTCCCCAGTAAAGTCTTTTTTTAGGTCTTTCATTATGAATAACGCCAAGAGAACATTCATAAGGCAATTTTCCTTCTTGACCACCGGTAATTGCGGTAACAATTCTTGTAGGTAAAGTCGCATTTTTTGAATTGAATTCCAAGGTACTTGCTATAGGCTTGTAGTATAACCGCTGACCTGAATAGAAATCGGTTTCTATTGTATCGTCTTTAAGTACATAATCCCCTTTTTGCATATCGGGATACACAATAACGTCAGCCAATTGACCATTTGGCTTAATTAGATGCATGTAAGCGGTTTTACTCTCTTCAGAACAATTATCTGTTTGATGTTCTGAATAATTAAAATTGGAATGAGTAACTTGCAGCTCACCACTCTCTATATTTTCATTACCTACGAGCAGCCGAGTAAAACCATGAGCCAACTCAAAGTTGATACTAGCATTTAAAGGCCTACCTCCCGATAGCTGTTCTAGATCTGTAACGATGTCATCTATATTCAAACGCAACGTTTCATAAGGTTTCAATACCGGAATATCAAATTGAAAAGAAAAATTTTCATTATTGTGGTTTTTAAGATTA
Source organism: Marinifaba aquimaris (assembly GCF_013328345.1). Lineage (GTDB taxonomy): Bacteria > Pseudomonadota > Gammaproteobacteria > Enterobacterales > Alteromonadaceae > Marinifaba > Marinifaba aquimaris. The sequence continues at coordinate 131,514 of NZ_JABULX010000001.1, forward strand.
ATAAGAGCTGATTGAGCAGGTTGCTCAACACTACCATTATGCATCACACAAAAAGAACTAAGCTTGTCTTTAGCATGAACGGTCCAACATGACTCCCGCCCCTTTGAAATCGTTCTACCTTCTTCAATTTCATATGGCGAATAATTTCGTGTATACGAATGCACCATAGAAATAGACTCTGGGGTTTCATAAGTGGCCATAATCGCTGCATATGGAATCACTAAATTTTCTAGGCTGAAAACTTCAACTTCAATGCTTCCCTCAAAATCTTCGTAATCCGGTGTTATGTTTACAACCATGCCACCGCAAAACTCGGGATAGAATCGCTCAAGCAATTGACCATTCATTTTCCTGCAACTTACAACGACTTTAACATCTAAATTTCTTTTTAATTTCCAATAATTCAAGAAACTGATTGTCGTTTTAACAGACTGATTGCAAATTGCATAAAAGATTGCCGATGACCTAAGAACTAAACCAAAATTACCTTTAAAGTTATCTTGCTGTGAAATTTTTATTTTTTCATTTCCCATCTTTATAGTTCCCTTTACTCACCACTAACTGAGTTTTGAATAGTTGAAATAAAATCAGTTTGCTCAAAAAAGCCCAACACATCACCAAACCCGTTGCTTTGCGATAAGTTATGCGCTGTGTACGAAAACTCATAAGCAAAGTTTTTCGGAGCATTATTTAATGGTTGATTCCGTTTTTCTAGAATCAGAATAAATTCGTAGTATTGCTCACTAGAGTCAATAGAGGTATTTTCAGCTAAGTCCCCTCTACGAGGGAATTTATAAAGATTCAACACTTCATAACCTAAACTAGGTAGTTCAGATACAAGTTGATTAACATCAATAAATTTATGAGGAAACTGTTTTAACTTAGCATTTCGTTCCGCCACCAAAGCGGCTGTATCATCTGAAAAGTAATTTGCACTCTTTCCTGTAAGAAGGATTTTAGCCCCTATTTTCATCACACGATTGGCTTCTATTAATGCTTTAGTATGTTTAACCAAATCAAATACAGCCCAAACATAAAGAAAATCAAAGTAATTATCAGGATAGGGAATATCTTCCATTCCTGCCGTTTTCAAGGATGTATATTGTTTCTCACTTGCCATTTGGATGATATCTTGTGATATATCTATACCATGCACCTGCCCGTTTAACATTTTGAGCAATTCAAAATTACGGCCATGGCAACATCCAACATCTAAAATTTGAAGAGGGTCTTCATAACCTTCAAAATAATTGGAAATAACGGATAAGTATTTAGCCTGTAGATCCAAACCTGGTACTTTTAAACCATCAACTGACTTTTCGATTGTATTTGACCAGTATTCGGCATATTTTTTATTAAAAACGCTAGTATCCATTTATCTGTTTTCTTTCCAAGTTTGGTTTGTGGTGAAATCAATTAAACAAACTTGGCTATTGCCATACTTATCATTGGCGGCAACGCCCACCTTCTCAATGTCACTTTTTTTAACGGTACAATCGTCAAAAGTATACTTCCATTGATTAAATGGTTTATCAAAATCAAAGTTATCATGAATATATTGGCCATCCTTTGTTTTAATCGCTAGGAAGGGTTGAGGGCCAAAAACAGGGTGATTTGAAGAGACATTTAACTGGTTATTTGTCACTTTCAATGAAAAGTCTAAAGGAGGTATTTCATTTAAGCTGAGTGCTTTTCGCATAGCATCTTTGCCAGATGAGTAAACAAAGTCGACTTCGGGATATTTCTTTTTGGCTTCAGATATTAAGCGATATACATAATCAATATCAGGAGACATGTCTCTGAAATCATGATTAGTAAAAGACAATATGACAGGCTTACCTGAATTAGCTTCTTCAAAAGCTTGCTCTACATCTGATGCAGATAAAAGCCTCAACCGAGTACCAATATTCAAACATCGAGCAATTGCCCTTCGGCAGTGGCCGGGTATTTGATAGTCATCATGGGAAGGGTGATAGGGAGCCCAATCCAAAGGTGCTCTTCTCCAATCACCAAATCGTCCATTAGCTAGATCAAGCTGCTGATCAAAATCTGATACAGATTGCGCTTGATTTGCGTATTCGAAAGGGATGTATTGCTCTAAAAACCAATGACTATCAGGCCTAGTGGTATGGAAACCAGGTCGATAAACGGTAGGAAACCATGACCGTTCAATAATTTTTTTGGCAATAATCTCAAATATTACTGGGTTTTGACTGAGGTAATTAGTTGCAGGAGATGTTCCTACTTTATAGAAACCAACAGGATGATGATGAAACTCTATTTGATCATCAAACAAATCGTCTCGCTGTGAATAGAAGTCAAAAACAGCATGGTCCCGTTGATCACGGTGACGCGGATTTTCAGTAAACCCAATAAAGTCAAGGCAGTGCCAGTTATAAAGCCAACCTCTTCCATTTGAATCCAAGTATCGCTCTCGAAATGTTTTTGACATTATCTTATCCAGCATTGAAGATACGTCTGCCCAATCCCGATTATAATCAAGTAAGTGAGGCGCAAAGACTTTTGCAACCTCCTTTTCTATCCCACCTAAATCTAGCTGACAATTTTGGATTTTTTTTAAATTCTCTTCACTTGCTGGAAGCGAAATATTAAAAATCTCTTTTAAGCGAGTAAAAGTAGCATCTAAGGTTTCATTTAATGGCCCTTCTGTATCGATGCAATGTACTACATAAACAACTTTATTCATTTAATCCCTGCTGCATAATCAGCTCCGCGAACATAAAATCTAATTCAGTATCAATATCAACGGATTTAGTGTTAGGCATTTTAAATGCCGTAGTTTTAGCTATGGAACTATAAAAAGCACAACTTTGTTTAAACCGACCAACCTGATTGATGTATATAGCCCCATTAAAGCGGAAGTAAGTAGGTAGCGACTGACTATTCTCAAGTAAAGCTTGCTCTGCAATTAAACTGCTCAATTGATTGTTTTCACTAACTTGACAGGACCAAAGTGGCGAGTGTTCACACTCAGTAACAGATACAAGAGAGTCCGCTTCAGTGAGCTTAAATTGTTGCATAGCTTGGCGAATACATTCAGAAGTTCTAAGAGGAGATGTAGGTTGGAGCCAAGTAAACTCATCCTCACCAGACAACGCTAATTTTTCAATTACGTCCATTGCAACATCTGCTGACTTAGCATCATCACTGGCTAAAGTTGAATCTCTTAAGAAAGGTACTTTAGCCCCGAATTCAATAGCAACATCCGCAATGCTTTGGCAATCGGTTGAGACAATAACCTCAGAAAACACTTTGCTCTGCAGAGCAGCATCAATAGTCCAGGCAATTAAAGGTTTATTGACAAAAATTTTAAGATTTTTATTCGGTAATCTCTTGCTGCCAGAGCGTGCAGGAATAATGGCAATATGCTTCATTTTTCAGTTAGCACTCTAAGTTAAAATCATGCTGGGCTTTTTGAAAGTCATCAATCTTACCTATGTCTAACCAGTATTCATGTATAGGGAATACCTGAATACTTCGTCCCATCTCTAGATAATTGTTTATTAAGTCGGGCATATCTAAATATTCATCACCTGAAATTTCATTTAATAACGAAGGTTCAATGACATAAATTCCAGCATTAACAAAATGCGTTGATATAGGTTTTTCAGATATTCCTGTTACTTCTCCGCTTTCAGTATTGATAACACCGTATGGTATTTGGTATTCATATTGACGTGCACACATGGTCAAAGAAGCGTTGTTTTCATAATGAAATGACAGTAAATTTGAAAAGTCTAATTTAGTCAGAAGGTCGCAGTTCATAATAATCAAAGGCAAACTGCTCTCTAATTTTGGTAACAAACCTAAACCTCCAGCAGTTCCTAACGGCTTAGGCTCCTCAATATAAGTAATATTGATTCCCCATTGTTCACCGTTGCCAAAATAATCTCGAATAACCTCTGGTAAGTAATGAACAGAAATATAGAAATTGACAAATCCTGCCTCAACGAAACTTTCGAGGATTGTTTCCATAATCGGTTTGCTGCCAATTTTCAGCATAGGTTTAGGGCATGTCTTAGTGAGATCGCCTAATCGTCTTCCGAAGCCGCCAGCCATAAGCAAAACAGGATTTAACTGTTTAACTGGTTTTAATAAATCTTTTAATGAGACAAGATCAACCAAACGCCCTTTTTCAAGAACAGGAATTTGCAATAAATCTCTTTCTTGCATTATTCGTTTTATTTTTTTGAGGTTAGTGCCTTTATTAACCGTTGTAGGTTTGGCATTCATTATTTTATCAACTGACGTTTCAAGAGAGATGTTATTTAAAATAGCACGCCTAATATCACCATCAGTTAACGTACCAAGTAAGTTACCATCACCGTCTAAAACAAGAATGATCCTTAAGCTCTGCTTATCCAATATTTCCATCGCAGAAATAATGGGTATACTCCGATTAACGACAATATTTTTCCAATTTGACACAGTCATGATCTATCACTAATTAAACATACAACAGAGGTTATTAATTTTTTATCGGCAAGAAGCTTAAGAAATTAAGACTTTTTAATTGTTAAAGTAGACTTCAGATTGAGCAACGTTCCTCAAAACTTTAGAACCCATACCAACAACGGATGACTCCGCTATTAAAAGGTTATTTTTTATCGTACTTCCCGCTCCGATAAAAACGTTATCTTGAATATCTACATGACCACACAACAAACTGCGCGGTGCCAAATGACAATGATTCCCTATATTACAATCATGCTCAACAATTACGCCGGTATTCACAATCGAATTGTCACCAAGTTTAGCGTTTGCTTGAACTATTGAGCCCATTAATAACTGAACTCCCTCTCCTAACTTAGCACTCGGTGATACTGTACTTGAATTATCAATAACAGAAGCAAATTTATAACCCAAGTTTTTATATTTTTGATAGATTCTTTGCCTTATATCAGTAAAGGGCATAAAACCAATACCATTTACCAACTCCACATCATTGGGTTTAAATTCAAATCTAAAACCATCATCATTGTAGTTTTCAAATTGACTAAACAAAGAGTCTGATTGAGGTGTTTTTTCACTGACTGTTGCCACAATATCTGTACCTTGCTTACTTACAACATCATATAAAACAGAGGCGTGACCGCCGTTCCCCAAAAAGACTATTGGTTTACTCATCTAGAAGTTCTCCCTTGTTGTAAGCATGCTTAGATTGTTTCCCTATCAAGCTCCAATACATCATAGGTGACATACCTACACCAGGACGTTTGATTGAAACATTTTGTTCGGTAAATAACTCTCCAGCAGCGATATTTTCCTCAGCAATTAAGCTTTTTCTGGCGACCTTAGCCACTTCAATCTCATCTTCGCTTGGTAACTTTTCAAAACGTCCTTGGCTAATCTCAACACACCGAATACCATCAACAAGTTGCTTTAACTCTTTAGGTGTTAAGGATGCTTTATGATCCGGACCAGGTAAATTTCTATCTAAAGTAAAATGTTTTTCTATGATACTAGCACCAGCTGAAACTGCGGCCAATGAAACGACAGTGCCCTGACTGTGATCGGAATAGCCTACAGCAAGGCCAAAGTGCTCCCTCATTGTCACCATAGCATTTAAATTTATATCTTCTAATGGTGCTGGGTATTGAGATGTGCAATGTAAAAGAGAGACCTTCTTTAATAAAACATCACGACCGGAATCACTCTGATAGTAATGTTTACATTCATCTAAAGATCCTGGCATTCCTTCTTTAGTTAAATAACCAAATGCTAAAACGGCTAGTGCATCTTCAATTGTTTTCATATCGGACATGCCAGTTGAGAGTATGATTGGCTTCATAGATCGTGCATGCTTGATAAGCAATGGACCATTAGTGATCTCACCACTACCTACCTTTAATCTTGAAACAGCTAAATCATTAATAACATAATTAAGGCTCTGTTCCTCAAATGCGGTAGACATAAACTCAATATTTTTCTCTATACAGTAATCTCTTAGACCAGCATATTCATGGTGAGTTAATTCCAATCGCTTAAGCATCTTGAGCTGACTTTCCTCAAGACCAGTATTTTCCGCTTGATAATTAGCTTGTTTAGCGTTGCTCGTCGCTAATAATTCAGCTTTAAAAGTTTGGAATTTGACAGCATCAGCACCAGCTATCACTGCAACATCAATCAATTGCTTTGCTAACTCGAAAGAGCCGTTATGATTAACTCCCGCTTCAGCAATAATAAATGTTTTATTTCCCTTCATGGTCATTTCCGCTGGTTATGAGGCTGAAATATCAAAAAAAGGTTTTTTGATATTCTTAAAAGGTAAAAGTTGACTGATTGTGTTAAAAATACGCTCACTACTTCCCCCGTTACCATAAGGATTCTCCACTTGACGACAAAACGTTCTAAATTCAGGTGTTAATGCTTTGTCGATATGTTCGACTATAAACTCAACCTTAGCATTGCAGTGTAAGGTACTTTCAGCACTTATACGTCCCTCTTGCCTATCTCCAATATTAATTGAAGGAACACCAAAAGATGGCGCTTCAATAATCCCACTAGAAGAATTACCGATGACTGCAGTACTATATTTCATCAGACTTAAATATCTTTGCTGACCTAAAGATGGTGAAACGACAACACGACCTTTATTGTTGTGTGCATAACTTAAGATCATATTAATTAGTGCTTTTCCACTTTGATCTGCATTAGGGTATGTAATTATCACTTTGTGATCTTGGAAACGATCTAATGCTTTAAATAACGCCCCTAACTCTGTTTGGGCTTGTTCTGGTATTAACGTGACGGGATGGTGAGTTACTAAAAAAAACGAGTTTGGGTTTAACTCTATATCAAGACTTTCACTTATTTCACTTAGCGGCATTGCAGATAGTTTAGATATATTATCAATACCCGGAGCACCTACATTAAATATTAATTCAGGGTTTTCTCCCAACTGTACCAAGCGAGCTCTGTAGCGTTCTGTCGAGGTAAAGTGCATATGAGATAATTTACTAATAGCGTGGCGTATACTTTCATCCATAGCCCCTTGCGTAATTTCACCACCATGGATATGAGCTATAGGCACTCTAGCAATCATAGCTGTTTGCGCAATAGCAAATGTTTCAAACCGATCCCCTAAAACGACAAGTACATCAGGTTTCAAACGTTCCAAATTCTCAGCTGCACTTATCATGGCTAACCCCATGGCTTTAGCAATGCCAACATCGCTATCGGACGAAAGCAGCATTTCAATTTTTGCCGAGATGTTAAACCCATCATTTTCAATCTGTTTAATAGTAGAGCCAAACTCGGGAGAAAAATGAGTACCACCTACTAAAAGTTGCAACTCTGAACTCGGAGTTCCATTTATTAACCTTATGAGAGGAAGTAATAAACCATAGTCAGCTCTAGTACCTGTAAAAACGGCTATTTTGTTTTTCATGATCACTCTACAATCGCGCTGCTAGGTAAATTTAATAAACGTTTGGAAAGAAACTGGCTAATGGGCAGATCATTAGCACATGGAGCATCAGCATACATGGGAAGTTCATTTATCAACGTCCATACAGGTCGAGTCATTACATTTCCATTATTAGTAAATTCAAGCATCTGCTGCCTTGATTTTTCATCAGGGCATATAATTGCATTCAGCCAATAATTTGATCTGCAATTTTTAGGTTCTGCAACAAACTGGTAATCAGTATCTACAAAAAAATGTTTATAGGCTGAAGCAATTTCGCGTTTTGATTTCAATAGCAGCTCTAACTTTTCCATTTGCGCACAACCTAAAGCCGCATTTAAATTGGCCAACCGATAATTAAACCCAACCTGATCATGAACATATTCATAAGGATGTGGAGTTTTAGCGGTAGTTGTGATGTGGCGACCTTTTTTCTCATCTTCCAAAGAGCGTGTTAAGACCATCCCTCCACTACCCGTTGTAATAATTTTATTACCATTAAAACTGATTGCTGCGTAATCACCGAAAGTTCCAGTGTGACGCCCCTTGTAGAAAGAACCTAAGCTTTCAGCAGCATCTTCAATAACAACTAAATTATGTTTTTTGGCAATCATAATTAAAGCATCTAAATCACACGGATGACCGAAAGTATGCATAGGTAGAATAGCTTTAACACGCTTTCCTGACTTTTTATCAATACATTCTCCGCCTTCATTCAAGAATGTATCTTCATCCAAATAAGTTTCCAGTGAAATAGGACAAAGTCCCAATGTTTGCTCACATACATCAACAAATAAAGGGATTGCTCCAACCTGATTAATAGCATTAGCGGTTGCTACAAAAGTTAACGCTTGAGTTATGACATAGTCAGAGCTTGACACTCCTGCTAAATGAAGGGCTGTATGTAATGCAGCTGTACCATTGACGGTCGCGACTGCTCCTTTTGCGTTTGTATACTTTTTAATAGCACCTTCAAATTTATCTACATATGCACCAACACTGGAGACGAAAGTAGAAGCCAAGGTATCATTCACATATTGAGCTTCATTCCCTTTAAAGATTGGGGCATGTAAAGGAATAAAATCTTGCTCTTTATATAGGTCTCTAATAAAAGAAACGACTCTCTGGGAGTCAACAACATTAGACATTGTAAATAGTAGACTTATATTTAGATAAATTATGCTTTTGTGTAAACCAATCTATTGTTTCAGTTAAACCTGCCTTTAAATCAAAATCAGGGCTAAAGTTAGTTAATGTTTTTATTTTCTTATTATCTCCCCAGAGCCTAAATACTTCTGATTGGCTAGGTCTTAAACGTTCTGAATCACTAACAAATTCAACATCACTGTTCATTATTTCTTTTATTAGGTTGAGCGTATCTCCAATCGAAATTTCATAATTGGATGCAATATTTACAATCTCACCGACTGCGTCTTCACACTCAGCAAGTTCAAGAAATCCCTTACAAGTATCTAATACAAAATTGAAATCCCTTGTCGGACTTAAATCACCTAGTTTTATTCTTTTTTGGCCACTTGCAATTTGACTTATAATCGTCGGAATAACCGCTCTAGCTGATTGCCTCGGCCCATAAGTATTAAATGGTCTAACTATCGTTACAGGAAGGTTAAAAGAATTAAAATAACTCATAGCAATAGAGTCAGCGCCAATTTTAGATGCACTATAGGGAGACTGAGGCTTAATAGGATGTTTTTCATCAATTGGTACGTACTTAGCTGTACCATAAACCTCACTAGTTGAAGTATGGAGCAAACGAGATACACCTGATTTTTTTGCAGCCTCACATATATTTAAAGTACCAGATACATTAGTATCCACATAACTCTGAGGTGCTTGATAAGAATAAGGAATAGCAATTAATGCGGCCAAATGAAAAACGACATCACACCCAGACACTAAGCTATCACAGAAAAAAGAATCTCGAATATCCCCGCTCACGACTTCTAAATTATCGTGACAGGCAACATCTTCTAACCATCCCCAGTTATTAAATGAGTTATATTGGGAAAGAGCTCTTACTTCATAACCCATTTGAAGAGCTTGCTCTGTTAAATGAGAGCCGATAAAACCATCCGCACCAGTAATCAATACTTTAGTCATTTTTTAATAATCTCTTTCTTTATTTTGTATGTGTTTATCGATCACATGAGGAAACGCAACTTTCCAATCGCCAATTAAATCATCTTGCTCAAATATTGAACCCACCTCCCGAGCAAACATAATGTTATTAACTGCCGTACTACAAAAACACAATAATAAATCTACTATTTCTTCGCCAAGTAAATTCAAGACTTCAATAGGCAGATATTGAGGTAGTAAGGTCACATTGTTAACAGTCAACTTAGAAAAAGTACCTTTATCTCTGGGGTGGGGCTTTATAAACACTTGGTAACCGATAGCTTGATAAAAGGCTATCACTTTCTCATATGCGGCAACCTCTTCCTCTTCAGTACATATACCATCTAGTGCTAAAACACTCGTTAAAAAAATCAGTGTTTTTTTAGTGCCATTAACGCCTTTATTAAAATTAACCTTAGATTCTAAAAATGAATTTATTACATTTTCCTTTGCCATTTTTGGTAAAGATAGTTCAAGTTCATTCAATGAATATTGGACACTCTTATTTTGTAACTCCTGCACCAGTAATTCAGGCTTTTGGTTGTATATTTTAGATATTTTAGGACTCAAAAAATAAGGCTCAAAAAAACCTAATTTTGATACCCGCTTTTTTGTAGCTTCTGGAATTTCAGGTATGTAGGTATAAGAGTAATCACCATCTGCAATCAAGTTAACTTTATTTGCTTGCTTAAGAATAAATTGAGTCAATAACCCTGAAGTAAAAATATGTATGTCTTTGGCTAATATAGCATTAATAAACGAAGAATAAGGGTTTTCCTCATTACGCCCCCATTTATTTTTAGAGCTCTCGTCTAGCTCTTTCCACTGCATATGAAGTGAATAACTATCAAAAAAATCAAACTCTAACCAACCAATATTTAAAGTCAGTACCTCTTTTAATTCAAATAGCTCTTTTTGATTTTGCGTAACATGAAGGCTTAGCACTGCTTTTGATATTTTTTCGCACATAGAGTATTCACGATAAGCAAACAAGATTGCTGTATATAAGTGATAATAGGTATGGCAAATATAAACTTTCTGGCTCATCAAAATACTTCCGCCATTAATTCAAAGAATTTAGATTTGGGAATTGATTTCGAATATGTGAGATCCCATTATCATCTATAGTTTGTAAAATTAAGTCCCCTCTCTTCAAACCACCTTGTACTAGACGCCCCCTATTCCCCATATGATCCAATATTGCATCGGAACAAATTAAGTTGTGTTTTGGAATAGCAATGTAATTTGGGAAGACCACATAACAAGGAACAGAACTAAAAAACTCAGTTACGGAACTAACTATAGGGTTATCAGCTTCATTCGATACAACAGTCAACCTTGGCAAAAACCAACTAAAATCTTCATGGCAGCCACTAAAGTTTATAATGAATTCACAATAATGACGATGAAGTAATGGACCACCCCAAACATTTTTGCCATCTGTAAAGGCTTGCCAACTAGCTTCGTTATATACACCACCTGGCCACCAAAAAAAGGAGACACTAATTTGATCTGGAATTAATTTTTTAAGTTTCTTAATAATACTATCAGGATAATTAACCCCAATAAGTACATTCTCAGATAAAGTATTATTTTTGACCTTATCAAAAAAACAAGTTACAGATTCTTTCCAACTCACTTTATCTTCATATTGATCCAAAATGAGTATGCTATCCCGCTGAAGTCGACCTGTATGATTTAATTGTCCAACTCTGCAATTTATTTTTTCACAGTATTCATCAACCAACTCCCTACAACCTGCCATTTTTAAATAAGGAATATAAGAGCCTTCAGGATGGTTCTCTTTAATATAGAGTGGCTGCCTCTGACCAGCATATGCAGAGCAAAAATCTAATCCTTCAATATCATTTAGATAGTCGGCTTTGATATCTTGCAATAAATTTAACCAAGCTTTTCTAACTGTTTCCAAAGCGCTAATGGAAGAACCGGTTTCTTCAGAAGACGCTATAATTTTAGAGAGTACTGAATTAGCATAGTTTGATGTTCCATAAAATAGATAAAACAGCGAAGACTTTCCATGTTGGTAAGATAAGTGCAATAACTTTTTCTGGTTATCAATTAAAGCTTCGCAATCAGCATAACTAGTGATTGCTGCTGAAGCATTTTCGATAAATACATCAAGTTCATTTTTTAAAACTTCAAGCGAGTACTTATCCAAAAAAGTATCTTTAAAGGTAGAATAATCATCCACAACATCAAAGCAAGCCTCCTTAAATTGTAGCATTGCTTCTTGTTTAGATTCTGGTGTATTGGTCAACAATACAAGATCTATCGGCAAAGGTGTCGTGCCAGAGATATAAGCCCCATCACTAGTGTTGAAACAATCTATTTTTCTATTAGCAATGGTTTGTTCTAGGATGGATCTTGAGACCTTGAATTCATATTTAGTATTAACTAACTCTCGAAAGTTCCCCTTTACTCGAATAGATGTATTATGTCCTTCATTATAGTCAGCAATTTCTTTACCATCACCTAAATAATAACCTGATAATTTTGAGTGATGCTTACTCGTATCAACAAAACCCAAGTCGATGCCAAAAAGGTATATTTGTTTAAAACCAACAGTGCTAAAAATATTCATAGCTAAATTTGAAACCGTTGGAAATGCATATTGCAACTGAATAAACTCTTTGTCAGTGTTCACTTCACTAAAGGAAACAGTCGATGATTCACCTTCTTTTAGGGCTATATAACAATCTTTAAATAAGTTAGCAGTATCAGGGTGAATGCCATTGACGGATATAAGGCTAATTTGCTTTAAATATTCAAAGTTCTCTAAACGGCTACACCAATCATGTGTTGCTCTATTTTGTTCTATTTCTAAATGAAAATCTGGAGTGATATTATTTTTATATAGTGGCATGAGTGCGGTTCCACAGGAAACGATAAGCGCTTGCTCAGACCATTCCTTGATAGCCTCGATAGAATTATCAAGAGATGGACCATTGCCGACTAAAAACACGGGAACTTCAGTAATTTTATAACTCAAATACTGTTCAGGCTTATTAAGCATGATAGGCGTACCACGTGAAACCATCTCTAGCGTATGGGCGATACCATACCTAGCATGATCAAAATATTCCCCCATTGATATCATGAATTGTAATTGCTCTCTAAGCTGAGCAACTGCACTCACTAATTCACTATTGTAATATGTTTGGTAAAAATAGGTGCTAGCTAAAACATACGGCCCTATTGTGTAAAATTGATTTAATAAATCTTTAAATAGGTTAGTTCCATCATCACCAATATTTATGTAAACCCTAGCACCTAATTCATCTACTTTTTCCAGAATACCCTGCCAATCAACAGCATATAGAGATGCATAAAAAAAATCTCTATTAGGTTCACAGATAAATAAATTTTCTATTTCATGTTTATTCGAAAGAGTTTCCAATTGGTAGCCAACACCGACACCAAAAACAATTAACCCCTTAACACTTTCAGGTAACCGGCCAACATCTTCTTTAAGATCATTTAATACCTGCTCGGCTTGGTTTACAAAACGATAGTGGTAGTAGTCTTTAAGCTTTTTTCCTTTATAACCAAGAACCAATCCATCCCTATGTGGCTGTTGTTCAAAAGCCGCATAACTAATCTCGCACTCTCTTTTAGGGCTTTCTCCATACCAAGGGGCTAAACTATCTTTTTTAAGGATATTAACTTCGCCGTCAGGGTTAATTATTGGTAACCAATGTGTTGGTTTATATTCTTTAAACTCTTCATAAATATCAGGAAAGTATTTTTTGAAAGTGTTTAAGTTAGATTTGAACCTATCACTATGCTCTCTATCAACTGCAGTATAATTATCTAGGTATAAAGGAGGTGTCCAGTTTGGCAAATAATCTATAGCACTTTCAGTAAAGTTAAATTCAAGACCGTCCTGCTTTAATTGCTCCCAATTTTTCTCTGATAATGCTTTTTCTATACTATTAAAAACGGGATGATTGTAATGCTTGAATAGATAAAACCCCGGAATTGACATGTGCTCAACCAACTCCCCTATATCACTAATGATGTCGCGAGCATCTTTTTCTATTTGAAAAAAAACCTGTGTTCGTTTTTCTTGAGCAGACTCTAAAATAGTTTGCCAATTTTCAGACATCATTGAACACTGAAAGTATTGTAATTCAGGTTCGTAAATAACTAAATTTTCAATTTCATAGTGCTCTAAGAGATAACTTATGTGCAGCCCTAACCCGAGACCGAGTACAACAAGAGTATTTACTTTATCTGGCAGAGTAGTTCTTTCGGACTGATTAATGTAAAAAGGTAGCTCATTTAATTTTTGGCAATGTTTAACATCAACAATATTTTCAGAAGCCCTCAAACTACTTTCGAAATCAATATAAAAAGCTTTATTTTCAAATAACTCGAGCTGTTTTTTTATTTCTACCTTAGGTTCTAAACCATATAAAGTACGTCCTACGCCATAATCAACAATATTATGTTGGCCAAACTTATTGCAAAAAATAGCAGCGTTATTCGTTATTACGTGCTTGGCATATGAAACCATAGATGGTATGTGCTGCTTAAACGCAATGAGATTTTTGCTATACGTTTCTTTCATTTCCTCCGCAAGAGCACTTTCAATTGCTTCTTGCTTAGATTCATCTTTCTCAATATGGATTCGTATATTTTTTAACATGTGTTTCCCTGCTCAAAGCAGTTTAAGAACCTTTATTATCGTTAAATGAAACAAAACTGTTCCTTTGTATTACAAAACTTCAGATATATTTCATGAGCATTAATTGTATTTTTCTGCAATTTACATAAACGAAACCAACGTTCATCAATAGCAAAATACTTATCCCCAATGCGTTTATTAAATTCTGTATAAAGATGCTGAACCCAGCGCCCTATTTCTATCAATTCAGCTTCTTTTAAGTTATCAGGCCTGAGCACTAACTGGTAATGCAGCTTAAATTGCTCATGGCTGGCATCAGGTATAAAAAACCTAAGATAATTAAAGATAATCTTCTGGTAGAGAGATTCTTGCTTATCTTTAAGAAGTGAAGTTGTTTGTGTTTTATGAACTCGGTAATGCGTTAATACAGATTGAATATTAGCAAACTTCGCAGAAGGTTTTTCTTTAACAATACGGCACCAAAGTTCTGTATCTTCAACAGAATCGTAAAGCGGATCATATTCAAATTCGTTATAGAGTCCCTTCCTAGCTAATAAGGAATAATGAGGGAAGCCATTATGCCTAAAAAATAACATTGCTTTAATAAACTCATCATAACGTCGGTAATAAAAAACCTCATCCCGATCACCGAATAATAAGGCCCATGACCCGACAATATCTACATCCTCATATTTCTCTAAAAAAGCAACCTGCTCATTTAACCGATGAGGTAAAGCAATATCATCAGCATCCATTCTCGCTATATATTCACCACTAGAGAGGCTTATTGCCTTATTTAAAGTTGCACTGATACCAAGGTTTATAGGGTTTTTAAAAATTTTTAATCTAGAATCCTTAGACATTAAATTTTGTAGAATATTAAATGATGAATCCACAGAACCGTCATCGATACATATGACTTCTAAATTCGCATATGTTTGATTCAATATACTCCCAATAGCGTCTTCTAAGAATTGCTCTGAATTATAAACAGGAATGATAACGCTAACTAAAGCTTGACTCACCTTATCCCCCTTCTGGTTTAGAAAAGCAGTTCAACGCATTTTTAACAGCATCGTCCATATTGAAGTATTTATATTGAGCCAAACGCCCAATTGCGATGACATTATCAAAATCACCGATCACATCAGCATATGCTTCATATGCTTGTTGGTTTTGTTCATTAAAAATTGGGTAATAAGGAATATTACACTTGGGATCATGTCTATCGTAATCCTGTGGAAACTCTTTGACGATAGTTGTACCGTTCAATTTTTGAGAAAGAATATGTTTAAATTCAGTAATACGAGTAAACTCTTCATCATTTGGGTAATTAACCGTTGTTGCAGGTTGAAAATATTCTTTGTCATGCTGTTCAAACTGAAATTGTAATGACCGATAAGGTAATTCCCCCTTAGCATAATCTAATAACTGATCGAGCATTCCAGTAAAAACGAGTTGACCTGCAAAAACATCCCCCTCAAATAAGACCTGTTTACTAGCTAGATCTAGCTGAAGATAATTTTTTGCATCGGTAGCTAATTTCACCTGAATATTTGGATGACTCAACATGTTTTCTATTAATTTACTGTATCCAGCTTTCGGAATAGCTTGATACTTATCATGGAAGTAGCGGTCGTCTCGATTAAGCACCACCGGCACTCTAGCAGTCACCGCAGGTGCGATATCTTCTGGCTTGCAACCCCATTGTTTACAGGTGTAATTAACAAATAGTTTATTATAAATAAACTCAGCTAATGCTTGTAAAGCAGGTTCGTCCGTTTCTTTTAACTCTAATATCGGTATCTTGGCATTTTCCCCATACCTTTTAATGAGCAAGGATTCTAAAGCTATTGCTTCTTGTTCAGGATAAAAAGCATAAAGGGAATTTAAATTAAAAGGCACTGGAGACAATTTGCCATCAATGTGAGCTAAAACTTTATGTTCGTATGGATGCCATTCGGTAAACTGGCTTAAGTAATCCCAAACATCATCATGGCGAGTATGAAAAAGATGAGGACCATACTGATGGATCATCACGCCGTTAGTATCAATTTTATCATAGCAATTACCGGCAATATGTGGGCGTTGCTCTAATACCAAAACTCTTTTATTTTGTTGGCTAGCAAAACGTTCAGCCATAACTGCACCAGAAAACCCAGCACCAATGACTACAACGTCATACTTATTGAAATTCATCATTCTTACCTAGCAAAGCTACATTCTTTATATATCGGCTAGGCTCGTAGAAGTCTTTAATTAAAACCTAACTCAGCTTTAACCCTATCAGGATCTTCAATTAAATCAATGGCTAAGCCATGACGCTCATCAAACCGAAAACCATTTATATCTGACTTTTTTAGGTATTTTTCAAATAAGACAATATTATCGATTTTCAAGAAAAATAGTGCGGTCGCAAAATAGTAATGAGCCTTGCCTTGATTGATCACATCTTCGCTAATATTAAACTGTCTAGCATTGCTAATTGCCTGCAATTGATCAGCTAATACTTGCTCTCGACGAGTATGATCCTTTAATGTCATCGCACCAAAACTATTTGCATGAATTCGGTATCGTCCTAGCACCTCACCAATGCCTTCGATACTGCCTTGTAAAAAACCTGCATTTAATACCTGAAATGGCTGGTCTAATATAATTTTACATTGGTCGTCCACCACTTTATCTAAATGAGAATGGCGTCTAAACATCAAGGTGCTGGCTTGAAAAAATGAACCGTATTTAACCACATGTTCAATATTGGCCTTTTGGGGAATGTACTGACGATTATAATAATTACGCGTGTAGTAGCCTTTTGTCGCATTCGTATCTGAATCGAATACTTCTACTTCGTGGTAGACCATGCCACAGTCAGGATGATTATCTAAATAATCAACTTGCGCTTGTAATTTACCCGGTAAGGCAACATCGTCACCATCCATATAAGCAATGTATTCGCCTTTCGCTACAGCAAGCAATAAACGCATATTTTGGGCTAAACGCTGGTTAACTTTGTTATCGATTATTCTGATCAGCTCAGGAAAGCGAGCCTGGTATGCTTGGACAATGGCCAGCGAATTATCAGTAGAACAGTCATTAGCCACTACGATCTCAAAATTGAAGTTAACTTTCTGTTCGACTAATCCATCCAAACATTCTGTGATGTAATTTTCTAAATTATAAACAGGGACAATTACGCTCAGTTTGAGCTTAGCTGTAGTCATTTAATTACTCTCTACTTCAAAATTAGCAATCAGTTTAGTAAAGCGCTTTTTAGATAACCAAACCGCTTTAGCTAGCTGATAACAGTCAACATCAAAGGTTCTTTCGCCTTTCTTTATATAGCCTTTGAGTGTTCTTATTAGCTCATAACCATGCAAGCGATGTAACTTTTTAACCTGATGGTTATGCTCCATAACTTCAGCAAAAATAGCCTTTATATCGGTATTCAAAAAAACATGATTATAAAAATAAGGTGGAACTAAACCACCTAGATTACGGCAATTGTTATCACCAATATAAAAACCCCAACTACAAATTTTAGCGGTTACATCAATGTCATTGATACTGATTACGCCTATCGGCTTTTGTTGATAATAAATAAGCCAATAGCAGCAAGTTATATCTTTAGATACTTTGGCAAACCATGTTTTTTGTGCATCTAAATCTGCTTTAATGTCGGTAAACATAAACTCGGTTACCGAATCACTAGTGCGCCATATCATCACTTGAGGTAAATCAGCCTCAGTCATTAATTTAAATTCAAACATATAGCTTAGAGCGTGCGCATCTTTTTAAAACGAGGACTGAATTGCTCACTATCATCAAATTTAAATTTGGCAGGTACTTGGAAACTCTCTAAGCTTTGCGAGCAATGTTGCTTAATTTGACGTTTCAATGTTTTTTTATCTTGCTCTGCGGCCAAAGTATTTAATCTTAATTTTGCACATACGACATTACCCAGCAGCGCATTTTTTTCACCATAAACCTCAGATTCAGCGATAAAATCTAATTGTTGTAAAACGCTCTCCACTTCCGCGGGATAAACCTTTTGTCCACCCACGTTAATGATTTCAGATTTACGCCCTAAAATACGCATATATTCGCCATCGACTTCAACTTGATCCCCTGTATGAAACCAACCATCTTCAGTATATGGGCTAGGTGCATTTAAATAGCCTAACATGCCAGAATAGGCTTTTATTTCTAAGATATTGTCACCGGTGACACGCGTTTCAAAACCTTCACCACCAATTTTAACCCACAAGGAATCGTTATCTTTCGATTTCGAACGCAAAATACCTAGCTCTGATAAACCGTAAGTTTGCAATAATTTGATATGCGGAAATTGCTTATTAAAACGTAATAAGGTTGATTCAGGCATTGGCTCTGTGCCATAAGTCACAGTTTTAAGGCTTGTTAATTGGTGGCGTTGATAAGCTTCACTGATCAAAATCAAATTGATAAAAGTGGGCGATGTGGGTAATAAATCCGCTGAAAATTTATCTACAGCAGCGAGTACAGTATCGGGCTTTCTATCGGCAACAGTGATCACACAACCGGCATTAGATAGGGTATAAAGTAAGGTATTAACCCCACCGATGTGGTCATAAAGTAAAAAGGTGATCGCTCTTAGTGCATGACGTGGTACTTTATATTTCTCCAATAGCTTAGCGAGATCGTGAACTGCTGCCTTACTTTTCCCAGTAGAGCCAGAAGAAAATAAAATCAAACCTGGCACTTTTTCAGATCTCAACTTGCTGAAACAATCATGCTCTGCGTTTTGGTTTAGGCTAGTAAATTGGCAACTATCATCAGCAGCAATTTGAATTAAATATTCAGCTTGCGCCGTTTCAATAAACTCTTCTTTTTTATGGGATACAGAGTCTGTAATGGGCACAATAATCGCTTGGTATTCAATTAAGGCAATGAGTAACGCAATTGAACTAGGTGAGTAGTCCGCTTCAACCATGACAACATGACCATGCTCAATATCACTATCAATTAAAGCCTGATGCCAAGTTTCAACTTTATCTTTTAACCAAGCATAAGAATAAACTTGCTCTCGCCATACAATAGCGTCTTTGTCTCTATTTTGTTCAAAACGTTCTAATAAAAAACCGATAAATTGAGCTTCTAACATCAAGCGCCTCCAAGATACATAACCTGACCTGTTATAAAGTCACTGGATGGCTGAATATAAAAATCAGTCACATTAATTACATCGGCAAATTCGCCTAATCGTTTAATGCTTTGTTGACTAAGTAATTGTTCGATTTTGTCATCTGGGACATTACGTATCAGATCGGTTTGAACAGGCGTTGGACCAATGGCATTAACCGTGACATTAAACTCTGCAAATTCTTTCGCTAGTACTCGAGTCAAGGTTTCAACTGCCGACTTAGAGGCAGCATAAATAGCTTCGCCAGCTAAACTAAAAGACACCGCAACCGTAGAGAAATTAACAATACGACCAGATGGTCTTTTACGCATTAATTTCACAGCTTCACGACAAAATAAAAAACTAGCAAAAACATTCACATTAAAGATTTTTTCGACTGTATCCATAGGCGTTAACATGGCATGATTCATAGCAGCAACACCTGCGTTATTGATCAAAACATCTAAACCTTTATGCTGTTTTCGTATTGCAGAGAATAGACTTTTAACTTGTTTTTCATCACTCACATCTAAAGCAAAGTGATAATAAGCATCATGGTCAATTGCCGCTTCAGAACGGCTGCAACCATAAACAACATGGCCAAGTTTTAAGTAATGTTCAGCCAGAGCAAGTCCAATGCCTTTACTGGTTCCCGTAATCAATATAACCAAAGTTGAGTTGCTCGTATCCATGACTAATGCCTTAGCTGTTAAGCTTATCGATTTTATATTTTTAACTATCTGCAGTGGCTAATTCAGTAGTTAAATAATCCGTTAATGATGCCACTGACTTGAAAGGGCTATTTTTCAACGACATCGCTTTTTCATTAGCAATGGTAAAGCTGATATCAAATTCGTCTTCTAAGAACTCTTCTATCGAAAGTAATAAATTAACCAAATCGACAGAGTCTAGTGGACTGGCTTGTCCATATAGTGCTGTAGATGGAGATTTATCAATTAATTCTTCTTCACGCAGTGCGTTTAGCTCATCAATTGCTTGGAAAATTAATGTTTGTATTTGGTTATTTTCGAAAATCATTATTAAGTCTCTCTTGAAGAATTCTTTGTGTAGTGCGGTTAAGCTCTTCAGAACTAATGGGGTCACCTAACTAAACCATTTAGCATGAGCTAATTCACTAATTTCTGAAGTATTTCGCATCACTAGGCGTATTTCAGCTTTATTACACCACCCTCTTAACTTTTTATAATTATCATCTACCAGAGGATCTAAACTGATTTGATAACCTTCCAGTTTACTTTGCATGCTTATAAACCACTCCATCCTTCATAACAAAGGCGATGTTTTCCATTAATTTGATATTCACTAAAGGGTTGCCTTTAACAGCTACTATATCGGCTAGCTTATCAACTTCTATACTACCTAGCTTGTTTTCAACCCTTAATAAAGTTGCGGCATTGATTGTTGCAGACTTGATTGCATCCATAGGTTTCATACCGGCCTCAACCATATAACTGAACTCTCGAGCATTTAAACCATGAGGGTAAACACCAGCATCAGTCCCATAAGCAATCTTAACACCACGGTTAATCGCTTTGGTGAATGTACTTTGAATTTTAGGGCCTACCGCAGATGCTTTAGGCCTTACCACTTCAGGGTAAAAGCCTTGTTCTTGAGCTTTTTCTGCTACCCATTTTCCAGCTGTGATAGTTGGTACATACCAAGTACCTTGTTCAATCATCATATTGATGACTTCATCGTCCATGAATGTACCATGCTCAATAGAATCGACACCTGCTCTGATAGCTCGTTTCATTCCTTGTGCACCATGTGCATGCACAGCAACGACAAAATTATAGTCTTTAGCCGCATCCATAATTGCATTGAGTTCAGAATCAGTAAACTGTGGGTTGTCACCACTTTTTGCCAAGCTCAATACGCCACCTGTAACGGTCAACTTAATTACGTCCGCTCCCTCTTTGTATCGCTGACGAATGGCTTTGTAGGCATCTTCAGGGCTATTTATTACACCCTCTTTTGGCCCAGGGTCTTTCATTAGCTCATGGTTTAATCCATTCGTTGGGTCAGCGTGTCCACCGGTAGTTGCGATCGTTTTGCCAGCGGTATAAATTCTCGGACCAATTACCCAGCCTTTATTAATTGCATTTCTTAAACTGACAGTTACCCCTTTACTTAACTCTCCTAAGTCCCTCACTGTTGTGAAGCCAGCCATAAGTGTATCTTTTGCGTAGACGGTAGAACGTAGTGCATAATCAGTAGGATTCAAGAAGAATTTTTCACTGTAAGCGCCTTTAGTAAATTCACCAGATAGATGAGTATGCATATCCATTAATCCCGGCATAAGTGTATGCTCTGATAAATCGATTAACTCATCGCTTTCACTTGGCGTGATAAAACCTAATTCAACAGAGACAATCTTATTTCCTTTGACCCTAACAGAGACATTATTTTTAACCGTACTGGCTACACCGTCAATCAAGCTACCAGCGTGAATTAACAAGCTTTTCGCAAAAGCGCTCGGAGTGATTATAAACAACAAGAAAAAAACAACAGCTTTCATGCTTTAACCTCTATATATGGTCTTATTTAAGTGTAGGTGGCTTAAGAAAAAACTCACTTTTTATAGCCAAAGCACAATTGAGGGCACCTTCATCACCGTAATGGTCAGTTTTATCATGCATACCTTTTAATGCAGACGCATTTAAAACGTCTTTGCAAACACGTTCAAAAATTAATTCATCAAACTCAGCGCCTACATTGATCACCTTTGCCCAACCTTGCTCTGCTGCAATTTGGCTGTTTGCTATTTGGTTCTCATAGGCAGCAAGTAAAATAGCAGGAGTAGCTAATGCAAATAATTCAAATTGCGTGCCTCCTGCTGCGCTGATAACGAGCTGTTTATTCGCTAGAATAGAGGCAATGTTGGGAGGGTTTATTGACCAACAAAGATAAGGGTAATCAGATTTTAAAGATGACAACTGTTTTATTAGTTCAGCTTGTTCAGATACTGCTGCACCAATAATAACGTTGACATCAGGCGATATCCCCTGTTGATTCAGTACTTTAATAAGACTTATCGTCACTGGTAATGTTAGGGCTCGAGGATCGCTCCCCCCCAGTATAATTGCAATTCCCGATCGCTTAGACCAGGTCACAGGTAACTGCCCAGTAATTTCTTGCCTTAACAGGCGATAGTTCTCACCTGTCAGTAATTTTACACCCTGTTTTGGATAATTTGGCGTATTCGCTTTATAGACAGACGGGTTGACGATAATAGAAGCATGTAGTTCTCCTAAGTCATTATTGTCGTCAATTGCAACCATATAAAGACCATTTTGCTTAAGCGCTAAACGATACTCAGTGCTAAAGTGATAACCGTCAATGACCAAAACATCGGTATTAAACTGCTCAGCACATTGAGTAACCTCAGTTGTACTTTTGGCATCTTCAAGTGTGATATATTGAAAGTCAAAGCAAGGCAGCTTTTCTAAAAATGCTTGCGTTTGAGTATCAACTAAAAAAATACTGCGAATTTCTACTTGGTCTAAAGCTTGAGCTAATGCAAAACAGCGAACTAAATGGCCTGTTCCCATTTGTGAACTGGCATCAACCCTAAATAAAATATTCACACCGAATCAGTCCAAAAAGCCAGACACATGATCAGGGTAAATGGCATCGCCTGCATTTAAAGCGTGTTTGGCATGAGCTTGCAATACACTTTTATAATGTTTAGGCGCTAACCCAATAGCAGGCCTCACTACTTGTGTATTGTCTCGCGTAAATGCTTCCCCCTTTGCTATGGCCTTAGTAGCAAAGATAGACCGTCGATAATATTTCGACTTTTCTTCAGCTGCAGTACCACCATAGACAACCGCCCCCATAGCTTGAGAAGCAGCAACACTGGCCTCGACGAGTGCTTTAAACTCTGCAGGTTCAAGTGAAAATGCGGCATCAACCCCACCTGCATTTCGGTCTAAAACAAAGTGTTTTTCAATAACACAAGCCCCGAGCGCAACTGCAGCCACAGATACACCAATACCTCGCGTATGATCAGATAACCCAACCAACACGTCAAAACGTTTAGTTAAATCAGAAATAGTATTTAAGTTAGTATTTTCAGGTGTCGCCGGGTAAGTACTCGTGCACTTTAATAAAATAATATCTTCTGCACCTACACCTTTTGCTGCCATTAGTGCCTGTTCGATTTCAGCTTTAGAGGCCATACCGGTTGACAAAATCAGTGGTTTTCCAGTGCTAGCAGCCTTTTCTATTAACGGAATATCAGTTAGCTCAAAAGATGCAATTTTGTAGGCTGGAACATCGAGCGTTTCAAGGAAATCGACGGCTTGCTCATCGAATGGCGAACTAAAAGCGATTAGACCTAGCTCTTTTGCATAATCAAATATTGCTTGATGCCAATCGTAAGGTGTACAAGCTTGCTGATATAAATCATGGAGATGTCGACCGTACCACAAAGAGTCTTTTTCCATGATTCTAAAGTTATCTGAATCAATATTAAGCGTCATAGAGTCGGCTGTATATGTCTGAAGCTTGATAGCATCTACACCCGCTTCACTTGCCGCTTTGATCATTTTTTTAGCAAGTGCCAAATCCTGGTTATGATTACCAGATAATTCTGCAATGATGAATGGCAATTGCCCTTCACCAATTTTTCTTTGGGCAATTTCAATAATATTTTTCATTAACTTAGCGGTACGATTTCTTTGATACTATCCACGAGACTGGCCACTTCAACTTCACTCAAACTACTGTTTTCAATCGTATAATCAGCCATTAATGTCACTGGTGGTAAGTCACCTGCTAACGTCAATGTAGGACAAGCAACGGCTTTAGCAAGCCATAATGATGCATTCGCTGTGGTGACGGCTAAATCAGCTTGTTTCAAAAGCGCTAATTGCTGTTTGATGGGAGTAGAAGAATTGAAGCTGCTGACAACATGATAGCCTAAGTCTTCCAATGCCCACTTGAGCTGCTTAGTAAAAGGATATCCCTGTTCCTGTCCCGTGGTTTGAGTTGCTAGGGCAATAATTTTTTTGTCTGATTTGACTTCATTTAAACTAATAGCTGGCTCTACATCGATGTGATTGTCGTAAGTAAAGTTTGTTAACCCGCAAGCTTTAGCTAGATAATACTCGCCATAACCTTTCTCAGCGGGTGATGTTTGCCACCACTGCGTATGCCAGCTGACCATAGTAAAAAAGCTTGATTCTAAATATTCTCGAGCATCGCTTACATATTCAGGCTTAAGCGTTTGAGTTTGAAATTCAGTGATGAGATCTTGCACTGACTTATTCATCGTATTACCGATGACGTTTTCACCGGCATCTTTTAAAAAACGAGCGAGAAAACAAGGCATAAAATGCGTATCTAAACAAATAATTTCATCATAGCCAATTCTCACTATATCCTCTGCCAAGCCCAAAAAGCTTTCCATCGCAGGTAAAATGTTATCTGGCCAGGTTCCATTTGGCAGTAGCTGAACCTTAATTCGTTTATCAACCAAGTCTGCAATTTCAGCACCTTGGTCATGTGTTAAAAAAGTAATCTCAGCATCAAGGTATTTTTGTTGATAATGACGAAGTGCGGGAACACCAATACTGATCACATCGGCGAGAGTCATCATTCGAATAATTAAGATTTTTTTGCTCATGTTTTCCTTTACTCTTTAATCGTCATTTGAATGTTTAGATTGAACGTAAGCTTGGTACATCAACTCAGCTCTAAACCAATCTTCCTCAGTATCAATATCTTGAACTAAATGCCTTGGTAGGATGATGGGTAAACTGTGAGTTGAGAACATGCCAGTTTTTGGTTCAGCTAAATAACCTTTGCCAACTTTACCCCAATAAAATTGCCCTGCATCGTGATAAGCCTCGACCAAATCTTGAGAGCGCTTAGCGATATATTCAGGATACATTGGGCTTACGCCACCGCCTTGCATTTTTATCGCTCTTTGAATTGGAAAAGCAAAAGTCGTGCATGAAAAAGCAAAGGCTTTATCTTCATTTTCCAGCAACAGCGCTAAGCCGGTGCGTAAATAGCTTGCTTCTAAAAAAGGCGCGGTCGCATAGATGCAACATGCATAATCAATTCTATCTCCTTGTTGCTGGAAATAACGAATAGCATGTTCGGTAACAGGCGTGGTCCCGGTAAAATCATCGGATAGTTCCGCAGGCCGAATAAATGGGACTTCAGCGCCATATTCAATTGCAACTTGTGCAATTTCATCACAATCGGTTGAAACCACAATTTTGTCAAAAACTTGGCTAGCTTTTGCCGCCTCTATTGAGTAAGCAAGCAAAGGTTTACCAGCGAACAACTTGATATTTTTTTTGGCTATTCTTTTACTTCCACCACGAGCGGGAATAACAGCTAAATTCATTTCTTGTTAACTTTTTTAAATCAGTTTCATTATGCTATTTGTCGGCTTGCTTAAGATATTCTTAAGGCTTAGTTTGTTTTAAAGCCGCTAACAAACATTCAATTACTTTTTGCTGCTGCTGATATGTTAATGCCGGAAATAAAGGGAGCGTTAATGCCGATTGGTAATATTGCTCAGCTATAGGAAAATCGCCTTTTTTAAACCCCATCTGTTGATAAAAAGGTTGAAGGTGCACTGGAATATAATGAACATTAACACCAATATTATTCGCTCTTAGGGCATCAAATACGACCTTGCGCTGTTTGGCAGGAATTTGGATTGTGTATATGTGCCAGGCAGACTGTTCTGACAATAGTGGCAATTTAATTGAATATTCATCTAAGTGATTCGCTAACAAGGCGTGATATTTTTTGGCTTTCTCTAGCCTAAGCTCGATATAGTGACTGAGTTTTTTAAGCTGACTTATACCTAGAGCTGCCTGTAAATCACTTAGCCGGTAATTATAGCCAAGCTCAACCTGCTGATAGTACCAGTCACCATGCTCTAAACGTTCAGTCGCGCAGCTCATCTGAGTTTCATCACGAGTCACCCCGTGTTTAGCAAATAGATTTAATCGCTTAGCAAGTTTTGCATCATTTGTTAATACAGCGCCACCTTCAGCTGTGGTTATCGGTTTTACAGGATGAAAGCTACATATGGTGGCACTTGAATAATTACAACAGCCAATCATCTGCTGCTGGTATTGACCGCCAAAAGCATGACTCGCATCTTCGATGACAGAAAAATAATATTTTTTAGCTAACTTATCAATTGCCTGCATATCACAACTCAAACCTGCAAAATGCACCACGATGACAACTTTAGGTAAACAGTTATGCTTTTCAGCCCAGCGTAACTTCTCTGCAAGGGATTCAACTGAAATATTTAAGGTATCACTATCAATATCAACAAAATCAACTTCGGCTTGGCAATACAGAGCACAGTTTGCAGATGCAACAAAGGTATTTGGACTTGTCCATACCTTATCCCCCTTACCGACACCTAGTGCTAAACAGGCAATATGCAGAGCTGATGTACCAGAGTTGACGGCAACTGCATATTGCGCGCCGGCAAATTCAGCAAGACGAGCTTCAAATTCAGGGACCTTTTGGCCTTGAGTTAAAAAGTGGTTTTCTAAAACATCAATGGCCGCATCAATATCATCTTGCTCAATGTGATGCATGCCATAGGGAATATGAGATTGCTCAGACATAAAAACGCGTATCCGACTTTACTTTATTAACTTAATATCGGCCTATGCGAAGTTTTTATTAAGAACTTTTAATTCATCTACTGATAAGAAATGAGGGTTAGTACCGGAATGATATTCAAAAGCATCGGTAGCAGATACTCCTGCTTCACCTAATTTATTCTTGTTGTAATTGAGCTCTTTTTCAAAAAACGAAATTGCAGGAGTGATCACGTAATGATCATCAAACTCAATCGTTTGGTGAGCGACTTCTTCTGGCACCATTACTTCGTGCATTTTTTCACCGGGCCTAATACCAATTAATTCGTGCTCTCTTGTTCCACTCATCGCTTCAACGAGGTCTAAAATGCGAACAGATGGAATTTTCGGCACAAATATTTCGCCGCCTTGCATGCGCGAGAAGTTCTTAACCACAAACTCAACACCTTGCTCTAGTGGAAGCCAGAAACGAGTCATGTCGGTATGTGTCACGGGAAGCTTTTCAACGCCTTGGCTTAGTAGTTGTTTAAAAAATGGTACAACAGAACCACGAGAGCCAACCACATTGCCATAACGAACAACAGCAAATCTGGGCCCTTTTGCACCAGCAATATTATTTGCTGCAACAAAAAGCTTATCTGATGCGAGCTTAGTTGCACCGTATAAGTTCACAGGATTCGCAGCTTTATCTGTCGATAGCGCGATTACACGGCGTACGTTGGCTTCAATACACGCATCGATTACATTTTGTGCGCCCATGATATTCGTCTTGATACACTCCATCGGATTGTATTCAGCGGCAGGCACTTGTTTTAATGCAGCAGCATGGACAACATAATCAACATCACGCATGGCAGATAAGAGTCTTTCCTTATCCCTAACATTACCAATAAAATAACGCATAGCTTTGTGCTGATACTCTTGCTGCATTTCAAATTGCTTAAGCTCATCACGAGAATAAACAATGACCCTCATAGGATTATAATTGGCAAGCAAAAAATTAATAAAACATTTACCAAATGAACCTGTGCCACCAGTAATAAGAATTGATTTATTATCAAACATATATAAAGCCTACCAAGCTAATAAAAATAAGGATCTTGCGCGAACAATCAACAGACTATCGCGGCAGCTAAAAATAGCATAATAAAATCACGAAGTTATGCCAACTATTTATAGTTTTTAACGGCTTTTCTGCCTCTTACGAAGTGGTGAAGTTGCTTTTCGGTTTGTTTTAGAAGGGGTTTGAGTATAGTAAGTAACTTTTCATTGTTACTTAGCTCTTGCTCTAAAAAGTGTCGATCGGGTACTTCATTACTCTTGATGTAGTTTTCAATCAGGTCATCCCGCTCTTCGATGAGCGAAAATAAATCTTGCTCAGAATACTCGGCTTTATTAAGTAGTTCTTCAATAGATAAAGTGTTGGACTTTAAAAAGTCCAACGTAAATTTAGAATCGAGCTCTATATTTTTTTTCACACGGCTGCTTTTTGCTGTTTTTGTAACTGATAAGCTTCTTGCTTTGCATCCTCAGGTATCGCAGCCCATGCTGTTTTAATAGGCAACATCAGCTGTATCACTTCATCTACAATACTAGTACTATTTTGAACATGTGCATCAGTTATACGTCCAATCATGTACTCGTACAAGGCAAATAAGTTTTCACTGACCTCGCCGCCTACTTTCATATCTAGTGAATCGCGCAAATTAACTAATATTGCCGTAACTTTAGATAAGTGTTGCCCTTTGGCTTCAAATTCTTTTCGCTCGATACAACCTTTGGCAAAAGCCATTTTATCCAAGGCGCCTTGCATTAACATTAAGGTTAATTTGTGTGGATCAGCCAAAGCGATTTCTTGTTTTAAGTTACCTTTTTGGTAAGCATTTATAGCTTTATACATAACCATTTAACTCCTAATAACCTAACGCCGCAGCAATCGAATTACCGGTACGGTTTAATTTAGCCACTGTTAAATCTAAATTGATATATTTATCTCTTAGTACTTGTTCGTAATCCATCATTTGTAATTCAACCCTAGCTCTTTCATCACCAACTCCTTCAAGCTGCTCTTTTAAGTTATCCTCACGTGAAACAAGTAAGCCACCATAAGTGGTATATTGGTGAAGATAATCATAAAGCTGATTAGCTATTCCGTTTTCATCAGAAAATAAAGTCGCAATATCATCGTAATTTTCATCAAGCGCCTTATCGAGTTTTTCTTGCCCTGACCCGAGACCATATTCATCAATATCACCGATTTCAAGTTCGCCATCATCATTAATAGAGATGCCAATTTGAAATAAAGTACCGAGCTCAGAAGCCGCTACATTTTGTGAAATGATACTTGCAAGCCCTGTTTCAATACCACGAGTCATAAAGTCACCAGCAAGAGGGCCATCATCTTCGGCTTCTGATAAGCCGTATTTAGTTAATGTATCAATCTCTTTGATAAGCGCATTGTAATCATCAACAAAATCAGTGATTTTATTTTTAAGGCCATCTTTATCTGCACCAACCTCAAGTGTTGATTTTTTATAGACGGGATCGCCTGCAGTATCCAAATAATCGACCTCTGATAACGTTGTTACTTCAAAAGAGACATACTCTATAACATTGTCAAATTCGTTGGTCGCACTTTCTACAGCTAAGCCGTCGATAACAGCTTTAGCATTTTGCGCGTTTTGTGTAACACCACCACCATTGGCAGTATCTGGATCAGAGATAAACTGCAGCGTTGCGTTACCCGCACCTGCCGCATTAGACAATGTCAAATCATTGCCAGCACCAGTGGTTTCTGAAGTCAGTACTAACTTTGCACCAGTTCCGGTTCCCGTATCGATAATATTAGCTTTAACACCAAAGTTGTCACTGGCATCGTTGATGGCAGAGCGAAGCTGCTGCATCGTCATTCCAGCTGTCACAGCAATGTCGAAAGAGTCAGAACCGACGGAAAGAGTTAGCGTATCAGCAATATCACTAACAGAGTCTGATGAACTGGTAAATGCGCCATTTTCAGATTCGAAACGGCTACCACGAGCAAGTTGCTCAACAGAAATTTGGTAAGAGCCTTGCGTAGCACTGTTACCCGCTTCGGCGGTGAAAGGGCCATTGCCCTCACCATCAATACCTGGGTGAGAAGCAACAGCTTTACGACCTTGCAAATCGAATGAATTTCGAAGTCCATCAACAGAATCTTTAAAAGATCCCATTTTTTCTTTGAGTTTGCCTAAACCCGATATAACAGCATCTAGCTCTTCTTCTCGTCTGTCTAAACGATCATATTTTGGTTGTCTTTCAACTTCTAATAACTGAGTTACTAAGCCGTCTAAGTCTAAACCAGAGCCGACACCGATCGACTGGATACCCATGATGAACCTCTCAAATCATTTACACTTGGTTATTAACAAATACTCCTATGCCAACAGCTTCACCGACATCGGACTGTAGTTTGTTAATACGCTCAGCAAGTGCGATTACTTCTTCTGATGGAATTTGTCGGATTACATCTCCTGATTCCGAATCTGTTACTTTAATCACTGTTTGATTAGAGTCTGGATCGAACGAAAAATTCAAATTTCGATTAGACTGTTGAACAAATTCAGACACTTCAGAGAGTGCAGATTCGACATCTTCCTCTTGCCTATTTACTTTATCGACCGCTTGCGGCTGAACTTGAGTTATACCTTGCGTTGTTGCATCAAGATTTGGCTCAGTAAAAAGACTGTCAGAAGTTTGACTATTTTTAGCTTTATCAGCCTTTTCAACAGCTTGATCATTAAGATCAGGCTTATTTGATTCCTGATAAGCAAAATTAGTACCAGCTTGAGATATATTAATATCCATACTGACCTCCAAACTACGTCAGCTAAGCTGGTTGCTATATTTATATTATAGCAACCTATTTCAGAGACTTAGCTAGCTTTACGCTTATTAACCTAATAAAGATAAAGCTGATTGCGGACGTTGGTTCGCTTGACTCAGAACAGATAAACTCGCTTGCTGTAAAATCTGATTACGCGTTAAATCAGCCGTTTCACTAGCAAAATCTGTATCACGAATCTGAGAACGGGCTGCAGATACGTTCTCTACAACGTTAGATAAGTTACGCACTGTAGATTGGAAACGGTTTTGAAGTGCACCTAAATCTGCACGGGTACCACCAACTGTTGAAATAGCAGCATCAACCGATGCCAAAGCAGCAGATGCACCACCTGCAGTACTGATATCAACACTACCTATGTTTAAACCTGAAGCACCATAACCACCATTAGGAGCTGTAGAAGAAAGATTCACAGAAATAGTTTGACCGCCATTCGCACCGACTAAGAAAGCGGCAGAATACGTGCCTTTTAATAAATCAACACCGGCGAACTGTGTGTTTTGACCGATACGGCTAATTTCAGTTTTAAGTGCTGATACCTCTTTTTGAAGTGCTGCACGGTCTGAAGAACCATTGATACCATTTTGCGATTGAATCGCTAACTGGCGGATACGTTGCAGTGAAGTAGTGATCTCTTGTAATGCACCTTCAGCAGTTTGTACCACTGAAATACCATCATTTGCATTACGGATCGCCTGGTTTAAACCTTGGATCTGTGACGTCATACGGTCAGAAATCTGCATACCCGCGGCATCATCTGCTGCACGGTTAATACGGAAGCCTGAAGATAGACGTTCATAAGATGTATCTAAAGAATTGCCAGAGTTCATTAATTGACGCTGAGCATTAATTGAAGACACATTTGTGTTAACAAACATAGACATAGTTAAATCTCCTGGTCCACCTAGCTAGTTCCCCAACTTAACTAAGTTTCTCCTCAAAACTCGAAAACGAGTAACCTTAAAACTTCATTTGAAATCAGGTCCCTCAACCCAAAATCAAACCATTATTTTTCCCCTCGTAGTAGTTATCGGAAGATTCTTAACAAGCTTTAGTATTTTTTTAAGTTTTTTTTCATAAATTCACTAAAAAAACTTAAGCTATTGTTTTAATTAAATTTAATAAAGAAAATAAAAATCAAAAAACTCAAGCAATAGAATTAAAGGAGGTGTTTTATAACGGGATAAGATAAACAGATGGAAGTAAGCCGGCGAATAATTAGGTGAGTGTGAGATGGTTTCCTAACTATCGCCGGCTGAAATCTAACTTGCTTTACTCTTCCTATCGAATAATCGTTCGCAAGTTAAATGATCATTCTTTACTTGGGTACCTACAAATAAAAAATAATCGCATGTAAGAAAATGAAAACTTGAGGTTGAATTCAATTTCCTGACACATTGTTTTAGTTTCAAGTTGCATGCCAATTTTTTATTTTATCTAAATCAGTGACGATAAAAATAAAAAAACGGGGTAAAACAATTGTTTTACCCCGTTCAATGCTCAGACTTGGAGAGAAAGAGCAAATTTAAAGTTAGTTTTTTACCGACTAAGCAGTTTTAGTTAGCAAGTTTTAAGTTACTTAGCGTATTGAAATCGAAAAACAACACAAAAATTTCAAACCAGCTGCCACTTTATGGCAATCCTTTTCCACTTTAAAAACACCACTTTTCCGTCAATAGTATGCGCTCAACTTTCTACCAGTATTTTTTCTATCGTAAGTCGGTTGAGCTTTTTGATTAACCTAGCTTTATCCTAATAGTGATAATGCCGCTTGTGGACGTTGGTTCGCCTGGCTTAAAACCGTTTGGCTTGCTTGTTGTAAAATCTGATTTCGGGTTAATTCCGCTGTTTCTGCCGCAAAGTCGGTATCTTTGATACGCGAGCGTGCACCTGATACATTTTCAACAACGTTTGATAAGTTACGAATCGTTGATTGGAAACGGTTTTGTAATGCACCTAAATCGGCACGTGTTCCACCTATTACTGAAATCGCACCATCAATTAACGTTAACGCCGCAGACGCTTGTTGCTCTGTCGCGACCGAGATTTGACCAACACCTAAACCCGATGCACCAAAGCCGCCTTGACGAGATAAATTAACTGAAATGGATTGACCACCATTTGCACCCACTAAGAAAGCGGCTGAGTAATCACCTCTTAATAAGTCAACGCCGGCAAACTGAGTCGTGGCACCGATACGACTGATTTCTGTTTTTAATGCTGATACTTCTTTTTGCAGTGCTAAACGGTCTGATGAGCCATTGATACCGTTTTGTGCTTGAATCGCTAACTGACGAATACGTTGTAGTGAATTCGTGATTTCTTGCATTGCACCTTCAGCTGTTTGTGACAGTGAAATTGCATCGTTCGCATTACGAATAGCTTGGTTTAAGCCTTGAATTTGCGATGTCATACGGTCAGTGATTTGAAGACCCGCTGCATCATCTGCTGCACGATTGATACGAAAGCCTGATGATAAACGTTCAAACGATACGTCTAAACCATTACCTGATGTCATTAACTGACGCTGAGCATTTAACGAAGATACGTTAGTATTTACAAATAAAGACATGATTCTCTCTCCAAGATTTTTAAATTAAATGCCCGTGTTTTTATTGTTTTTGTGTCGGACAATTAAGTTATCGGTGGTGCTTGAAGAAAAAAGAGAGGAAAGTCTTGCCGATTGTCGGCGGATTTTTGGCTGCTTTTGGCAAGGTCTTACCAAACACGCAAAAACAGCACTTATCTTGATGATTAATCAATCAAAAAGGCGCCTCTCCCTAAATCTGTCCAAAAAAGCCGAGCATTTCAACTCGGCCACGCTCCAGATTTAGGTGAGAGCGAGCGTCTATTCCTTTAATTAGCGATGAAGTTTCAGCAGGCTAACTAAAGCGAATAAGTGCTGTATCATTAACCTAGTAAAGATAACGCTGATTGCGGACGAGAATTCGCCTGACTTAACACAGTTTGACTCGCTTGTTGTAAGATCTGATTACGCGTTAATTCCGCTGTCTCACTCGCAAAATCTGTGTCACGAATTCGTGAACGTGCACTTGATACGTTTTCTACAACGTTCGATAAGTTACGAATCGTTGATTGGAAACGGTTTTGTAAAGCACCTAAGTCGGCACGAGCACCACCAATTGTTGAAATTGCCGCATCAATTGATGTTAAAGCTGTTGAAGCATCAGCGGCAGTAGCAACAGATAAATTACCAATAGATAAACCTGAAGCACCGAAACCACCAGCAGGGGCATTAGATGACAAGTTTACTGAAATTGTCTGACCACCATTTGCACCGACTAAAAATGCAGCAGAGTAATCACCTGTCAATAAATCTACACCAGCAAACTGTGTTGTTTGACCAATTCGACTGATCTCAGTTTTAAGTGCAGATACTTCTTTTTGTAGTGCCGCTCGGTCACTTGATGAATTGATACCATTTTGTGACTGAATCGCTAACTGACGAATACGTTGCAAAGAGCCTGTAATCTCTTGCATTGCACCTTCAGCAGTTTGCACAAGCGAAATACCATCATTGGCATTACGAATTGCTTGGTTTAAACCTTGAACTTGAGAAGTCATACGATCAGAGATCTGCATACCAGCAGAGTCATCTGCTGCACGGTTAATACGGAAACCTGATGATAAACGCTCAAATGATACATCTAAGTTGTTGCCAGAATTTGATAACTGGCGTTGGGCATTTAACGATGAAACGTTAGTGTTAACAAACATTGCCATAACTCTTACCTCAATTAAGTTATAAAAACGCTAAATATCAAAGCTCTCACCTAATTTTAAAAACCAGACTCTAATTTTTAGCAACTTTGTCTATTGACAACTTATTTATCGGTAAAAAACAAAATCACTTTAGATTTATTTTTAATCATTTTCAATTAATTTAACCAAAGTTAACAACCAAAAATAAGCACCTAAAACAATTTTAATAACAAACAGGGAAAAATGACCGAGAAACAAGTTCTCGGTCAACGCTCTATCGATAGGAGAGAGTTTGAGCGAACTAGAGCTGTGGTCGATAACCACACATAAATTTAAAGTAACAAATCGTTATTAATCGTTGTTAGCTGAAACCAACTTGGTATCGATCCATCTCACAAAATCACCACCAACATATAGATTTCAGTTTGTTACTTATAAGCAAAGCCATCTCACCTGCTCTGCTTGGTTAAGTTGATAAGTCGAATATCACTCCTTATTATTTTCAGTTTTCTACTCGGGTCACCCATCTCACTGAGTGACCTTGGAGAGAAGCTATCTAGCTAACGAATTAACCTAATAACGATAATGCGGCTTGAGGACGCTGATTCGCCTGACTCAATACCGTTTGACTCGCTTGTTGTAAAATCTGATTACGTGTCAATTCTGCAGTTTCGGCCGCAAAGTCTGTATCTTTGATACGAGAACGGGCACTTGATACGTTTTCTACAACGTTCGATAAGTTACGAATCGTTGACTGGAAACGGTTTTGTAGGGCACCTAAATCAGCACGTGTACCACCGATGGTAGAAATAGCGGCATCGATGAGTGATAAAGCAGCAGAAGCTTCTTGCTCTGTGGAAACAGATAGACTAGCAAGGCCAAGACCCGATGCACCAAAACCACCATTACGTGATAAGTTCACGGAAATAGATTGACCACCATTAGCACCCACTAAGAATGCAGCAGAGTAATCACCCGTCAATAAGTCAACACCAGCAAACTGTGTAGTTTGACCAATACGGCTGATCTCTGTTTTAAGTGCAGACACTTCTTTTTGCAGTGCTAAACGGTCAGATGAGCCATTGATACCGTTTTGCGATTGAATCGCTAACTGACGAATACGCTGTAGAGAGTTAGTGATCTCTTGCATCGCACCTTCAGCGGTTTGTGTAAGTGATATAGCATCATTTGCGTTACGAATTGCTTGGTTTAAACCTTGAATTTGCGAGGTCATACGGTCGGTAATTTGAAGACCCGCGGCATCATCTGCAGCTCGGTTGATACGAAAACCAGATGATAAACGTTCAAATGATACATCTAAAGCGCCACCTGATGTAGATAACTGACGCTGTGCATTTAATGACGATACGTTAGTATTAACGAACATAGCCATAACAATCTCTCCTACGATATTGTATTAAACTTTAGTTTTTTAATAGTTAGAGCCAATTTGGGCTCAGTAAGAGGTATTTTTCATTATTATCCTCTGACACTTAATATATCGGAGGCTTTAATGATGGCTTTAGGCAAAAAAGTACGCTTTTTTAGCCTTTTTTGGTAAAAAAAAAACTAAAGTTTAAGCCTTACCTGACGAGCAATTAGTGAAATAAAAATAAATTTAAATAATACTAAAGTTATAAAAAAACTTGCCGATAAACGGCAACTTTTCGCCTTGTTACCAAGGCGAAACAAACTACTAGTAAAGAAAGTTACTGGTTTGGGTAAAAACCTAAACAGAAGTGGGTCGAGTTTGAGTAAATGGGAGGTAATGTTCGAACTGGCTAAGGAAGTTTTGCAAGTTTTCCCTACTATCTATGCTAAACCTTTCACGAAATATCCCCCATGCCAACACACAAGCCAGACGAATTTCACCATCGTGAAATGGCTGCTGATGATTAAAACTAAGCTGATTTAGCGCATCTAAGCTGGAATCGACTCGACTTTGCTGACGGGCAAGGTAAGCGCTTTGTTCTGGAGTAATGCCGTCATACTTGTTGATAAAGAAAATATTGGCGCAGGTATCCATTACCGTATTAGCAAGATTAAACATTTCCAAATCGGACACTTTAGGTAAAAAGCGCTGCTCAGCTTGTTCACGTATGTAACGGACAATACTACTAGAGTCTGTTAATTGTATGTCGCCGTCAACTAATAAAGGCACTCGTTTAGTAGGTGATAACTGAGCACTGGCTTGTGCATCAGTCTCGATAAACTCAAAAGGGGTATGGGTATCAATTAAGGCGATACGACAATGCCTGACATAAGGAGAGGTATAACTACCGTATAACTTCATTGCTGACTCCGTGTTGCGATTTGATCAGAAAATAGCACTAACCATAGCGACACAAAGTAAAAAGCCCAAGCGAAACTTGGGCTTTTTTGGTAGTTAATTATTAATACTTTAGCGAATAAAGCTCAGTAAAGATAGCCCAGTCACTTTTGGATAGATTTGCTGAGCAGCTTGAAGTGCAGTTTCATGTTGCTGCAAATTTGAAATGGCTTCAGCTAAATCGGTTTCTGATACCTTAGCTTTCGCCTCTTTTAAATTAATCGTTTGATCAACATTACTCAACTCAACACTTTTGACTATATTCTGCCTGCCACCTATTTCTGAGCGGCCATTACCAATACTGACCTGCGCTTTATCAAGGGAATAAATACTACCTTGTAATTTTTGTTGCAGGCCTTCAGTAAACGTTTCCGTCGTATTCAATGTTTGCACCAGCTCATCAAGTACATTAAGAGGGTTCTTTTTCACGGGTGGATCTAAGGTAAAATCAACTTGCTGACCTGGTGTGCCTGTTACATCAAATTCGAGGCCTTTGTAACGAACAATATCAGTACCTGAAGCATCAAAGCTGCCTGAATCAATCACATTCCCCAAATTGTCTTGTAATTGATAGGAGCCAGCAGCAAGTACAATACTAAAATCATTACTACCTGCCGGGCTGGGTGGGATAGCCACATAGTTTTGATCATGAAAATCTTCAAATGCATCTTGCTCGATTACTCGATAAGAGCCAGTTGCCGTTGATGTGCCATTTATTGTTAGCGTACTTGGGCCATCTATATTTTCAAAAATAGCGAAGCCAGAGCCAGGTGCATCCGTTTCCAACTTCAGGGTATCTGAAATTTGAATCTGATTGACCATCTGATCCCCTTCATATTGGTATACACCATTACTATCACGCTGAAACGGTGGAGTATTCGTTTTAGAACCAGCAAATAAATAGTCACCGCTGGCATCAGTGCTATTCATTAAATCTTGCAATTCATCACGAATAAGAGATAGCTCAGCAGCAATAGACTTTCGGTCGCTAAAGTCATAAGCACCGTCACCGGCTTGCATCATAAGCGTGCGCGCTTTTAACAAAGCATCATTACTGTTCTTTAATGCCGATTCTTTATCTTGGAGCGTGTTATTAAGTAACACGATGTTTTTTTCATATTGCTCGTAACGCGCCAAGTCTTCTTCGTAACGCACTACTTTTGTTGCGCCTGTAGGGTCGTCAGAAGGCTTTAAGATATGTGTACCTTCGATGATCACATCTTGTGATCTGAGTAATTGTTTCTGATTTTCCAAAATACCATTAATACTATTTTGATAAATCATATTGGTTGTTACGCGCATGTGATTACCTCACAGAAGACAGGATAGTGTCAAAAAGCTCTTGGGCAATAGTGACTATCCTTGCTGAAGCATTATATGCTTGTTCAAATTTTACTAAATCGGCCGCTTCTTCATCTAAGTTAACACCCGATGCATCGGCTACCCTATTTTCTGATTGCTCTAAAACAGCGGTTGTTGCATCGCGATTGATATTCGCACGATTTGCAGTATCCCCAACATAGCCAATTAAGTTGGAATAGGTTTCACCTAAAGTGACGGAGTTCTCGCCTGTTCCGGCTACATTCCTTCTCACTACATCTTCAGATTGAATATCAGCTAGCTTTAAACCATTAAAGTTATTGTCTAAAGAGGTGTTGTTATACGCCAAGTTAAACGTATCACCGGGTTCGACCGTCCCTGTAATTGAAACATCATAGCCTGGGTAATCTGGCCCCACATTCAGTGCACCAGGCCACAAGGCACCAGTCGTGATTTGCTCCATGATGTTTTCACCATTAGGAACGGTAGCAATGAGTGTCGCGGTTGAATCATAAACTTCAAATTGTCCTGCCGCATTAACGACAATACTGGCAGGCCCATCAGTATCAAAGCCCCCACCTGCTGCAAAAGCAGATTCGTTAAGAGGCGCGTTAGTCGTATCGGTACTGGTAACGGACTCTAGTGAAATATCTGCCGTACCTAAATTATCAATCGATTTTTCGACCGTTAGCGGTGCCGCAAGTGCTAACTGTTCGGGATCATCTAAAGCCAGCTCAATTTCAACTCCCGCTAAACGCGTAGGCCTAACTAAAAAAGAGTCGCCTGCAACAAATGGCGGATTAGTACTTAGTGGATCAAAGTCAATTTCAATACCATCCGGCAAACCAGCAGCACTGCCATTGTAGCCAGCCCCAACTGTCAAAGGGCCTGTTGCCGTGCCAATGAGTTCTCCAGCTTGCATCGGCTGGATCGTGTACTGAGTTGGCGATGTAAATTCAACAAAGTAATCAAAGTTGGTAACACTTCCGCCTAAACCCGCTTCAACTCGAACATCAATCTCGTGTAGCTGCGAAGAGTTATCTTCATAACCAAATGCTCGGGTAGCGGGCACATTAAAAATATCACCACCCAAATTACCTTGTAAGTCGACCCCGAGCTTATTTTGTTCATTCATCGCATCGGCAAAGGCAATGGCTAGTTGACCTAATGAATTGATTGTTTCATCGAGCACGTCTTTGCGAAAATCCATCAAAGCGCCCAACTTGCCGCCTAAATCATCATTTGCAAGACTAATCACATTGCTGTTGGATTTAGTATCATAGATTTCTAGCTCTTGACGGTTTGGGTCTGGGTCGCCCGGCACCGCTCTGAAGTTATAAACGGCACCTTGTAACATCAGAGGCTGCCCTTCTTTAGTATTAATGATAATACCGCCATTGTTTTGGTCGATAATTGATAAAGAAAGGGTTTCTGATAGTTCGCGAACGAGTTCATCTCGTTCATCAAATAAGTTCATTGACGCCTTAGGTTGGCCGTCTTCTAATCCCATTGAAACAATTTGCTGATTGATTTCAAATAAGCTGTTGAGAATGGAGTTTGTCTCGTTAGCGACCAGCTCTAACTCGTCATTGATAATTTCTTCTTGCTCAATAACTCGCTCGGATAAGCCCTGCATTCTAGAGATCAGTGCTTGAGCATCAGATAAGGTTAGCTGTCTGGGTGTAATAGCAGTGGGATCATCATTTGCCTCATTTAAACGCTGGAAAACATCATCCATTCCCTTAGCGATGCTGGTATTCTCATCACTAAAGTAAGTATCGAGAACAAAAGTATTGTCGGCATAAGTTTTATAATAGCTGGCGCCAGAAGTGTCTCGTCTGAATTGTTCGATGGCAAATTTATCAAAAATTCGATTCTGATCGATTGAACCTAAACCAAATTCAGGGCGAGAAGTCAGTTCAGTACGCTGGCGGGTGTAGCCCGGCGTATTTAAATTCGCAATGTTATTACTGGTTGTTTGCAGGTTGGCTTGGTTGCCCATAATGCCTGAAACACCAATTTGTAAAAGACTCGACATAATCTAACGCTCACTCACCTTTATATCGGCAAAGGTGTCCTAAATTTGACGTAAATCGCTATAAAATTAATATGCAGATTTCGCGCCAAAAATAGCGTCTTTTAATACAGACATGATTTTTTTCGCATAATTGGGATCAGTTGCATAACCCGCTTGCTGTAATTGTTCAAAATATTGCTCAGGTTTATCCGCAACGGAAACAGCTTTTTGATAGCGAGGTTGATCTTTGATAAAGCTTACGTAATCCGCCAAACCTTGTTCGATATCATCGTACGCTCTGAAATCAGCTTTTTCGGTAACCATTTGTCCAAATTTAAATTCGGACGTGTTTACTTGCGCAGACTCTCCTGACCAACGGTTGTCAGCTTTAATACCAAAAAAGTTATTAGCACTATCGCCGTTTTCTCTTTTTATCATGCGCTGTCCCCACCCTGTTTCAAGGGCAGCTTGGGCAACCATAGCAACGGCTGGTAAACCAATGGTTTTAGAAACTTTTTCAGCAATAGGCATTAAGGTTTGCACAAAGTCTTGCTTATCAGTAAACGAAGCACCTTTTTGGGCTTGAGCAACTAACTCTTCATCTTGCTTCTCTGTTTGCTGATTAAAAGCTTTTTGTTCTTCAGGTTGATTATTTTCAGCTGAGTGAAGTTGCTTCAATTTTTCTGCTGCCATTTGCATGACAGCATTTTTTTCCATTTCGCCATAAGCTAATAAACCAGATAAGGGTTGCGTATGCGCTTTATCTTGCTTATTTAGATCAGGATTAAACAAATCAGCTCTGAGTGTGTCAGCAGGCATATATTTACCCTTTTCAGGGCTGAGTTGATCAACAATAATATCGGCTAACCCCAATGCACCTGATTTAGATAACTCAGATGCCATTTGCTGATCTTGCATGTCACGATAAAACTTAGTGGTTTGGCTATTGAATGGACTGTTTTCATCAGCTAAGACATCTTCGGCTTGTCGCATGCTTTTTAGTAGCATGTTCATAAAGATAGATTCAAACTGCTGCGCCGCTTGTTTTAGCGCACCTTTATCATTTTTTAACGCGGCTTGACGAAGATTGTCTAAGCCGGCTAAATCATGAACGTTTGAAACTTGCTCAAGCTGATTAACCATTGTTGCCTCACCAGTGATTTAAATCACTACTAACTCACCTTGTAACGCGCCGGATTCCTTCAATGCTTCGAGTATAGCCATTAAATCTCCCGGTGCAGCACCGATTTCATTCATGGCTCTAACGAGATCATCAAGTGTTGCTCCCGTATCGAGAACAAACATGCGCGTATCGTCTTGTGCAACATCGATAAGCGTTTGTTTAGTGACAACGGTTTCACCATCACCAAATGGATTAGGCTGGTTCACTTGCTGATCAGCAGCAATGGTTACAGTCAAACCGCCATGAGTAACCGCAGAAGGTTGTAGGCGAACGTCTTTACCAATAACTATAGTGCCGGTACGTGAGTTAATGATCACTTTGGCCGGTGAATCAGCAGGTTTAAAGCGAACGTTTTCTAGTGTTGCAATGTAAGACACGCGTTGACTAATATCACGTGGCGCTAAAACTCTAACAGATGTTGCATCAATAGCAGATGCAGTATTTGGGCCAACTAAATTATTAATGGCTTCTGCCATTCTTCGAGCAGTGGTAAAGTCACTGCGATTGAGGTTAAATGTTAAATAATCGCCATGACCAAATGAGCTTGCCACCTCTCTTTCAACAATCGCGCCATTTGGAATACGCCCTACTGTAGGAGTGTTTACCACAACACTTGAGCCGTCTTCCCCTTGCACACCAAAGCCACCCACAACTAGGTTACCTTGCGCGACAGAATAAACGTTACCGTCTAAACCTTTTAAGAAGGTTTGCATTAAAGTACCACCCGTTAAACTACCGGCACTACCAATAGATGAAACAGTAACGTCAATTTTTTGGCCAGGTTTACTAAATGCAGGTAAGTCAGCGGTCACCATTACCGCCGCAACATTTTTAATTTTAGGCTTTAAATTGTTCGGCATGGTAATGCCAAAGCTCGTGAGCATGGCTCGGAACGTTTGCTCTGTAAACGGACTTTGTTCACCTGTTCCTGGTAGACCAACCACCAAACCATAACCGACAAGCTGGTTACTTCTAACCCCTTCGATAGACGCTAAATCTTTAATTCTTTGAGCATAACTGGCGGTACTGATCACCAGTAAAGAAAAAGTGATAAAAAGTGCTTTAAATAATCGCATCTCGCACCTCAATTAAAATGGGAACCAGTCTGAGTAGAAAAACTTTGACAACCAGCCTTGTTTATTCGCATCGGCAAAAGAACCTGTACCCGAATACTCAATACGTGCATTTGCCACTCGATTACTACCAATCGTATTATCTGAGCTAATATCGGCAGGTCGCAAAATCCCTGTTAAGCGAACGTATTCCTTACCTGTATTGAGTGTCAGCCATTTTTCACCGCGAACAATTAGATTACCGTTTGGCAAAATTTTAATAACATGGACCGATACTTGGCCATTTAAGCTGTTACTTTGATCCGCTTTTGAATCACCTTTGAATTCCGTTTCATAATCCAGTGATAAAGCGAGTGGATTTCCTTTCCAAGTGGCATTTTTACCAAAGGCGCTAATAGGCTGTAAATCGATGCCATTTTCTTTACCATATTCCGCTTTTGCAGATTTTGAAGCTTGAGTATTCTCTTGCAAAATAACCGTAATGATATCGCCAATCCGACGTGCTTTTGCATCAGAGTAAATACTGTTGCTGTAGTTAACTTTGAACAAAGAACCAGAAGGCACAATATTTGAATTTTCCTCTTCAGGAAAAATGGGGGCGTAGTAAGGATCATCTGGAATGGGTGCTGGTTCTTTGGTCGACATGCACCCTGAAAGCATCATTACGGCAAATACTGTCATTAATTTAATTTTCATCTTACTACCCTCCAGCAAGCTAACTATTTGGATTAAAGTTGCTGAATCGCTTGGCCTAACATTTGGTCAACAGCTGATATCACTTTCGAGTTCATCTCAAATGCACGCTGTGATTCGATTAAGTTAACTAACTCTTCAGTCACATTAACATTTGATGTTTCTAGCGCACCTTGTACCGTTAAACCTAAACCATCAATACCTGGGTTACCCTGAACAGGCGCGCCACTTACCGCTGTTTCTTGAAATAAGTTCTGCCCTATTGGTTCAAGTCCAGCTGGGTTGATAAAATCAGAAATCGTTAACTGCCCAACAACAGTGTTATCTGCATTACCAGGCTGCTTAACTGATACTTCGCCATCTTGAGAGACGGTAATCGATTGTGCATCTGGTGGAATAGCAATATTCGGTTGTAATAGGAAGCCCGCACCTGACGTCACAATTTCACCATTATCGTTTAAGGTAAACTGACCATTGCGTGTGTAAGCAATAGTGCCATCAGGCTGAAGAATTTCGAAAAAGCCTTTACCTTGAATCATCACATCCAGTGAGTTTTCAGTGGTCAACATATTGCCCTGAGTAAAGGTTTTTTGAGTAGCTGTAACTTTTGAGCCAGCACCTAACATTAAACCATTCGGTAATTCAGTATCTTGCGATGAACGCCCGCCTGGTTGATTGATA
The DNA here is from genome assembly GCF_013328345.1 of Marinifaba aquimaris. Classification (GTDB taxonomy): domain Bacteria; phylum Pseudomonadota; class Gammaproteobacteria; order Enterobacterales; family Alteromonadaceae; genus Marinifaba; species Marinifaba aquimaris. The sequence goes on from NZ_JABULX010000001.1 coordinate 175,397, forward strand.
TTTTGATAGAGTAAATCTTCGAAAATAGCTCGGCTTTTCTTAAAGCCAACCGTACTAGCATTCGCTAGGTTATTCGAAATCACTGAGATGTCGGTTTGTTGAGCGTCTAAACCGGTTTTACTGATCCATAAAGCGGGATGCATAATATACCTCCAAAAAACTCTAATTCGATTAAAATACGCGCATCAGCATGTCTTGCTGCTGATCGATCTTTTCGGCTTGTTTCATCAACTTAGTTTGAATTTCAAACTGTTTTTGTAAGCTGATCATAGAAACCATTTCACCAACTGGGTTGACGTTACTGGCTTCTAACGCGCCTTTAATTATTTTCACATTCGGTGACAACTCACAGAACCCACATTGCCCGAAGTCGTTGAGCTCTTCAGGACGAAATAACCCATCCGTGCCTTTATTCAAGTTAAAGTCAGAATCGGTCTCGATTAATTTAATACGGTCAACAACCTCGATAAAATTCGCTGGCGCGCCTTGTGGTCTAACGACAATACTGCCATCAAAGCCAATTTCTACTTTTTCAACTGGTACAGGTAAGATAATTGGGCCGCCTTCACCTAAAATAGCATTGCCGCGTGCATTGGTTAGAAGCCCTTCAGGGGTAATTTGCAAATTACCTTCACGGGTGTAAGCTTCTCGACCTTGACTATCTTCGACAGCAATCCAACCATTACCTTGAATGGCAATATCTAAATCACGCCCTGTGGTAATTAACCCACCGCCAGACATGTTTTGTCCAGGTCGTTCAGTCATTGAAAAAACCCTTGTTGGTAAACCTTCACCAAATGCTTGCATGGTTCGAGCTTGTTCAAGGTCAGCTTTAAAGCCTATGGTTTTTGCATTGGCTAAATTATTGGCATGCATAGCAACACCAAGCATATTCTGCTTAGCACCACTCATGGCTACCCATAACATTTTATCCATACTGCACCACCGTTAAAAAATTGACTAATCACTCTATATAGGAAACATTGCAACATGGATGCCAACAAAGTAAAAAGAATTAAATTTAGCGAAAAAACAAGTAAAAACAGTAAGTTAAAATAGCTAATACCTTATAGAAAAGGATCAAAAAAGCCGTCAAATAGGAGGTAGGATATTTGACGGCTTGGCTAGTTTTTAAACAACTTTAGGTTATCGGATACCTAAAATGGTCTGTTGTAACTGAGAGTTAACATCCAACGAACGCGAGTTAGCCTGGAACGCTTTTTGCGCGGTAATCAAATCAACTAACTCTTTGGTTAAATCAACATTTGATTGTTCAAGTGCAGATGAGCGAATATCACCAAAAGTACCCGAACCGGCTTCACCAGCAAGTGGCTCACCAGACGCTAAACTCTCTTTCCAACTGGTATCACCTATTTGTTGCAAACCCTGATCATTGGCAAATCGCACTAGCGCAATCCGGCCAATATTATCAACGGTACCATTTGAGTAATTAGCCGATACCAGACCGGTTTCATCTATGGTTACCCCTGTTAATCGGCCAACTGTCGCACCGTCTTGTTCTAATGCAGTTACTTCAAAATCTGACGCAAACTGAGTAGGTGCATCGTAATCGATAGTAATTTGCTGTCCACCATCTGCCCCGTTAGTTAAAAAGTTAGCACTAGCAAATGTTTGTGTTTGCACAAAAGGTTCAGGATCGATCCCTGGCTGATAACCATTAACTCGCGTTACAATGCCAGATGAATTGAATGAAATGGGAACACCAACATAGTCACCGTCACCAATAGCACCAGTTGGAGCGGCTGTTACCTGAGTATAACCACCACCTGGGGCAATAGCATTCAAATCAAGGGGATAAGGCTGACCTGTCCCCGGGTCGGTATCAATTGTGGCAAAAGCATACCATTCAGTTTCACCCGCAGTTGTTGGTGGTTGGTTACTTTTTACATAATACGTTGTCATAATATGACTTGCGCCAAGAGAATCATATACAGTGATAGATGATCGAGCATGGAAAGTAGTATCGTCAGTTGGATCAAATAGAGCAGGATCTAAACCAGCTTCCCTGGCATCCAAGTTCATTGTCATATCAATTTCGCTTGAAGCCTGTGGAACACCTGCTGAATCAGGAATACGTAAAGGTGATGTAGTACTTAAACTAACACCTTGTGATGTACCATCTTCATTTACAGGGTAAACTTGTAAATAGTTACCACCATTACTCACAACAAAGTTATCTTCATCAAGTTTAAAGTTACCGGCACGTGTATAACTCATCTCTCTTGATTCTAAGCCATCAGTAACGGCAAAAAAACCATTACCCGTCACAGCTAAATCAAGCGCGTTTTTGGTAAAGATCAAGCTACCTTGTTGGAACTGCTGAGCAACGACCGCGGTTGAGGCACCATCCCCAACTTTAGTTTTACCCGCGCCAAAAATGGATGATGCAAAGACATCAGCAAATTCAGCTCGTGATTCTTTAAAACCATAAGTATTGGAGTTTGCGATATTATTAGCAGTGGTGTTGATATCGGTCTGGCTTGTAGCAATACCACTTAATGCAATGTTAAACGACATAGTTTCTACCTCTCTTTCCTATATTGCCTATACTGCTGGCTCAAGGTCTATTCATATAAGTTTGCTTTTTGGCAGTGTTTTGCAATCACTGAATATGCAAAATTTCTAACGTGAAAAATTTTGCATATTCAGTGCCAAGTTAATTATTTGACACTGATTAATTTGTTTCTGCCGTTTAAGGTGCAACCTCAATAATGTCATCCATAGTAAATGTGCCTAAACCACGTAAGTTCATGGTTAGTTCATTACCTTGACCAAAACGCACACTATCGACCGTAGAATATGTCGCTACGGTAATTTCTTCGCGTTTACCGCTATTAGCATTAATACCCGTTGCCGATAATTGGTAAACACCTGCCTCTAACTGGTTGCCTTCTTTGTCTTTCCCATCCCACATAAAGTCAAATGGTTTGCCATTGGTCGCCCCCATTTCAACTTCAGCAATTAATGAGCCTTTTTCATTTCTGATCTGCATACGCAAATCGTTGTAAGCAATATCGGTTTGTAATTGACCACGCATGCCATAAACATCATCGCCATATTGGAATAACGCGCCCTCTTCAGCGGGCACTAACACTTCTCTTCCAACCATGCTTGAAGCTTGCAATGCTTTATTTGATGTTTGCTGGGCACGAGTTGCTTCCATAAACCCACTAAACTCGCTTGTAAAACTTTCAAATTGCTTAGATAAACCGGTAATACCATCGGCCATGGTAAAGTTAGTCATCTGTTCAATCATCTTGTCATTGTCAGTCGGTTTAGTTGGATCTTGCGCTGCTAACTGAGTCGTTAACAGAGCAAAGAAATCTTCTTGAGAAAGTTGCTGATTACTCTTGTCTTCACCGCTTAGTGCTGGATCGGTTCGATCCCAACGCATTGAATCTAGAGTATTAGTTGCAGATACATTAGACATCGCTTAATTCCTTACTGACCTAAACGCAAAGTACGAGACAGCATTTTTTTAGCTGAGTCAGCAATTTGAATATTGGTTTGGTATGAACGAGAGGCAGAGATCATATTAGCCATCTCTTCCATGACATTGACATTTGGTTTGTAAATATAACCATCTTTATCGGCCATTGGATGATTGGGGTTGTATTCAACAGTTAAAGGCTTATCTGACTCAACAACACCCAATACTTTCACGCCGACACTGGCTTTATCGTCCATATTTGCCGTTGCGCGGTTCATTTCTGCCGCAAAGACAGGGTGACGAGCGCGATAAGTTTGATCGATAGAACTGCTAACTGAGTTCGCGTTTGATAGGTTACTGGCCGTAGTATTTAAGCGAACAGACTGTGCACTCATAGCCGTACCTGAGATGTCAAAAACATTAAATAAACTCATAATTACTTACTCTGTCCTGTTATTGCCGCTTTTAGCCCTTTAATACGCCCAGTCATAAATTGCACACTCGCGTTATAGGCCATGTTGTTTTTTAGGTACTCAACCCGCTCGACATTGACATCAACTGTGTTGCCATCGCCCGTATCAGGTTGGCTGGGAATACGAAATTGCAGACCATCGTTTAACATGGTTTTACCCGCACCTATGTGTTTATCATGGGTACGTGTCATTTCAGATTGATACTGTTTTTTGGCGCCCGATAACGCTGAAGCAAAGTCAAAATCTTTGGCTTTGTAACCAGGCGTATCTGCATTTGCTATGTTACTGGCTAGTACTTCAGAACGTTCAAGCCTGAGCTTGATTGCTTGTGGATGTATGCCAAAAGCTTTATCTAGGGAAATCGCCATTTTTTCGTCTCCAATTTACCTTCAAAATAATAAAAGCAAAATGAGTGCCAAGAATTGGCATAGAAAAAAAATAGAGGGAGTAAAGGGCTAGAAAAAGAAAAGCTAGCACAGGAGGCTAGCTTTCATTGATTATTTTTTACGGTAAACAATACCTGGGTTACACCTTTGCATAACAAATTCATCACTCAAACCGGTTATTGATTCCGAGGCCCCCAAGAAAAGGTAGCCATCAGGGTTCAGTGATTGGGCAAACTGAGAGAGTATTTTTGATTTAACTTCTGCCGAGAAGTAAATAAGCACATTTCTACAAAAGATAACATCAAACTTACCTAATAAGGAGTAACTATCAAGTAGGTTCACCTGTCTGAAGCTAGCTAAACTCTTTACTTCAGGCTTTAATTGCATTCTTCCATTGCCAATATCATTAAAGAAGTTGCGCTTTCTATCTGGTGATAAGCCGCGCCCTAACGCAAGTGAGTCATATTCAGCAAAGCGACAAATATCAAGCATAGTTGGAGAGATATCACTGCCTAGAATCTGAATATTAGCTTGGGCTGGATTGGCTTTTCTGTGCTCCAAAGCAGAGATTGCAATTGAATACGCTTCTTGACCACTTGATGACGCTGCAGACCAAAACTTAATACGCTTATTGCCGTAATGTGGAAAAATATCTTTCTTCAGTACATCAAATGGGTAGGTATCACGGAACCACAAGGTTTCGTTTGTAGTCATGGCATCGACAACGGCGGCACGCAATTGCCGCTCACCTACTCGGATGGCTTTGTCGAGTAATTCCGACAAAGTCTCAATCGAAAAGCGAGCCATAAGAGGTGTTAATCGGCTTTTCACCAAATACTGCTTATTAGCGCCCAGTACGATACCGCATTGATGCTCTAAAAAGGTACAGAATTTTTGATAATCAGCATCAGCTAAATTTTTATGTGACACTTAGTTTATTTCGCCTATTTATCTATACTTTCAGCCATTTTTGCACTGATGTTGCCAATTCATCCGGGTTGAATTTTGCGATAAAATCATCAGCCCCTACTTTATCCACCATTGCGTGGTTAAATACCCCACTCAGTGACGTATGCAAGATAACGTGAAGGTTTGCTAACTTAGGGTTATTTTTAATCTCTGCAGTTAAGGTATAGCCATCCATCTCTGGCATTTCAATGTCAGAAATCAATAAAGCCACTTTATCTGTAATATCGCCAGTCTCTTCGGCAAGTTCTGAAAGCTGCTGTAATGCATCTTTACCGTTAATTGCTAATTTAATGGGAACACCTAAGCCTTCTAGTGCACGCTTAACTTGATTACGTGCAACAGATGAGTCATCAGCGATAAATAAAAATTTATCAGTTAACTCTTCTTCAAGTGACTCACTGATAATTTCAGCACTTACTTCCGCAGATATTGGCATAATCTCATGGAGAATTTTTTCAACATCTAAAATTTCAACAAGCTCTTTATCGATTTGCGTTACCGCTGTTAGATAACTGTAACGGCCAGCACCTTTTGGTGGTGGCATGATAGACTCCCAGTTAATATTGATAATTCTTTCAACAGAGTTAACTAAAAAGCCTTGTACCGAGCGGTTGTATTCCGCGATGATGATAAAGCAATTGGAGAGGTCTTGAATTTCGCCCCCGCCTGTCGCCATACTTAAGTCGATAACAGAAATTGTTTGCCCACGGATATGTGCAACCCCTCTTACAAAGCGGTTTCGCTTTGGTAACGAAGTCAGCGGCGGACATTGTAAAACTTCACGAACTTTAAATACGTTAATACCAAAGCGCTGGCGACCGTTGAGTTTGAATAATAATAATTCAAGTCTATTCTGGCCAACTAACTGTGTTCTCTGGTTTACCGAATCAAGTATTCCAGCCATTATGTTCTCCACTATAAATTCAGGCGCAATTTTTGCAGATTTGCTTAGAGGTTTGTTTTTTATCGTCAAACGCTAGCAAATCGTTAGTTTTTTGACGCTAAATTTAATATAACGCTTTTTCTATTTAAGCATAGCCAAACTTTGAAAAAATTTATGTCAATCAAATGGATATTTTAAATATGCGATTTATTTTTAAACTAAGCTGCTGTTTTATTGTGCTACTTAGTCAATTTGCTCATGCACAAACATATTCAAAACAAGAAATTCAACACTTAGCGCAAGAGCATGCCGAATCGATTTTTCCAAAAAATGACGAAGAAGAATTAAAGGCGCAAGCATCCGCTATCGACTCGCGAATTAAAATTAAACCATGTCAGCAAGCCTTGTCTTTAAGCGCACCAAACTTCTCAAGTTTTTCTAGAAACCTCACCGTCAGAGTAAGATGTTTAGACGAGGAAGGTTGGTCACTTTATGTACCCATTAGATTAAAAGTGTTGGTACCCATAGTGGTTGCTTCAACTAACATAGCCAAAGGCGATACCCTTTCTGCTTCAAATGTAAAACGAGCAAAAGTGGATAAAACCTATGCCAGAAAAGATCAAATTACTGATGAAAAATTAGTGATTGGTTCAAAAGCAAAAAGACAAATACGCTCAGGACAAGCTATACTGAATTCAAATCTATGCTTTGTTTGCAAAGGTGAACTCGTTACAATACAGGCTAAAACCAAAGGTCTATCAGTTAAAACCTCGGGTATAGCCTTATCGGACGGGGCTTTTGGTGATGTAATAAGTGTTAGAAACACCAGCTCCAAAAGGACAGTTCAGGGACGGGTTGTCGGTGTGGGAAAAATCGAAATTTCTTTATAAATTTCCCTAAAGATTTCTCAAGCTAAGCCGATATATTTAACGAGGGCAAAATCCTTTGTAGTGAGGAATAAAACAATGGCTATTAATATCAATAATTTAGGCAATAACAATCAAGTTAATGCCAAACAGGCTGAACAACGAAATCAGCAACAAGTTCAACAAAATAATCAACAAGCTCAATCTGCGCAGCAGGCACAAACAAGTGCACCACGCCAAGATTCAGTTTCATTGACTAACTCTGCACAGCAAGTTAGTAACGCAACACAAAAAGCGAAGGACGCTTCAGGTTTCGACCAACAAAAAGTTGATAAGCTTAAAAAAGCGATTAGCGAAGGTGGTTACAAAGTCGATGCTGAGCGTTTGGCACAAAACATTATTGCCTCTGAAGGTAAGTTATTCGGTTTATAAAAATAAGTTATGCCATCAGCAATAGAACTCATTGAGCAACAAATTGATAATTTAGATCAATTTAACAATCTTTTGATTGAGGAGCTTGATGCGTTCAAAGCAAGACAAGCTGAGCAGATCCTCACTTTAGCCGAAAAAAAGGCCAGCTTGTTAGACGCGATCAAGAACCAAGATCAGGCGATCGCGTCCCTTCCTGATTTAGACTCTCTTAAACAAGACCCAGAATTCAAGCAAGCCGTTGAAAAATGTGATGAATATTTATCAGCACTCAAACAGCAAACGGCTATCAACGAGCGTGTTATTCAAACCAGCTTAAATAATGTCAGCCAACTTAAACAGTCTATGTTGACCATCAAAAGCGCTAACTCAATGACATATACCAAGTCAGGTAAAGCGACAGCGAGCACATTGGGTAAAGGCATTAAAGCCTAATTCACTTGCATATTGCTATTAAATAAAAGCGACTACTTAGGTAGTGAGCTTCACTACAAATTATTGGGTTAATTAAGCCCAATAAAAAAAGCCCAAGTTTTTAAGTTCGGGCTTTAATGTTTTTAACAATCAGTATTATTTGTTACTTAACCTTTAGATAACTTAACACCATCTTTGTGATTGTATGGCTTAATTTGAGATACCACCGTTTGTGGAATAAAGCCTTGAGCACTCGCTACAACCGCTCTTGATTCCAAACCGATCACTTTAGCGTGAATTTCCATACCATCTAATGTTGATGTATAAGTGCCAGTTAACACATATTCAATCGGATGCCATTGCCTTAATTCATCTACATCTCTACTTAAAGCGAAATCACCTTTGCTCGTCACTCGAATAGTGCCTGTTGATTTATATTCAATGACTGATAAACCCAATTGCTGAGCTTCATGAACAAAATTTTCAGCCAGGTGCAGACCAACTAAGTTAGTTTCTTCTAAATCAGAATCCATTGGCACAAAACTAGCGACAGCAATTGGCGTCTGTTGATTAACAAAGCGCATACTCTTAACTAAGCGAGTTGCCATCGTTTCGACATAATCACTTACTTTAAGGGTTGAACCAGCATGTACGTTAGCATGATAGTTATTTAAGTATTTATGTGGGTCTCTTGCCCAGCGCCCTAATTGCTCTCCATCCTTATGACCTAAAAAAACTTCATCGCTTTGTTCTGATTGCTCAGCCATGTAGCTTTCCATCGTCTCAGGTGATTCAGGCGTTTCATCTGAGTACCAACCAGTTGACTCACAACCGGCTAAAGCCAAAACGGCTAAAAGTGATAATTGCTTGTTCATGTGTCAATACTCCAATTATAAATATCTAGCACGGACAGCTTTTGCTTGGCCGTTAGTGAATGCGCGAATTCGATATAAGTCCCTGAGGTTTAACTCCAACTCAGTGACATAAATACCATCTAGTTGGTAGGTTTTGATAACACGAGCACCTTTGATAACACCTTGTACTGATGCTTTTAATTGCTCATTGCCCAGCATTAAATCAGAAACTTTCATTTGTGAATAAAGCTTTTGACCGTGCACCTTTTCAGTCAGATCTCGATAAGCATCTAACTTGGATGCTTTAATTGCTTTAATCATCTTGCTTGAGGCGTTGTGCCCTTTTTGAATATCAATGGCTGCATAACCTGTTGCTGCGACCACATAATCTTCATCTGGGATCAAATATTCCCACTCGTAATGTTTTTCCATAGTCACAGGCTCTGTTGCGCAAGCCGTTAACCCCATAACTAAAAGCATAGTAAAAATTATCTTCATAACCCCTCCTAAAACGCGCGTCTGCGCTCACCTTTGTGTAAAAGATATCCATCTTTTAATGTTACGTTTTGATCTGACCAAAACACATTATCTGGAATAAAGCCTTGGGCTGCTGTGATAACCTGCTGATCGTTCAAGCCAATGATACGCACATTGACGATAGCACCTCGCTCGTGTTCACTGATTGAACCAGCCAAGACATATTTAGCGTTTAAGTTTCTATCCAACTCATCAACATTTCGGCTCCAAACCTGATCGCCTTTTTCAGAGACCTTGATTGTTGGCATTAATTTGAAATCCGTTACCGTAAAACCGCGTTTTGTCAGTTCATAAATAAAGCCAGCTTCTAACTGCTCGCCTAACTGAGCTAAAACATCACCCTCGACATATTCAGACTTTCTCGTTTGTTGATTAACAAAACTTGTAACCGCTAACCGCCCAGATAAAGAAGATGCGTTAGGTTGAGTCAATAATTCATCGGCCAACATATAGGTGTAGGCCTTTATCGATAAATCACTCATTTGCGGTTGATAATAGTTATTAACTGAGTGAGCAGGCGTTTCTGGCGTGTTGTAGCTATGGCTTGAATTTACCGAGCAAGCAGTCAAACTGGTGCTTAGTATAAGCATGCCAATTTTTGCTAATTGTTTAACTGTCATAAATTTGGCCTTTACCTAAAATGTGGCTTCTGTTGTATGACAAAGCACAAATCGAGCCAAAATTTCATTTAAGGTCAATTTAAAGTGGCACAAATTTCGCTTAATCCCCTATAAATCCGCTTTTATTAGGGTAAGCCATTGGATATGACAAAATAATGGCGGCTCTACGATAAGTAGTATCCATTGAGACAATCAGTAATAGTGACTTTTTATGTGTAAATTACTCATTAAAACAATCAAGGCTTATGCCAGCTTTTTCACATTACTCTGCACGTTAGTAGCACTGCCAACACATGCTGGTTGGTACCAAGCGACAGGCGTAGCTAATATATACAAAGGTGATATCGATAAAGCTAGAAAAGCAGCGATTAAAGATGCTGTTCGCGATGCGTTATTGTTTTCTGGTGCAGCAGTTACCAGCGCTCAACAGGTGACTAATGGCTTACTCACCCAAGATATGTTTGAAGTAAGAGCAAGTGGAGTGGTAAACGACATAGAGTTAATCAGTGAAAAAATTCAAGGAGATGAAATAAAAATTGTACTTCGTGCAGATATTTTTGCCGAAGAGCGGCAATGCAGCTCCGCTGATTACCGCAAACCTCTTTCTGTAGCTCAATTTAAACTAAAGAACCAATATCAGGCTAAAGTAGGTGAGCTATATGATTTAGACAAAGCTATTGGTCAAAGGTTATTTAAACTACTCAAATCAGATAGCCAAGAAGTTGAAGCACGTACTTACATTGACCATAAAATGGCATTGGCGAGTCAAGACTTAATGAAACGCACGGAGAACAGTACACAACTGCTTTCGCTAGCAAATCAGTCAGATACTCAATACTTAATTACAGCGAGCTTAGATGATATATCTATTGATAACGAGCACCCTAGCTTTTGGCAAACGCCCACCCGCTTCTTTGAAATGAACGTCTTTGTCTACAATACCTTCAGTGGAGAGAACATTGCCCAGTTTGAATATGCCAGTGAAGCCGAGTGGGATTTTGATTTAAAAAAACAAGTCGATCTTCAATCCAGACGATTCTGGCAATCTAACTATGGTCAAATGGTAGCCGAGCAAATTAACCGTGCCTTTTCAGATATTGAAAACTTAATGCACTGTCAAAGTGTTGAAGCCAAAATCGTTAGTGTTGATGGTTATCAGCTAGGGCTTAACTTGGGTAAAAACAATGGCATTAAGACTGGTGATAAATTTCGTATTCTCCACCAATCTAGTTTCATTGATAAACAAGGTCGTGCTAGACCTCAATTTATAATCAGCCCTTATGAAGTAGAAGTGACACAAGCTTATCAGCAAAATAGTTTTGCGAAAACGCCGACAGAGAGATTATTGGGAAGTGTGCAAGTAGGAGACATCATAAGGCAGTCCGAGTTTGCCTTAGATATCCAATAAGTTAATTATTGTTCATCATCTTGATAGAGCTTCATAACCAATTGTTGCTCTATCTCCCCCATCGATACCAAATGGCGAGTCATGATTCTGACTAGTTTCGATTTTGACACCCCCAATGCTTCAGACAACTCAGTTAAATCAGCTTTAACCTCATTATTTAAAGTAAACGTGGCAGGCGTGAATCGTTTTTCTTTAGCTGACAATTGCTTTGGTTTAATGGCAACTTCTTGTTTTAACCCTTTGGCATGTAACGCCGCACCATCGATAAACTCTTCAAGCGTTAATTCTCTATCGAGCACTCTCGTTTTAGCCGACGGCTTGCCAGCCGATTTCAGATCCGCGAACCCCATCTTCTTCCTCCACAGCAATTGATGTTATTTCAGAGATTATATTTCGGATCTCTTGAGCAGCCTTACTATCACCTTCTATCTCAAGTACAGACTCACCGCACTCCTCACTGTCATCATAAAGATTGCGAGAAAATGTCACTGAGTTGAGTACGGCTAAATTGTAGCTACGACACACGTCTTTTGACTCCAAAATTCGGCCGGCTTGATTAGGCAACGATGGGCATTGTGTCAACACCACCCTAGGGATCATTCTGGGGTTAACCATTTGACATGAAGAGACGAGCTCTTCCATATGAGGTAGTGTTTTTAAATCGCGGCGTTTTGGTCTTAGGGGTAGTAAAACATGGGAAGCGACAGACATGGCTGCGCGAAGTGTAGTACTGTCTTGACCACCACAATCAACAACAACGTAGTCGTAGTGGTTTTCAAAACTGAGCAACTCGTAGCGTATCTTACCGTATAATTGAACACAGTTAATCCAGGGTAAATTAGGTGCTGAGTGCCGAGCTTGAATCCAATCTGAAGTGGTTTTTTGAGGGTCGCAATCAACTAGCATGACACTAGCGTCTTTTTCTTTAGCAAAATAAACAGCAATATTCTGAGCAAGACAGCTTTTACCACTGCCGCCTTTTTCTCCGCCAACAAGCAAGATCATATTTTTATCCTCTAGGTACTACAATGTAACGATTAATTACAGGTTAAGAGTTTATTAACCAGAACAACTGGTCAATAATTAGTCTAGAGGTCAGAAAAGTGATTGCAATAGCTAAGACTGGGTTCTTTAGTTTAAATAATTATCAAAAATTGCTTTAAAATAACAAAACTAATTGTTCGCTATCGAATATTAACTATTAATTAATAAATGCAATGTGATAGTATGAAACTTATTCAAAGCGTTAATTACTGTAACAATAAGTTTACTTTGACCCGTCATTCTTTAAGTAGGTTGTTAAATGCGTAAAGAGAAACTGATTAACATCATCATTTTTGGTCTAATTTTTATGACTGCAGTGATTGTTCTTCTTCAGACTTACTCGCTAAATCACACTCTTGTTGTTAACGCCAATACAGGTTTTAATTACTCAGCTATTTCAGATGGTACCAATGGGGGCCAATCTTCAGCTAACATTAAAATCAATGGTGACCAAATGATTTTGGAGTGTGAAATTGTCCACTCTGATTATCCTTGGCCTTACTGTGAAATAGCCATAGCACTCAATGATCTTGAAAATGAGAACGATCGCGTCGGCTTTGACCTTTCTTCTTTTGATACAGTTACCACTTACGTTAGATTTGAAGAGCCAACTCACGTCGGTATAAGACTTCAAATCCGTAGCTATAACCCCGCTTACTCTAGCCTCTTTGACGAAGGTTCATGGAAATACAATGCTGTAGAGTACTTTGAACACAACAGTACTTACCCAGCAAAAATCCCAATGTCATCATTACAAGTAGCCACCTGGTGGTTAGTTGAGCGCGCTATTGCAGTCGAGCATTCCGCACCCGACTTTGATCATGCGATGACAATAGAAATAGCAACGGGTAACAACATCCCTGCAGGTAAATATCGCATCATTGTCGATAAGCTTGAATTCAAGGGTAAGCTTTTCAGTAACTCAAGTGTTTACATTGTAATTATATTAATGTGGGTACTATCAGCGATTGGCTTGATGATTTCTCATCTTACTCACTCACGAGAAGCGCTCGTTAACGCTCAAAAACGCGCAAAAGAATTAAAGCAGTTAAACCAAATACTCAATGTTAAAAGTAGAGAATTAAAAGATCAGGCAGAGCGCGACCCATTAACAGGCGCACTTAATCGCAGTGGTATTAAAAACGTATTTGACTCAGATTTTTCTTATATAGACCCACCCAACTTGTCTTTAATTTTTATCGATATTGACCATTTCAAACCTATCAATGACACACATGGTCATAACGTTGGTGACCTTGTATTAAAGTCATTTGCTAAGCTTATTTCAGAATATAGCCGCAATACTGATTTGTTTGCGCGCTGGGGTGGTGAGGAATTTTTACTGGCTTGCCCTAATACAAAACTCAATGAAGCAGCCGATCTAGCCGAAAGCTTGCGTCATGAAATAGAAGGCTATGATTGGCCTGAAGGGATAACGCTTACCGCCAGTTTTGGTGTTGCGCACAAACAAGCAGATGAATCACCTTCAGCCTTTATTGAACGTGCTGATAAAGCGTTATACGCAGCTAAAGCCCGTGGGCGTAACCAGGTGGTTGTGTCTAAAGCAAATAGTAAAACACCAGCTGCTGCAGCCTAGTTAATTAAAATATTCTTAGCCCAATTTAACTGCTGAAAAGTATGCGTTTCACCGCCCTTATCTGGGTGGTTACGCTGAGCCAACTTTTTGTAGGCCTGCTTTATTTCTGATGTATTGTCAGTCGGCTCGATACCTAAAATAACAAAGGCTTTATTTTTCTCCTCTGGTTCAATTAAATAACACGCCATTTTCTGCCAAAAGGCATTCAGCATTTGCTCTAGATCATCCTCATTAGTTTGCTTAAAGTTTTGCCAGTCAAGGTAGTAACTGCGAAGCGGGTCTGATGACGTAAGCGCCAAGCTAGCTTGGCCAGTATTTTCAGTATACGGCTCAATGGTAAAGCGGCTTAATTCAATAGAAATCACCGCAACAGATTCCGCCAGCCACTTGTCTCTTAACCGATACAAGGCGTTATAAAGACTAAAGTGCATACAAAAGAGTTGAAAAGAATCAGCCAGTTTATAGTCGGTGAACAAACAATAGGGCTCAGCTTGTAATTGTTTAATTAGCTCAAGTTCTTGATGTAAGCCAAACTGGTTTCTTAAGATACTTTCTAGCGTGAAGTCTAGTTTTTTTGAATGCATAAATGATTTTTTAAGACGCGGTATAAATAAAATGTAACACTTAACTGAGCAATGTCTAACCTTAATAAAATTAACGACTTAGCCACATTAATTTTAACTTGGTAAAAAAAGGTAGAGCGCAATATAAGGGTTTAACTAGAATTACCCCTGCTCCATGCTTTGTAGTTAGATTTAATCAGAGGAAGTAGAGCTATGAGTTGCGCAAAAGTAATAATAGCGAGTTATCTTGCACTTGCTAGCAGTTCAGCATTTGCATCACTTATCCCTTCAGACAACTGTTATCCCAGTTGCAATACCACCCTCGGCAAAATGGAATTGCATAAAAACAACATACAGATACCATTAAATAACCAGCCGCAAATAGGCACTCAGCAAAATACACAAGCTGATGTTATGGTTATTCAGACTAATGCACAAATAAATGATGCATCTGAACCTTCGGTACTGCCAATATTTTTAATTTTGCTCGCAATAACAACTAGGCTGTGTTGTTACGAGAATAAATAATTGATTTCTTTGGTCTTGCTTGCCAATTGTGAAGTTGGCAAGCAAGGTTGAATGAACAGTCCCCTTGCAAACTGTCGAATAATTAGACACCCACCAGTATTTGGCCTAACTAAAGTCAGAAAAATCAGGTAATTAACTTTTGGTATGTTTTAAGCATCTATCGCTTAATACTCAATAGCAATTGGTGGTTTTGATGCGTGTATTAAAATATTTGAAGTTATTGGGGCTTGTGGCGTTTTTATTCAGTACTCCTATACAAGCAACGATTATCTCGGTTACAGGCTGTACTGCAACCTGCACGATTACTAATACACCGCCTAACCCCGTTACACCCGACCCTAATAATGGAGTCTTGTTATTATGGAATGAAAGACAAAATATCACCTTAACTGAAAACTTAACGGTTAATCGCGTATTTGATACCAGTGCCAGTTTTATTCAAGACAACGGTAATGGCACATATGATATCTTGGCTGGCACCATAGTATCGAGTCACTACATACAGTGGGATCCATTGTTAAACAGCCAAGGGGGAACAATAGCTGGCACTATTTCAGCCACCATCAATCTTGACTCAGAAGTGTTTGCTTTTATAACTCAAGATGCTCAGCTTTTTGCCAGTGACGAAGCACTTGGTTTACCTGGCCTTGACTATAATGACTTTGGACTTAGAGGCTTAGAGTTTGGCGATACGACCTCTTTTGTAAATAACAATACTGAGATTAACTGGACAGCTACCAGCCCAGGCGACTGGTCTAGACTAATTACGGCATTCTCCCCCACAGCTGAGCGGAAAAATATACCAGAACCCAGCACTTTCATACTTTGTTTAATAGCAATCATGCAACTTTTCAAAAGGCGGTAGTTAAATAGCTCATAAACCTCTTATCCACCGTATAAATACATTCACCGTATTTGATTTGGTATTCACTAAATGTAGGGAGTATGTTTAATTCAAATTTAAACTCAATGTACCTATAAATATAATGACAACATTCCAGCAAGGTAAAAATCGGTGTGCAGCGGCTGCAAAAGTCGATTGGATGGTAACGGCATGCCCTAAAAAGGTACTGAGTAAGCTGACAACACCTATGCTCTGGGCAATAAGTGCATTATTTGCAACTGATTTACTCGAGTTATTTTTTGCCTCGCGACTTGGGCAGTTAGAGCTCACTGCGCTCAGTTTTACACTGCCTTTACAAACCATTATCACGGCAATGGCTGTTGCATTAGGTATTGTCGCTGCAACCAAGTTAAGTCACAGCAACTATCCACAAAAACTAATACCAGCAACCTTTATTTTCACCTTAATTATTGGCTTGAGTTTATGCCTTGCCTTTATTTGGCAATTAAAACCGTTGCTCTATGTCTTTGGCCTAGAGCAAGTCTATGATGCCGAACAATATTATGCGCTCATCAATGAATATATGATGATTAAACTCTTAGCTTTGCCCTTTTTTCTACTAATGATGATGGTATTTGGGCTGTTAAGAGCATTAGGGCAGATGAAATACGCGGCCAAACTACTCGTTTTGTTTGCCACTGTGCAGGTGAGCTTAACAAGCGCACTCCTCTTTACCAATTGGTTTAATTTTGATTTAACACCGTTAAGTCTATTAGGGATAGCCCATCTTATTGCTTGTATCACCAGCTTTGCATACGCTCTATTAATATTAAACAAAGAAGGGTTAATCAACGTCACCGCTTTTAAGTCATCGGCTTTTGATTTCTCAGTCTTTAAATCCTTATTCAAGTTGCTCTTGCCAGTGTCAGCCATACAACTGATGACACCAATCGCGCTATCAATTTTAATGGTGATTATTGCAAGACAAGGCAGTGAAGCAGTTGCAGTATACGGCGTCATTTTAAGACTTGAGCCACTCGCCCTACTTTTACCTATGGTACTGACCACATCCCTACCCATTTTTGTTGGCCAAAATTGGCGTGCAAACAATGCCGAGAGAATTAAACAGGCGCTTAAATTGGCAATTATCATCAGTATTATCTGGCAGTTAGTGGTTGCTGCGATACTTTTTTGGCAGTCAGCGAGTATTGGTGCCAATTTCTGTCGAGCAAGCTTGATTTCAGATGGGATCAGTTTTGCGTTAAAAGTACTACCGGTAAGCTATGCCGCACTTGCCATGATTTATTTATACGTCAGTTGCAGTAACGCCATTGGTCGACCTAACCTTGGCGTCTTTATAAGCTCAATTCGCCTGTTTATATTCACTATTCCATTTGCATGGATTGGTGCATCTATTTCAGGCTTTGAAGGTATCGTTGTTGGATTAGCAGCAGCAAACTTACTTTTGGGCTTTATTTTGTTGATGATCCCCAAGTCAATCATCCACCGTTTAATCAAAAATCCAGTTGTTGAAGTTGCAGTAAAACACAACAAAACTGAGCAAGTGATTAAATCACTCTGATCAGACCTGGAAGCACTAAATCAAATAACAAGGAATACCTATGAAAACCTTCACTAAACACGCACTATCAGTGGGCTTAGCGTTAACTTGCACTATAAGCTTAGCTAATGCAGCTGAAAGTTCACAAACAAGCTCACTGAAACAAAGTACATCTCAAGTATTAAATAAAGCGCAGAGTAAAAAACTCGATGCTGTGTTAGCAGCGCAATCAGATGAACATAAAGCCAGACATCAATCTCGTCACCCTAAAGAAACATTAAGCTTTTTTGGTATTGAGCCTGGTATGACGGTTGTTGAAGCTTTACCAGGCGGTGGTTGGTATTCTAAAGTGATTGCACCTTATTTAGGTAAAGAAGGTAAATTAATTGGTGTGAACTACGAAGACAGCTTGTGGAGTAACTTCACATGGGCGAGTGAAGATTTCATCAAAGATCGCATTGGAAGAACAAAAACCTTCCCAAGCCAAGTAAAAGAATGGACCCCTGTAAATACCCCAAAAGCGGAAAGCTATACCTTTGGCACGTTCCCAGAAACAATGAGTGATTCTGTTGATGCGGTTTTATATATCCGTGCATTACACAACCTCAATCGCTTTAATGACAATGGTCAATATTTGGATACGGCATTAGCCGAAACACATCGTATCCTGAAAAAAGGTGGTGTAGTGGGTGTGGTTCAGCACAGTAGTGATGTTAGTGGCCTAAAAGGTGATACTGGTTATCTCAATAAAGCAGATGTCATTGCAGCAATGGAAAAGGCGGGCCTTAAACTAGTTGATGAGTCTGATATCAATGCCAACCCAAAAGACCAGCCAAAAGCCGATGAAATTGTGTGGCGCTTACCACCGACACTGTTAAATGCAAAAGACGATGAAGCCAAGAAAAAAGCATTAGAGGCTATTGGCGAATCGAACAGAATGACATTACTGTTTAAAAAAATCTAATTGCCTGGCTTAGTCAATAAAAGGTTTAGGCCGTTTTCCCTAAACCTTTTAATTTTTATACCATAACATCAAAAACACTACCGACAATGGCCGTTGCCAACATGGCCAAGCAACCCCAAGATACAACGCGCATTGCACCTTTAGCAATACATGCTCCTCCTAAATAAGCCGCTAAACCGCCCAAAATACCTAAAAACAAAATCGACACTAGAGTAGTGGTCAATATGACCCTATCAAGTTCAATAAACCAAATAGCGATAAGAGGGACTCCCGCACCAATTAAAAATGTACAAGCCGAGTAAAAGGCAGCTTGAAGTGGATTAGCGCGATTAACATCCGTGATGCCAATATCATCTCTTGCATGTGCACCAAGTGCATCGTGTTCCATTAACGCTTGTGCAACTTGGTTAGCAAGTTTAGGCTCGAGCCCACGAGCTTGATAGATCTGAGCCAACTCCTGAGTTTCCCCCTCGATATCATTATTTAATGACTCTTGCTCCATTTTCAGATCGGCTGCTTCAGTATCAGCTTGAGAGCTGACCGAAACATACTCCCCCGCAGCCATCGACATACTGCCAGCTACCAAGCCTGCAACACCCGATAATAAAATGACATCATGTGATGAACCAGCAGCGGCCACGCCAATAATCAAACTAGCGGTTGATACTAAACCATCATTGGCACCTAAAACCGCAGCTCTTAACCAACCCGCTCGGTGCGATTTATGAATTTCACTGTGCATAAACCAACCTCATCAAAAAAATAGCTTTTTATCAGTAAGGCAGCTTTTATCGATTTAGCAAATACAAAGGTTTCGAATGATTTTTTGTTCGGTTAAATAGAAATAAAAGTGGTCACATGACATAACCATTATATTTAATTGAAAAAGGTATCTGTCTTTCATAATTGAGTTTTTATATAATTAAACGGTAAAAGGACGTGTATAAAAAGGATATTTATGGAATGCCCGAAGTGTGGACATCACCAAGAGAACGAAGTTAAATGCGAAAATTGCGATATTTATTTTGCTAAATATCAAAAATATCTAGATAACAAAGCATCCTTTTCGTATCAAAAGACCAACTCTAAAACGCCAAAAAAAAGTTCGGCGGGTAAAGTTTTTCTCATCGTAATGCTTGGCTTATTTTTTCTTTATTTTTATCAACAAAGCCCAACCGATACATCGAAACCTAGCGTAAAAAATCAATTGATTAACCCAACAACACCTTCAGGTTTATCGGCTCAACTAGCGCGATCTCATCCACCTAAAAATACAGTTGAACAAGCCAGGAATGCTACGGTATTTATTGAAACTGCTTGGGATACACTCGGCTCAGGTTTTATCATTAACGAGCAATGCGATGTCGTCACTAACCGTCATGTTGTAGAGTTTAATGTTGATAAAAATATTCAAAGCCAACAAAGCTCTAAGGCTTTTTACGATAGCTATTTAGTCAATTGGCAAGGCAAAGTTGATGAGCTAAATGCATTAAAATCGCAATACAAACAAGCGCGTAGCAAAAATCAAAAGAGTAAAGCCAAACAGTTAGCTAAACGTATTGAGCAACTGGTTGCTGAGATTAATACATTACCCGAAACCATGAAATCGAGTATTGTTAAAAAAGTAGAAGATCAAGAGTGGGATGTCAGATATAAAAGTTTAAAGGTGTCACTCATAAATGGTAATGACTATGACATTTACGATGTTCACTTATCAGAAAAATACGATTTAGCTTTTTTTCGTCTCCCTGAACAAAACTGTCCCTTCATCGAAAGTATGAGATATAGAAATATCCCACAAGCGACTAAACTCTATACTGTCGGCAGCCCTTCTGGCCTAAGATATACGATAACAGCGGGGGTTTTCTCTGGACTTAGAAAGCTAAAAGGAACGTTAATGCTACAAACTGATGCGCCAATAAATCCAGGGAATAGTGGTGGTCCTTTAATAACCGCGAATGGTTTAGCCATTGGTGTTAATACATCTAAACTCAAAAACACTCACGGAATAGGTTTTGCTCTGCCTATGGACTATGTCATCGATGAGTTGCAGAAAGTACAGTTGTGATCTGACAGCAACTAAAGCGAATTTTAAAAATACAAAGGCCAGCAAGATTTACTGACCTTTTTTCTTTATACTTGCCCAATACTAAAAAGCACTAGACCTTTCTAACGTGAAATACATGTTCAATATTTGCAATTGCTGCAAGTAATTCATCATTAGGCTCTGGCTCAATATCAAGAATAGTATAAGCAATGTCATCTCGACTTTTATTGACCATATCTAATACATTAATATTTAAATCAGCTAGTAAATTGAGCACACTACCCAAAACCTTTGGCACGTTATCGTTTGCAAAAGTGATGCGATAACCGGATGTACGTTCCATCGAAATAGTTGGGAAGTTAACAGAGTTAACAATGTTGCCATTGTCTAAAAAGTCGATGAGTTGTTTGGCGCCCATCACAGCACAATTTTCTTCTGCTTCAACAGTGCTGGCACCTAAATGCGGGAATAAAATAGCCTTTTCATGAGCAATCAGCGCCTTACTCGGAAAATCGGCTACATAAGCATCTAACTTTCCAGTATCCAGCGCTTGAATAACAGCGGCTTCTTCAACTAACTCCCCACGAGCTAAGTTAATTAATTTAGCGCCTGACTTTATTGCTGAAAATGTCTCTTCATTCATAAAGCCTTTTGTCGCCTCAACTACAGGTACGTGTAATGTCACATAATCAGAGCGGGCTAATAACGAGTTTAAGTTCTCCGCTCGGCTCACCTTACTTGATAAACGCCACGCAGCTTCAACACTAAGCTTTGGATCGTAACCAATAACATTCATACCTAAACTTAAAGCAAGATTAGCCACTTTCGCGCCAATCGCCCCAAGCCCGACAACTCCCAGTGTTTTACCTTCTAACTCTGCACCGCCATATTGCTTTTTACCTGCTTCAACTTTTTTGTGTAACGCATGAGGATCGGTTTCATTAGCCAACGAGTCGACATAACTCATACTTTGGCTAATGCCGCGAGATGACAATAGTAAGCCCGCCAGTACCAACTCTTTAACTGCATTGGCATTGGCACCTGGGGTATTAAAAACAACAATCCCTTGTTTGGTGTAATCTCTCACCGGAATATTGTTAACCCCAGCACCTGCACGCGCTATAGCCAGTACTGACTTTGGAATAATTTCTTTGTGTAACTTGTGACTGCGTAATAAAATAGCCGTTGGCTCTGCAACATCAGCTGATACTTGGTATTGTTCTTGTGGGAAGGTATTAATACCTTTAGCTGCAATATTGTTGTAAGTTCTGATCGTTTTCATTGTCTCTTCCATTGATGATTATTATAACTTTTACAACAGCACAGCCTTTAAGCTGTCGCCTCTTGATAAGCCCAAGTAAGCCAAGGTAATAACACTTCTAAATCTTGTGTTTCGACGGTTGCACCACACCAAATACGTAGCCCTGCAGGCGCATCACGATAAGCGCCGATGTCATAAGCCACACCTTCAGCATCGAGTAACTTAGTCATGACTTTGACTTGCTCTGCATCGGCCTTTAACTCCAAGCAAACGCTGGTGTTCGAACGAATTGCCTTTTCTTGGGCAAGAAAATCAATCCAATCATTCGCCTCTACAAAGTTTTCAATAACGGCTAAATTAGCTTCACTTTTGTCAACCGCTGCTGATAAACCACCAATTTCATCAACCCAATTAAGCGCATCTAAATAATCTTCTACGCATAACATCGATGGCGTATTAATGGTTGCGCCTTTGAAAATACCATCAATTAATTTACCGCCTTTGGTTAAACGGAAGATTTTTGGCATTGGCCAAGATGGCGTGTAAGACTCTAAACGCTCAACCGCTCGCGGACTTAAAATAAGCACACCGTGCGCCCCTTCACCGCCCAAGACTTTTTGCCAGCTAAAAGTCGCGACATCAATTTTGTCCCACTGCATGTCCATTGCAAAAACCGCGCTGGTAGCATCACAAATAGTTAAACCTTGGCGGTTATTTTCAATCCAATCTGCATTAGCGACTTTGACACCTGACGTTGTGCCATTCCAAGTGAAGATCACATCATGCGCTTGATTAGCTTGGTTAAAATCAGGTAACTGACCATAATCAGCCGTATAAATATTGGCATTATCAAGTTTTAACTGCTTAACCACATCAGTCGCCCAGCCCGAGCCAAATGACTCCCATGCAAAGACATCAACAGGGCGCTCACCTAAAAGTGACCACATCGCCATTTCCATCGCTCCGGTATCCGAACCTGGAACGATACCCACCTTGTAACCTTCAGGTAATTCAAGCAAACGAGCTGTTTCATCAATGGCTTTTTTAAGTTTGTCTTTACCTATACTACTTCGGTGAGAACGACCCAAAGATTCAGTCGATAATTTCGCTAAGTCATAGCCGGGGCGCTTAGTACAAGGGCCTGAAGAAAAATTAGGGTTAGCGGGTTTTAAACTGGGTTTCATTAAACTTCCTTTTTATTATCAGCGCTATTTCAGATGAAACAGGCGGTTTATTTACGTACTACACTGGCACAAAAATAAACCAAGCGTCAACAGCTGTTTTTTTGTTCAAAGGAAGTTTAACTTTAAGATTTAACTAAAATTCTAAGAAGTTAATAATAATTGGTATAGCATATCTAAGTCACCTTTGTTTGCTTTAGTAAAAAATTTGGTATCTTTATCAAAATGGTGACTATCAATTTTCAATAATATTTGTCAGCGAGTAATTTAAATTAATCCAGGTAATAGGCTCAAATAAACCTCGGGTAAACTAACAATCCTCTTTGCCATACTCTTGATGACAAACTGCAAGCCAATTTAAATGTTGAGCAGATTCCCCACAGAAACTACCTCTCCCTGCTTCCATAAATCGAGTAAATATTAATCTACATTCATATTCCTCATATCTTTTATCTGCATCATCATAAATGAACATTCCATTATATGAACAATATGTAAGTGAGTTTTGATCTGAGAAATAGAATGATTCCTTCGGAGGGGAGATAAAAAGAGCTCCACCTCTCTGGAGGTTGCAATTAGAATGCGGAATTACAATAGAGCCCAATGTTGGTTTTTTTCATGATACATTGATAGACCAGCAAGTTCATCAGGTATCTTATTGAAGAAAATAAAAGAATCATCTTTATGACTGAAAAATAGTTTTGGATAGTCTTCACCTTTGAAGAATACCGCACTGTACTCTTCTATTGTTATTACAAAATCAACGACTTTAGCACTATTTTTTTTGTGATACTGATTTAAGCTATTCTCAAACTCTACTATAGATGGAACAGACTTTGCCAGATCTTCCCTAATTGTGGCATGTTTTAATGGCTCCTTATGGAAAGCTATAACTTTTTTCTTTACGTGATTATTCTTTTCTTCATTCCCTGTATTTATATAACAAAGCTTGCTACCAGGATAGGCTTCATCAATGAAACAATAATATTCATCTTTGTTCATACAGGAACTTAACAAAATTGTTGTGAATAGTAATGCTATGTAAGTAAGCTTCATATCTTTGAAATCCTAGTTTTCAATGAAAATATATACCGAGCTTCAATGCTCCATTAAAATAATTAAGCTATATCAAAAAATAAATAAGAATAGACTTTATGGATCTACATTTCTTAATATTTAAGAGATGTAGATTAATCCATCATCATTAAATAGTAAAAAATAATTACACGTCGTAAGAAAGATTACTCTGCAACCAACGCTCGGTTTCTTCAACCGTCATACCAGTGCGCTCAGCATAAGACTCGATTTGATCTTTGCTGACTTTACCCACAGCAAAGTATTTCGACTCAGGGTGAGCAAAGTACCAACCACTGACGGATGCACCTGGGTACATAGCGCAGCTTTCGGTTAACTTCATACCAATGCGGTTTTCAACATCGAGTAAATCCCATAAGCGTTTTTTCTCGGTATGCTCAGGACAAGCGGCATAACCTGGTGCTGGGCGAATACCTTGGTATTGTTCGCGGATTAAATCTTCGTTATCAAGTTTTTCATCCGCGGCATAACCCCAAGCATCAACACGAATACGCTCGTGTAAGTATTCAGCAAAGGCTTCAGCTAAACGATCGGCAACGGCTTTGATCATAATCGACGTGTAATCATCGTGATCATCATTAAGTACTTGGTCAGCCCATTCGTCTGCGCCAATACCGGCTGTTACCGCAAAGCCACCAATATAATCAGGAATGTCTGATTCTGTGCTTGCCACATAATCTGATAAACAACGGTTAAATTGACCGTCTTTTTTCTTCGACTGGCTACGTAGGTGATGTAAACGCGTTAATACTTCTGAGCGAGACTCATCGGTATAAACATAAATGTCATCACCTTCTGATGCTGCAGGGAATAAACCAAAGATACCTTTAGCTTTGACTTTACCCTCTTTTTCAATGATATCGAGGATATCATTGGCATCTTTAAACAGTTTACGCGCTTCTTCACCAACTAATTCGTGATCGAGAATTTTTGGATATTTACCGCTTAACTGCCATGTCATAAAAAATGGCGTCCAGTCGATGTATGAACGTAAATCGCTAATTGATACGTTTTGTAATTCTTGGATGCCTAATTGCTTAGGTTTAACAGGCGTGTACTCATCAAAACTCGGTACATAACGGTTTGCTCTTGCCTCTTCTAAACTGACGTTTTCTGAACGCGGGCCTTTACGCGAGTGTTGGTCACGCACTTTTTCATATTCAACTTGTAGTTTTTCAACAAAGGCAGGTTTTAATTCATCGCTTAATAAAGCTGATGCCACGGATACCGAGCGCGATGCATTTGGTACATACACTACAGGGTGTGAGTAGTTTTGCTCAATCTTAACCGCGGTATGGGCTTTTGATGTCGTCGCACCACCAATAAGTAGAGGAATATCAAAACCTTGACGCTCCATCTCTTTGGCGACATGTACCATTTCATCAAGTGATGGCGTGATAAGGCCTGACAGGCCAATCATGTCGCACTTTTCTTCAATCGCGGTTTTTAAGATCTTATCAGCCGGTACCATGACGCCTAAATCGACAATCTCGTAGTTGTTACATTGAAGTACCACGCCAACGATGTTTTTACCGATATCGTGCACGTCACCTTTTACTGTCGCCATTAAAATTTTACCGTTTGATGAAGCTTCGGTTTTCTCAGCATCAATAAACGGCTCTAAATGAGCAACAGCGCGTTTCATTACACGGGCAGATTTTACAACCTGAGGTAAGAACATCTTACCTTCACCGAATAAATCCCCTACTACGTTCATGCCATCCATTAATGGCCCTTCAATAACGTGTAGTGGACGCTCTGCGTTAAGACGCGCTTCTTCAGTATCTTCTACGATAAATTCAGTAATACCTTTTACTAAGGCATGCTCAAGACGTTTTTCAACCGAATAAGAACGCCACTCTTGTGCCGATTTATCTTCTTCAACGGCACCTGTACCACGGTATTGTTCAGCAATATCAAGTAATCGTTCAGTCGCGCCATCGTCTTTGTTAAGAACAACATCTTCTACAGCGTCTTTTAGTTCAGTTGGGATATCATCGTAAATCGCTAGCTGACCTGCGTTTACAATACCCATGGTTAAACCATTTTTAATTGCGTAGTAAAGAAATACCGCGTGAATCGCTTCACGAACAGGGTTATTACCACGGAATGAGAATGATACGTTTGATACACCACCTGAAATCATCGCATACGGCAGGTTATCTTTAATGTCTTTACAGGCTTCGATGAAATCAACACCATAGTTGTTGTGCTCATCAATACCAGTGGCTACAGCGAAGATATTCGGATCGAAAATAATATCTTCTGGCGGGTAACCGACTTTATCAACTAAAACATCATAAGAGCGCTTACAAATCTCGAACTTACGTTCACGCGTATCAGCCTGACCAACCTCATCAAACGCCATAACGATAACCGCAGCACCGTAACGACGTAGTAATTTAGCTTGCTCGATAAACTTCTCTTCACCTTCTTTAAGTGAAATAGAGTTAACGATACCTTTACCTTGAATACACTTAAGGCCAGCTTCAATGATTTCCCATTTCGATGAGTCAATCATAATCGGTACACGCGCGATATCAGGCTCTGAAGCAATGAGGTTTAAGAAGCGCACCATAGCAGCTTCTGAATCCAACATGCCTTCATCCATGTTGATATCGATAATTTGCGCGCCGTTTTCAACCTGCTCTTTGGCAACTTCTAACGCTTCATCATAAAGCTCTTCTTTAATCAAACGCTTAAACTTGGCAGAACCCGTAACGTTAGTACGCTCACCGACGTTAACAAATAACGAATCTTGTTCAATTGATAATGGCTCTAAACCTGATAAACGACATGCGATTTCACGTGGCTCAATTTTACGCGGTTGAATGTCTTTAACGGCGTTGTAAATCTCAGAGATATGCTCAGGTGATGTACCACAACAACCACCGATAATGTTGAAAAAGCCAGATTCAGCCCATTCTTTAATTTGCACCGCCATATCGGCGCCATTTAAGTCGTATTCACCAAAGGCATTTGGTAAACCGGCATTAGGGTGAACAGACACAGCAAAATCAGATACGCGGCTCATCTCTTCAACGTACTGGCGTAATTCATCTGGACCAAGTGCACAGTTCAAACCAATTGAAATAGGTTTAACGTGACGCAGTGAGTTATAAAAAGCTTCTGTCGTTTGACCAGAAAGTGTACGACCTGACGCATCAGTGATCGTACCTGAGATCATTATAGGTAATTCAATACCGACATTCTCAAATGCAACTTCTACGGCAAATGCAGCGGCTTTGGCATTAAGCGTATCAAAAATTGTCTCGATTAAAATTAAATCAACGCCACCTTCAATTAAGGCTTCAGTTGATTCAACATAAGCTTCAACAAGTTGATCGAATGTGATGTTACGGTAACCCGGATCGTTTACATCAGGAGAGATTGAAGCGGTTTTAGATGTTGGCCCTAAAACACCAGCGACAAAGCGCGGTTTATGAGGTTCTTTGGCCGTAAATTCATCGGCTAACTCTCTTGCTAACTTTGCAGAGGCGACGTTAATCGCGCGTGATTCGGCTTCCATTTCATAATCGGCCATCGAAATGGTCGTAGCGTTAAAGGTATTGGTTTCAATGATATCCGCACCAGCAGCAAAGTACTTGCCTTGGATCTCTTTGATCACATCAGGACGCGTAATCGATAACATATCGTTGTTACCTTTTACATCAAGGTGCCAGTCTTTGTATTGTTCGCCTCGATAATCTTCCTCGGTTAGGCCATACGACTGAATCATAGTACCCATACCACCATCTAAGATCATAATGCGCTCTTTTAAGATGGCTTCGATTTGTGCACGAGCTGGATGTTGCTTCATTGATAAAAACCTTTTACTACTCGTTAGGTAATTTGTTTAAAACTGCGGTTAACGTTGGACGTCGTAAGCGTTTGTATATTTATGCGATTAATTTGCATTTAACCGCCAAAACCTAACTTCTCGATAATCTGTTTGTGTTGCGGGAATTGTACCATGAGTTCAGCTTTACTGGGCATAACAAAATCAGCAAAATCAAAGCCAGGCGCTACAGTACAACCGACTAAGCTATAACCAGAAGTTTGGTTAGCAGGGTTTATATCTTTATCTGCCAGTTCTGCGGCAAAGTAATAGCCAGCGGGTACAAAATATTGAAACGTTTCAGCTGCAAAGATATCTTGTCCGACGGTAACATACGAGTATTCACCCGATGGAGAAATCATGTGAATGATCAGGCTATCGCCTGCATAAAAATGCCAACCTTCATCTTGATTAATTTTGTGAAAAGCTGAGAACTGGCCAGTTTTCAATAAAAAGTAAATAGACGTCGAGTAACTGCGAGAATCCTCACAGCCTTCTGGCAAACTTTCATCATAAATTTCACCTTCAGCGCGATACACTTCTTTAAAATATCCACCTTCGGGGTGCTCAAGTAATTGTAATTGGTCAATATAATCTTGTGCGGTTAGTTTTGTCATAAAGCACTCTGAGTCGTTGTATTAAATTGTGTAAGGGTAATAAAAAAGGCCGATAAATCATCGGCCTTTGTTAAATTTTTATTATCCCAGCGTTGCTAAGTCATAAGGTGTTTGCTGATATACATAGTGGTTTAACCAATTGCAAATAAGCAAATTACCATGGCCTCGCCATTTATTTCTTGGCGTTCTTGTTGGGTCATTATCTGGGTAGTAGTTTTCAGGTATTGTCGGATTTAACCCAGCGTTTAAATCGCGATTGTATTCATCATTTAAGGTATTAACATCGTATTCTGGGTGACCAGTAATAAACACCATGCGCTTATCCGTTGTTGCAGTCAAATAAGCACCACCCTGCTCAGTAGTGGCTAATGGTTTAAGCTGCTCTGCGCTTTCAATACCACTAAGCGGCACTTGCGCGTAACGCGAGTGAATCGCCCAGAATTCATCATCAAAGCCTTGTAACAAAGGATCTTTCGGGTCTGTTAACTGGTGTAAATACACACCTGAGAGCTTGTCTTGGCGAATATCGCGGTTTAAACCAAAGTGATGATACAGCCCAGCATGCGCAGCCCAACAAAGATAAAGAGTTGACTGGACATGCTTTTTAGCCCAATCCATGATCTCCGTCATCTTGTCCCAGTAATTGACTTCTTCATATGGGATCAAGCCAAGGGGTGCACCTGTAATAATCAAGCCATCGTAATTTTTCTTACCTTTGATATCGTCAAATAAACGATAAAACGCATCCATATGCTCAGCAGGTGTATTTTTAGAGATATGAGTATCAATGCGAATCAGATCGACATTGGCTTGCAGTACAGAGTTAGAAAGCAAACGTAGCAGTTGTACTTCTGTCTCTATCTTATTTGGCATCAGGTTTAAAATTCCAATTTCCATCGGACGAATATCTTGCCCTTTTGCACGAGATTCAGACATGACGAAGATATTTTCTTCATTCAAGACTTTTAACGCGGGTAATTGATCTGGAATTTTAATAGGCATGACGCACTCTCAATCTACAACTATTAACACGAGAAAACAGGCTAAAGCGATTTAGCCTGTAGTGAATGTTGTCATAATAGCAGAAAGTGGAATTATTTCTACGTCTAGACGTCTAAACGTCCAAAGTTAATTATCTGTAGTGTCTGTTTTAGTTTGCGGGCGGGTTACTTGCTCAGGTGGAGTCAGTCTTTCCCAGTCATAACCATCACGTGTTTTGTTGTCATTGTGGTACTGCAAATGCCAGGTTTCACCTGTTTCAGTGTTGAGTAAAATCGTCTTTTTACGCGTGTAGTGAAATTTTTCACTGCCATGTCCAGCCCAACTAGAATACTCAGCCTGTTCAATCTGGTAGGTTGGACTCGTTGCGCAAGCACTGGTCAATGCGATAAGTGATGAAATAGAAAGTAGTTTTAGTAACGTCATAAGCGATCCTTTTATTGTTTTCCATAAAAACGCATCAAAGATCAAAATGGGGTGAAACTTTTTAATATTTGATGCTTTTACCTTGCCAGTCGAGATAACTCAGTTGGTTATCAAATTCGATATTATCAATAATCGTTAGCAATTGAGTAGCAACAAATTCAGTTGTAAACAACTTACCTTCTGGCACATTTTTTTGAAATGGCTCAGAGAGTTTTGTATCTGTAGTACCGGGATGAAAAGCCACTAATTTACAGTTTTTGTGTGTTCTCGCCCATTCAATTGCTACATTTTTGAGTAACATATTGAGTGCGGCTTTACTGGCGCGATAAGCATGCCAGCCACCTAACTGGTTATCTTCAATACTGCCAACCCGCGCAGAAAACACGGATACTACGCAAGCTTGTTTGTGTTTGAGCAAAGGCGTTAAAGACTGCAGCCAAGTTATCGGCAAGATGGTATTAACTTGATATAGCTGAACAAACATCGCTTCAGTGCATTGAGCTAAGCTCTTTTCAGGCATCATGCCTTTTGATTTATCGTGTAGCATACCTGTGCAGATAAAAACACGAGTGATATAAGCGTCATGCTCCAATAGCCAATCACTCAATAACGCTGTGTTTTTGGCGATTTCATCTTGTAAACCATTTTGATAGTTTACTGAAAAGTGAACATGGTTATCTCGAGTTTCAATATCATGACGTGAAATAGTGACTAACAAGTTGCTTTGTTTGGCATATTGATTAAGCAAAGCATCAGCAATACCACTGGTCGCACCGATAATGACAATGACAGGTTTCATTTACTTTACCTAATTACAATCTTTTCGGTTACTGATATCACACTGCTGGCAGTAGGCTTTACCGGTAAAGAGCTTAGAAATTTGATAGCGATTTTTAGCAAAGAATAAATAGGCTTTATCAGCAAAAAAGCGAATAACCGGCCAGCGTAAAATAACTAACCAAGCGTGACGATTGACCTGTCGCCATGCATGGTAGGTTGCATCTAGGCCTAACAAGAGCTCACCTTTTTGGTCAATCGCATGCAAAATAGCTGACGCTTGGTTTTTATCAATATCAGGGTACTGCTCGTTAAAGTTAGCTTGCTGGATATCAATTAAGTTGAGCTTGTTGTCTTTATCAAAGCCCGTTAATTTTTTCATTTCAGCAACACACAAAGGACATTTTCCGTCAAAAAAAAGGGTAAATTGCTTCATCTTTTTCACACCTCACCAGTTAGCGAGCCAAGAACTCTTGGCGCAAATGTACATCGTCTTTAAACTCACCGCCAAACGCAGAAGTGCGCGTTGATGAGTTTGCATCCATCACTCCACGAGCTTTAACACAATAATGCGTCGCATTGATCACAACCGCTACATCTTGAGTGTCGAGCAAGGTTTGTAGTGCCACCATTATTTGTCGAGTTAACCTTTCTTGTACCTGAGGGCGTTGAGCAAAAAACTGTACGATACGGTTAATTTTGGATAATCCGATCACGGTTTTATTTGGGATATAAGCCACACTGGCTAAACCATCTATGGTGACAAAATGATGCTCGCATGTACTGGTTAAACTGATATCAGCCACTTTAACCATTTCATCAACTTGCATCTTATTTTCGATAAGGGCAATTTTTGGAAAATAGTCATAATCCAACCCAGAGAAAATCTCCTGCACATACATTTTTGCTATGCGTTTGGGAGTATCTTGTAAGCTATCGTCTGCTAAATCTAAGCCAAGTGTAGTGACAATATCTGTCATTGCCGATTCAATGCGCCCGAGTTTCTCACTTTCAGTTAAACCGTTCGCTAACATTGGTGTTTCTAAGCCTTGTTCAATCAGGGCTTGTCGTACTTTTAGCGCATAAGATGAATGTGTGCAGGTATCTAACTCACTGACTTCCTTAATCGTCATGCTCATTTTTTATCTCCACCGCAAACAAGGTGACGCCCACCATCTAATTCAATGATGCGCCCAGTGTAATATTGGCTATTTAAAATAAATGAAATCGCATTAGCCGCCTCTTCTACACCCGGTTCAATACC
Source organism: Marinifaba aquimaris (assembly GCF_013328345.1). GTDB lineage: Bacteria > Pseudomonadota > Gammaproteobacteria > Enterobacterales > Alteromonadaceae > Marinifaba > Marinifaba aquimaris. The sequence goes on from NZ_JABULX010000001.1 coordinate 207,293, forward strand.
GCGTAGCGACTTTTTAAGTGATGTCTGTTTATACTCATCTGTATCACCTTTGTTAAAAGCTAACAAAGAAGGGGCAACACTGTTCACTTTAATCGCTGGTGCTAATTTTTTGGCAAATGATAAGGTGAGGTTTGCAAGGCCTGCTTTACTTGCTGCGTAAGCAATATGTTTATTGCTTCCATTTTGCGCAGCGAAGTCTGTCATATGAATAATATCAGCGTAGCCTTTTGTAGCAGCGGCTTTATCTAGCAAAGGCGCAAGCGCTAAATTAAGTTTGTATGGCGCTGCAACATGTACTTGCCACATGTTATGCATTAACACATCTAGATCGTCTGCATCTGATTCCGCCATCCAATCCGATGCATTGTGGACGATAGCACTGAGCGCCGAATAACGATTGCTCACTTCATTGATAAGGCTTTGTACCCCATCTGTACTCGATAAATCAGCTTGAATGCATGTGATGCCCATCGCCTCAAGTGCTTCAAGACTATCTTTAGGCGTTCGGTAAGTGATCACCACTTTATTTCCTTGCTGGTGCAAAAGTTTAGCTGTTGCTAAACCAATTCTTTGGGCACCACCGGTAATGAGTACAGGTGCGTTTTCCTTCATAGCATTTGCCAAATGATAATTCTTAGATGATATATAGTTTAAGTTACGTCAGCCTTGTAGCCTAAGATCAAAATTAGGCTAATTCTACAGGCCATTTTAATCGGTTAATTGATCGTTAACAGCTTAAAAATACGTATGTTTTTAGTAAATAGCTAATGGGCTTTATCATGAAAAACAGTATCGATATTCACAAAGTGCTTCAGGCCTTCAATTTGATTTCAAAAAATGGTGATAAGACGCCAGATGGCTTTAGTTATCAAGGTTTTTACGCGCAGTCAGATTTTGACGGCTACAACCTGTATTTAACAGATAAGCAAACTGAGCTGCATATTTTTTTCCACAATAAATATGAACTGAATGCCCCTAGTAATGAATTAGCAGATAAGTTCATCAAACGCTTGTTGGCACTGAAGTAAATTGGCTTTTTTACCAAAGCTTTCTAGACTCATTTAGCCACTTAGATGAAAAAGAGTAATGGACTATGTTTTTGGTACGTATGATATACGCCAGTCAGGCTTCACCTGTATTTGAACCGCAAGACATCAAAGATATTCTACTTGGGGCAAAGCTAAATAATGCGAAATGTAATGTCACAGGCTTGTTATGTTTTAATCGAAAGTTCTTTTTACAATGTTTGGAAGGCTCACGCACTGATGTCAATGAGACCTACCGCGCAATTCTCAATGACCCAAGGCATCAAAATATTATCCTGCTCGATTATAAAGAAATAACCAATAGAGAATTCGAGCAATGGAATATGGGCTACGTACCCGAATCCCAATTAACCAGCAAAATTAATTTAAAATATTCAGGTGGGCCATGCTTCGACCCTTTCCATATGTCAGCTGAAAGTGCTTATCAAATGTTACTTGAACTGCGAAATAACGTACCTACATCCTAGTAGGTACAGTTAATTATCAACCTTATTATCACTCCAGACAGCAAACTCATTACCACTTGGTTCAGTAAAATGAAAACGCTGGCCGCCTGGAAAATCAAAGATATCTTGAGTCACTTCCCCACCCGCTTTGACGATTTTATTTCGCGTTTGCACTAAATCGTTACTGTAAAAAACCAACAGTGCTCCACCTTGTGCCTGCACTGACTTTTTATCAGCTCGATAAAAACCACCATCAATGCCCTGTTCAGTAAAATCACAATAATCAGGCCCGTAATCGGTAAACTGCCAATTAAATACTTGAGTAAAAAAACGCTTGGTTTGTGTTAGATCAAATGCTGCATATTCAACATAATTTAGCTTTTCATGTTCTCTCATTGTCATTTGTCACACTTTTATTAAATTTGACGCAATTAGAAAACAATTCTGACTTAAATCAATAACTTTGCAAATAATTAGGCTAGACTGAAAGTATAGATTTTCACGGAGTTACCTGATGAGCCAGATACTTGTCGTTGCGGATCCTATCCAAGATGAGCCGATAGCGATTAACCAAGCTAAGAACATGTCAAAGGTCTACAACGCCCATTTGCATGTTGTTTACTTTATCTACGAAGATGAAGAAACGCTTGGTGATCACGCGCAATCACTCAAAACCAAATTACTCGCGCAACTGGAACAACAAGCAGAAAAACAAGTAGAGAGCTTACTAAAAGGTGAAGTCGATTTTAGTTTTGAAATTATTTGGTCAAAGCGTATTCATGACTGGGTCAATGAATTTACGGTAAAGAATAATCCCAAGCTGGTTGTTAAAACAGGTAAGCGCTCTGAAGCCCTCACTTATACTTCTACCGACTGGCACCTAATACGAGAATGCCAAGCACCGGTTTTTATCTCTGCTGTTTCGAAATGGAAAAAAGCCAACAACGTTTTAGCCTGTATAGATTTAGCGACTAAGCGTGATGAAAAGTGGGAACTTAACCGCAAGATCATTCATGAAGCGAAAGATATGGCTGATAATCTAGGGGTGAAACTCAACTTAGTCTATTGCGCAAAAACATCGGCTCTACTTAAAGAGTTTGGTTTGCAATATACCGACGAAGTAGAAATCAAAGCCGAAAAAGAATTCAGAGATAACTTTGATGATATCGCAAAAAGTTTAGATATCCCGGCAACACAATGCTTTATTAAAGCAGGCGATCCAGCCAAAGTCATACCAAGTGTTGCAGCTAAAAGTCGCTCTGGTGTAGTCATAGTAGGCACAGTAGGACGTAAGGGATTAAGCGCGAAAATAGTCGGTAATACAGCAGAGAGTATTTTTAGTTTACTGCGCTGCGACGTGATTGCGATTAAGCCTTAATAAATAATAAAAACAGTGACTTAGTTAACATTTAAGAAAAACCCTAGTTGTCGAATTAGACTTTTTAAGCTAGGGTTTTACAGCCATAGATAAGGAGTATATGGCGATTTTTACATAACGACCAAGGAAAGCACTATGAAACACACTTTCACTTCAGTAGCACTCGCTGCTGCCCTTTTCTCGACTAATGCATTCGCATCTTGGAACTCAGGCGTAATAGAAGGTGAATACATTCCTGTTCGAGGCAGTATTGAATCACTAGAAGTTAGCCGCCCTCAACTAGGTGAAGCACCGCAACAAGTGGGCTCATACCGAATCGTACTACTTCGCAAGGACTGGCGAGATCTTTCTCATGAAGAAAAAGTACGAATTAAACGTCGTGTTGTCGTTAGAGGCAGTTTCAAAGGTGACTTTGACCTGAACACGATGACAAGTAGCCACACATTAATGGATAAAGAAAGAACCGGAGCAATTTATACTTCTGGCGACTTTATTATCCCAACCCAAGGTGACTTACTTTGTTCTGGTGGGCAAATTTTAAAAGGTACAGAACAACTTAACTTAGTGGCAGGTACCGGGCAATTTGCTCAGCTTGAATCGGGTACTATTTTGTTAAATGCCGAGATTCATAACTGTCCAGGACAAGAAGGTTTTGGTCAAAACAACCTAGAAGTGATCCCTCGACAAGGCAGCGTAACATTTACTGCTATTGCTGAATAAGCTAACTAGCTGAGCTTAGCTATTGTGATTTAAGGCGCTTTTAAGCGCCTTTTTTAATGTGCAATTTAACGCTACATCTAACGATGTTTTATTTATTTAGCCAAGCGATGAACATGCTAATATATACCCCATCATATTTAGTGAATAGAATTATTAAGGAATAAACATGCCTTCATTTGATGTTGTATCAGAAGTTAATTTAGATGAAATGCGCAATGCCACTGAAAACTCAAGCCGTGAATTAAGCACGCGCTTTGACTTTCGTGGTGTAGAAGCCAGCTTTGAATGGAAATCACCTGCGGTCATTTTAACCTCAGAAGGTGAGCATTCAGTTAAGCAAATGGTTGATATTTTACGTAAGCAACTAGTTGCTCGTAAGATTGATCCACAAGCGATGGATATTTCAAAAGCTGAGATCTCTGGTAAAACCTGCACGCAAAAAGTGACGATTAAAGAAGGTATTGAAAAAGACGTTGCCAAAAAAATCGTTAAATTAGTTAAAGACAGTAAAATCAAAGTGCAAGTGGCAATTCAAGGTGAAGAGTTACGCGTAACAGGTAAAAAGCGTGATGACTTACAAGCAGTGATGCAATTAATTCGCGAAGCCGATTTAGGTCAGCCGTTCCAATTTAAGAACTTTAAAAACTAATTTTAGTTAATTAGCTTTTTAGTTAACAAACAAAAAGCCCGCTGATATAGCTCTTTATAGAGAGGTATCAGCGGGCTTTTTTAATGCTTTTAAAAACTGAAATTATTCAGTAATTGGACGCATGTGCGGGAATAAGATCACGTCTTTAATTGTTGGTGAATCACTGAATAACATCACAAGACGGTCGATACCGATACCCTCACCTGCTGTTGGCGGTAAACCATACTCAAGCGCTGTGATGTAATCTTCATCAAAGTGCATCGCTTCATCATCGCCTGCATCTTTTTCTTCAACTTGCTTCTTAAAGCGCGCTGCTTGATCTTCTGCATCGTTAAGCTCAGAGAAACCATTGGCTAACTCACGACCACCAACGAAGAATTCGAAACGGTCGGTGATGAATGGGTTTTCATCGTTACGGCGTGCAAGTGGTGATACTTCCCAAGGGTAAGCAGTAATGAAAGTTGGTTGATCTAACTTCTCTTCTGCTGTTTCTTCGAAAATTTCACATAAGTACTTACCTGGGCCCCAAGCTTTTTGCTTATCAGACTCTGGCACACCCACTTGTTTAGCAATGGCTTTTAATGCTTCGAAGTTTTCTTCTGGGTTATTAATCACCTCAGCATCTAACTCTGGCGCATATTTTAAAATCGCTTCGTTCATCGTTAAGCGCTCAAACGGCTTACCAAAGTCGTAGTGTTTCTCTTCTAACACTTCGCCTTCGTCGTTGCGTACCGTATTCACAACCGTTGTTGTGCCTAATACGTCTTGCGCTAATGTACGTAACATTTCTTCTGTTAAGTCCATTAAGTCGTTGTAATCCGCATACGCTTGGTAGAATTCAATCATCGTGAATTCTGGGTTATGACGAGTACTTAAACCTTCGTTACGGAAGTTGCGGTTAATTTCAAATACGCGATCGAAACCACCAACCACTAAACGCTTTAAGTAAAGCTCTGGCGCGATACGTAAGTACATATCAATGTCTAATGCGTTGTGGTGAGTGATAAATGGACGAGCTGTCGCACCGCCTGGGATCACTTGTAACATCGGCGTTTCAACTTCCATAAAACGACGTTCTGTTAAGAAGTTGCGGATACCGCTAACCACTTTTGAACGAATTTGGAATACATCACGTGTTTGTTGTGATGTCATTAAATCGATGTAACGCTGACGGTATTTGATTTCTTGGTCAGATAAACCGTGGAATTTCTCTGGTAATGGACGTAATGACTTAGTCAATAACTTGTACTCAGTCATGTTTACGTATAAATCGCCTTTGCCCGATTTGTGTAATTCACCTTTAGCACCAATGATGTCACCAATATCTAATTGGCCGTACTTTTCTTTGATGTCTTTTTGCGTTTGTTTATCTGCATAAGCTTGAATGCGACCTGTCATATCTTGAATCGCTAAGAAAGGTCCACGTTTTGCCATAACACGACCAGCAATTGCTACTACATGGCCAAGCTCTTCTAATTCTGCTTTTTCTTTTTCGCCAAACTCGCTTTGTAAATCGGCAGCGTAGTTTTCACGGTTCCAATCATTTGGGTGACCGTTAGCATCGCAATTTTCACGAATCGCTGATAATTTTGCTTTACGCTCAGCAATTAACTTGTTTTCTTCTTGCGCGTTTTGATTTTGTTCAGACATGTCTGTTCCTGTCTTAAAAAGGCTTTGGGTCTTTTTACCCATCACCAACAATAATTTAAAAATTAATTCGGTTTATGCAACGGGTTAAATTACAAACCCGCTTTTAATGAAGCTTGTAAAAACGGGTCTAAATCACCATCTAATACGGCTTGCGTATTGCGGTTTTCTACCCCTGTGCGTAAATCTTTGATACGCGAGTCATCTAATACGTAAGAGCGAATTTGACTGCCCCACCCGATATCTGACTTACCTTCTTCTAATGCTTGTTTTTCAGCATTTTGCTTTTGCAATTCAAACTCATACATTTTAGCTTTTAATAGCTTAAACGCTTGGTCTTTGTTTTTATGCTGTGAACGATCGCTTTGACACTGCACCACAATGTTCGTTGGTAAGTGCGTAATACGTACCGCAGAATCCGTTTTGTTAACGTGCTGACCACCGGCACCGGAGGCGCGGTAAGTATCAATACGTAAATCGGCTGGGTTGATATCAATTTCGATATCATCATCAATCTCTGGGTAAACAAAGGCTGAAGCAAATGACGTGTGGCGTTTATTGTTCGAATCGAACGGCGATTTACGTACTAAACGGTGAACACCAGTTTCTGTTCGTAACCAACCAAAGGCATACTCACCCGTAAATTTAACGGTTGCGCCTTTAATACCAGCTACATCACCATCTGTAGCTTCAATTAATTCGGTTTTAAAGCCGTGTGCTTCACCCCAACGCAAGTACATGCGCAGTAGCATTTCACACCAATCTTGTGCTTCGGTACCACCTGAGCCTGATTGTAAATCAATGTAGGCGTTACAAGTATCTTGCTTGCCAGAGAACATACGACGGAACTCAAGCTTTTCTAGTTTAGCGATTAGCTCGTCAACTTCGGCTTGTGTTTCGTTTAGCGTGTCTTCGTCGTTTTCTTCAACGGCCAGTTCTAGTAAACCTTCAACATCATCAAGACCTGAGGTTAAATCAGTAATGGTTTTAACAACCGCTTCAAGCTCAGAACGCTCTTTACCTAAGGCTTGTGCGCGCTCAGGTTCATTCCAAACTTCAGGTTGTTCTAGCTCTCTTTCAACTTCGGTTAGGCGCTCTTGGCGTTGCTCGAAGTCAAAGGTACCCCCTAAGCAACTCGGTGCGCTCAGCGATATCTTTTATTTGGTTCTGGATAGGTGCAATTTCGAACATTGAAAATAAGCTTCCAGTGATAAATTTAATAGGGAAAATTGGACGCGCGATTATAGCGAAATAGTCCGCTGATTTATAGTAGGGAGATGGGAATAATTGAAGCGGAATTTGAGAGATATTGAGCGTTTTTTCGAGCTTAAATCAAGTTATCGGTAAATATCGTGATCACCAATATCAATTAATATCACCTCACCATTTTCAAGTACCTTGAGAGTGAGTAATACCCGATATTGCATATTGATAGATATTGAATGGCAAGCCTTTGATTTGATCTCATGTAAACGCAAAGAAGGATGGGTTAAATCTAAACTCAATAGCTTAAGGGCTTTGGTGTATTGCTTGATGAGCTCAGGGTGTTTTTTAAAAAACTTCTTTTCCCTTTTTTGATAGCTCACTGGCCTAATGATCTTAAGCATTTACTCTGCTTCTGACAGTTGCTTTAACTCTTCTGCTAACGATGCAAAATCATCCACCACACTAAACTTGCCATCAGCATAATCTGCTTCGGCTTCTTTAATCGCCTTATCTAACTCGTACTCACGAAAGGCATGATATTCATTAATATCTAGCACCATATATTTGGCTTTACCACGCACATCAATCGCAACTTGATGATCAGCATCACTTTGCATGGCTTTTTCAAGTGCAGTGACCCCACCTTTTTTTAACTCATTAGCTGTCACGGAAATCATAAAAACCTCACTCAACACTCAAAAACCAAAAAAGTACTTTTAATAGTACGCTTAATAATATTCTAAAATAAAGTATCAAAAATGCCAATCAAGAAAATAAGCTCATCGCGATTAAAGTTTATCTTTGGTTGAAATAAACAAAATCCTGCCTTCGCAGGAAAGACGATGTTAAATAAAGTCACCCACTACTTAACACAGACATCAACATAACTTGGGTTATGTCGATAGATATTCTACTTTATCAATTGTTATTGGTTTTCCTGCGGTTTAACTCGCCATTCAAACTCGTATCGAATAAGTAATTCGATGACCAACCAGCAGAGTAAAAGCGGGATGGCGCTGTACCAACCCCAGCCCATCGCACCTAATACACCGGGTATAACCGGGCAGATAAAAATAAACAACAATAATAGGCGACCATAATTATTGTATTTATCCGTTGCCTGACCATTGACGCGGTAATAACCCATTATTTGCTGATGTACTTTAGGCCGACCAAAATAGGCTTTAACCCCTCTTGAAGTTAAAAACCAACAGATAAAGAACAGTACAGAAGAAGGCGCAAAAGGGTTAAACTTTCCCCCTTTCACATACTCAGGATCCCAATTAGCTATAACATAATCCCACACATCAATCTTAAACAAAATCAACATAAATAAGCATGCAAAACAAAGCCCTAGTGGGAATGAAATATCACTTCGGGTAAGCTTATAAGGATCTTTATCTGGAAAATCCTTAAGCATAGTTTCAAAGCCACTGTAATAAAAAAAAGTGAATAATTTCATTTACGCTTTATACATCCTTGTGTTTGAATCATCTCTGATTAAACATCCTCAACCGCTTTTACCATTAATTGCACTGTGGTTTTACCGCGAAAATGATTGGTATCTAAATTAAACGCCACGCGAATTTGATGATGTGATTTTTGATGCCAAAAGCTTTGGTCATAGTTAAACCAAATGGCATCGTAGCTCATGCCTGATGCGTGTTGTAACACCAATTTTAAATGTTTTTCTTTTAAGACGCGTTCATTAATCACGACAAATTCATCATCAAATACCGGCTCTGGGAAATTTTGCCCCCAAGGCATAGCGCGTTTTAAGTACTCTGCGGTTTCAACTTGGTAGTCTGTTGTAGCTGGTGCGCCATCGGTTAAGATCACATTTTCAAGCGCATCTTCACTAATTAAGCTATCAACGGCTTGCTCAAAAGCCATTTTAAATTGCGCGAATTTGCTTTCTAAAATACTTAAGCCAGCGGCCATGGCATGACCACCAAATTTAATGATTAAATCTGGGTTGCGCCCTGCGATATATTCCAAGCAATCGCGAATATGAAAGCCATTAATACTACGGCATGAGCCTTTTAATTCGCCATTATCACCTTGTGCAAACACTACAGTCGGGCGGTAGTAATTTTCTTTTATGCGTCCGGCAACAATACCAATCACGCCTTGATGCCAAGTGGCATCATATAAACAAATGCCTTTGGCATGTTCAGCAACGAAGGTTTTATCTAAGGCTTTTATTGCTTCTTGCTGCATACCGCTTTCAATTTCACGGCGCTCTTTATTAAGCTCGTTTAATCGACACGCCAACATTTGCGCTTGTGCGTAATCATCTGTCATTAAACAAGTAATACCGAGCGTCATATCATCTAAACGCCCAGCGGCATTAAGCCTTGGGCCAATGGCAAAACCAAAATCACTTGAAACTAAAAACTGTGGGTTGCGTTCGGCGACATCAAGTAAAGCGCGAATACCGGCTCGGCATTTTCCTTGGCGGATTCGATTAATCCCCTGCTGTACTAACACGCGGTTAACCTGATCTAAAGTCACGACATCAGCCACTGTGCCAAGTGCCACTAAATCGAGCAATTCGGCTAAATTCGGGATAACGATACCTTGTTGTTCAAACCAGTTTTGATTTTTAAGTTCGGCACGTAATGCCAACATTAAATAAAACGCCACACCAACCCCAGCAATATTCTTACTCGGAAATGGGCAGTCATTTAAGTTTGGGTTAACAATGGCACCAGCACTTGGTAATTGCTCACCCGGTAAGTGGTGATCGGTAACGATAACTTTAATACCCAGTTCATGCGCTTTATTGACACCAGCAATACACGAGATACCGTTATCCACTGTCATGATCAGATCACAACCTTGCTGGTGCGCCATTTCGACAATTTCTGGTGATAGGCCATAGCCAAAATCAAATCGATTCGGCACTAAGAAGTTGATGCTGTTTGCGCCTAATTGCTTTAATGCCAAACAAGATAAAGCCGTGCTGGTTGCACCATCGGCATCAAAATCACCAACGACAATAACGCGTAAATTGTTTTTAATCGCCTCAACTAAAAGCGCGACCGCTTTATCAATATTGGCTAATTCTGGTCTGGGTAGTGCTTGCACAGAAAAGTTAAGCTCATCAGTATGAGCAATACCGCGATTGAGTAAGATTCGCTGCAAAGTTGGGTGAAATTGATGTGCTCCATCGAGTGAAGCACGCTCAGATTGGCGACGTTGAATTTGCACAGACATGGAAAAACCGATAGTTGGAATGACAAAAATAAAAAAAGCCGATTGAGGCTAACTCAATCGGCTTTTTATCATATTAATTTTCGGTCAAATTATGAAGCGTTTAATCGCTTTAATAATTGTGCTGCTGGTTGGTAACCAGGAATGATAGAACCATCATCTAAAACAATTGCTGGTGTACCCGTTACACCAAACTCAACACCTAAGTCGTAGTGTTGTAGTACTGGCTGCTGACAAGATTGTGCTTTAGCAATTGTGCCTCTTGCTTTTGCTTCAGTCATCGCATCTTGTTGATCTTCTGAACACCAAACACTCACCATGTCGCTAAATGCTTTAGACTTTAAGCCGCCACGAGGGAAGGCTAAGTAACGTACTGTGATGCCAGCATCGTTATAAGCTTGCATCTCGTTGTGTAATTTACGGCAGTAGCCACAAGAGATATCGGTAAAGACATTTACCACATATTTTTCATCTTTTGCTTTAAATTCGATTGAAGAGTCAGCCACTGTTTTTAGTTTCTCAGCACGCTTTTTGCGTAATGGCTCTTCTAAAACGCGCATGGCTGCAGCAGTTTCGTTGCGCATTTCTTCATTCATATTGAAGATTTGGCCTTGCATGAAGTATTGACCGTCTTCACTTAAGTAGAAAATACCACGTGGTGTTGCCACTTGAACTAGGCCTTCAATTTGTGAAGGTTCAACGCTCATGACTTCTAAACCTAAACCTTGAACTTTTTCGGTTAAGGCTAATTTCACTTCATTTGATAATTCAGCTGCTAGCGCGCTAAAACTTAAACTGGCTGCCGTCACTGAAAGGAGTAATTTTTTAAACATACTTTTTCCAAATTTTTATTTTTTAAATATCGCAGATATCTACTAAGACCGCGCTAATGCTAAAAAAGTTACAGACAAACACGAGCTAATGCAACTTTGAAACGATATTTTAACAATTTAACTTGTCCAACCGTTAAGCTCTTGGATGATGTTCAGCGTGAATACTTTGCAGTCGCTCTTTGGCAATATGGGTATAAATTTGGGTAGTTGATAGGTCTGAATGGCCCAATAAAGTCTGTACTACACGCAAATCTGCACCGTGGTTAACTAGGTGTGTCGCAAAGGCGTGTCTCAGTGTATGAGGCGATAAATCAGAACGGATGCCCGCTTGAACGGCGTAATACTTGATGCGATGCCAAAATGTTTGTCTTGTCATTTGTTGACCGCGTTTAGATGCAAACACCACATTATGGCCCGCGGCAATTAAGTTAGGCCGTGCATATTTAATATATTGTGCTAACCATTCAGCGGCTTCTTCTCCCATAGGTACTAAACGTTCTTTGTTACCTTTACCGGTAACGCGAATCACCCCTTGCCTTAAATTAATTTGCTCGAGCTGCAAAGAAACTAACTCGGTCACCCGCAAGCCACACGCATAAAGTAACTCAAGCATAGCTTTGTCTCTAAGCTCAATATCATCATCGACATTTGGCGCTTCAAGTAATGCTTCAACGTCTTTTTCAGACAGTGTTTTAGGTAATGGCTTGGCTTGTTTCGGACTATCAATGTTAGCGCATGGGTCGTGGTTAATCTGCTTTTCTAGCAATAAGTAGCTATAGAACTTTCGAAGACAAGACAGCTTTCTGGCAACACTGCGTGCACCAATGTTTTTATCATAGAGGTGGACTAAGTAAGCACTTACATCCAACTCTTGAACATCGAGTAATGCTATTTTTTGATGGATAAGGTAATGATTGAATTGATTCAGATCTCTTTTATAGGCTGCCATAGTGTTTTGGCTAAGCCCGAGTTCAATCCAAAGGTGTTCGATAAAGTCGTCTAGCGGTTGTTGCACATCAAGATTGGTCATCTATTTGATTTTGCTCATGTTGCAATAACCAAGCTTTGATATCAACTTTTTTCCCTTCTTGCCACTGGCCTGAATACCCGCCGATACCAGAAGCCGCGACAATGCGATGGCAAGGCACGACAATGGGGATAGGATTACGGCGACAAGCACCGCCAATCGCTCTTGGACTTGTCCCTAACTCTTTTGCCAGTTGGCCATATGTCCAGCACTCACCTGCCGGTATATCACACAGAGCCTGCCAAACTGTTTGCTGAAAACTGGTGCCTTGCAAAAATATGGGTACATCAAAATCAAGTAAATTCTCTGCAAAGTAAGCCGATAGCTGTGAGACAAGCTGCTCAGTTAAATCGTTGGCATTTTTGATACGGTAACGAATACTATCTGCAAATAAGTCGATACCCGTTAGTGCTTCTTCGTTATTAAAAACTGCAATTTTGCCAACTTGTGTTTCTAATACAGCTTGAGCATATAGTCCCATAAAAAATAAACTCCCTCACAAACCCAGTTTAATCTGACGTCACTTAGTTTTCGTATTGAATTTCATCAAGAAAAACTAAACATCATGTTGTTTGATTGCAGTTTTGCTACAATAGCGCCCATATTTATTTGGTTTAAAGTCCATTTGCGCATCATATATTTTAGCTCAGTTGGTTTACTTGGCGTCGTTAAATCTTCGTCAAAATTTGTAAGTATCAATATCTAGGCTTAACAAACGTGCGCTCAACTTAGGCATCATATTTAAAAACGATTATGAAAATAGGTTTATTTTACGGCTCGACTACCTGCTACACAGAAATGACAGCGGAAAAAATTCAAGCTTTTATTGGTGAAGACATTGTTGATATCCACAATATTAAAGATGTTCCATTAACCGATACCGCCCAGTACGACTTACTGATTTTTGGTATTTCGACATGGGATTTTGGTGAGTTACAAGAAGACTGGGAATCTCGCTGGGAGCAGGTTTCTGAATTAGATCTAAACAATAAGATTGTTGCTATTTATGGTCAGGGCGATCAAGAAGACTATGGTAAGTGGTTTCAGGATGCGGTTGGTATGCTCCACGAAGCGATTTCGCACAACAATTGTAAGCGAATTGGTTACTGGCCTGTAGCAGGCTACGAGTTCGAAGAGTCGAAAGCGCTCACCGAAGATAAAGCCTTTTTTGTAGGTTTATCTCTTGATGATGAAAACCAATACGACTTAAGTGAACAAAGAATCGAAACTTGGTGCTTACAAGTGCTCGAAGAAATTGCTGAAAACTCATAAACTTGTGTACATTTTGTAAACAGCAAAATACAAGAAAAGTTAATCTCACCTATAATCTTTTCATGAAAAGTTATGAAAAGTGTTTTTGATATCACTCTTTACTATTAATAAAATACAAACTGTTACAAGCTGTAGTAAAGAGTGACAAATGAACAAAAATATTCTTAACCTCTTGGAAGGTATTTGGGCAGCAGAAGCATTTAATGCAATGTCTGAAACACCTGTCCAAGTGCCAGCCTCATCTCAATCAATTCTAGATAAATTGGGTACTGATGCCGATGCATATCTCAATGCTAGGTTGTATGACAATGTAACGATTAAAGCGAGCTGCCAAAAAATGGCACTGCGTTGCTTTGATAACGAGCAAGCGGAAGTTAATAAAGCTAAGTTACATGATTTTATTGCAAAACGCTTGCAACACCATCAAACCATCTTGAGCGAACTAGATACCTATGTACTCGATGCAAGCTAGTTTAAGAACGATCTAGGTCACTTGCTAACAAATAACCGCATGTTAGCGACAAGATTAATACCAAATCAAACCAAGTTAACACAGTTTCAACCTATCGGCCGCTCAATACTTGAGCGTTTCAAAGTTGAAACATAGAATACAATTCAGATACAAATTTAAAGTTATGTGTAGAGAGAATAAGAAGATGAGTAGTAGTTTATTATCTTTATTAGAGGGCGTGTGGTCCGCGGAAGAGTTCAATCGTTTGAGCTCAGTTAAAATTAGTACTGGTCTTAGCGAAAGTAGCGTACGTGCTCTAGTAGAAAAGAAATACCCAGAAGTTGATTTTGATGCCTTAACTAATCAGGCTGTCCGTGGTGAGATGACTTACAAGGAGCTCGCTAAAAACTTTACACAGGTTTGTTTTGAAGTAGCGGATAACCGAGAGCTATTACAGGCTCGCCGTAATTGGATCAAATCTCGAATCGAACGCAACCAGTTCTTATTCGAAGCTTAAAACAGATTTTAAACAGCTTGATGTCCCTTTATAGCTAAGGCTTTACGGCCCAATATTTTCAAGCTGATAATCTATCCAATAAAAAAGCCAATAACAAAGTTATTGGCTTTTTTTAATTTGAATATCAGTAATTTATTTAATGATTTTCAGAAACCATGTTAATGGTGTACTTAGGGATCTCAACCACTAAATCTTCATCAGTAATTTTAACCTGACAAGACAGTCTAGATTCAGGCTCTAAACCCCAAGCTTTATCTAACATATCATCTTCTAGTTCATCACTTTCTTCAATCGAATCAAAGCCTTCACGAATGATCACATGGCATGTGGTACACGCACATACTTTTTCACAAGCGTGCTCAATTCCAATGTCGTTTTTAAGCGCAACGTTTAAAACCGTTTCGCCCTCTTCTGCTTCAATAACGGCACCGTCTGGGCATAATTCTTCATGTGGTAAAAATATGATTTGTGGCATGACTATACCTCGTCTACATTTTGGCCCGCTAAGGCTTGTTTAACTGATAAATCCATTCGAGCAGCAGCAAAATTTTGGCTTAAAGTATCTAAAGCACTGATTTGTTGCTTAATTTCTTCTTCTGTACCGTTATCTCGGTAAGACTTTAACTGCTCTAGTGATTGACGTAATTCGGCTAACTCTGCCTCTGGTAAAATAGCCGCACCATCGGCATCTAGCGCACTGGTTAATGATTCGTATAAGCGATCTGCTTCGACTTGTTGCTCAGCTAGCATTCTTGCTCGAATATCATCTTTAGCATTTTCCATTGACGCTTTTAACATATTCGCAATTTGCTCTTCCGATAAACCGTAAGATGGCTTAACTTGAATACTTGATTGTACTCCGGTTGATTTTTCCATAGCGGTTACTGACAGTAAACCATCTGCATCAACCTGGAAAGTAACACGAATATGAGCAGCACCAGCTGCCATTGCAGGTATGCCTCTTAACTCAAATCGAGCTAATGAACGACAATCTGCAACCATTTCGCGTTCACCTTGAACAACGTGGACAGCCATCGCCGTTTGACCATCTTTAAAAGTGGTAAACTCTTGAGCTTTCGCAACGGGGATAGTGGTATTTCGAGAAATAATTTTCTCTGTTAAGCCACCCATAGTTTCGATACCTAATGAAAGAGGTAATACATCAAGCAGTACTAGCTCTGAGTCAGGTTTATTACCCACTAGAATATCAGCTTGAATACCTGCTCCAATAGCAACGACTTGATCTGGATTGATGCTGGTAAGTGGTTCTTTATCAAAAAACTCAGCTACTTTTTCACGTACTAATGGCACACGTGTTGAACCCCCGACCATTACAACTTCAATGACATCGTCAGTCTCGATTTCAGCATCTTTTAATGCACGGCGACATGCCATTAAAGTACGTTTAATAAGTGTTTGAACTAACGCTTCAAACTGCTCTTTTGACAGTTCGATTTCTTTAGACGTTTGGTCATCAAGCTCAACGACAATCTGCGTTTTATCATTGTCAGTCAGCTGTTCTTTTGCTTTTTTGGCCGCTTCAGTCAGCACGCGAGAAAGACGTGGAGAAATATCAGTTAATTGCCACTGTTCTTTAAGCCATACGACAATGGCTTCATCTAGGTCATCACCACCAAGAGCTGAATCACCGCCTGTTGCCATGACTTCAAAAATACCTTGGTGCAGCTTTAATATAGAGATATCAAACGTACCACCACCTAAGTCATAAACGGCGATAATACCTTCTTGACCTGAATCCAAGCCGTAAGCAATAGCAGCTGCAGTCGGCTCGTTTAGCAACCTTAGAACTTTTAGACCTGCTAATTCAGCAGCGTCTTTAGTACATTGGCGCTGAGCATCATCGAAATAAGCAGGAACAGTAATAACAGCACCTTTTAGCTCATCACCTAAGGTTTTTTCAGCTCGCTCTTTTAACTCAGTTAAAATGTCAGCAGAGACTTCAATCGGTGATTTTGTGCCTTGAGCTGTTTGCAATGCAACTAATGCATCTTCTTCACCTATAAATTGATAAGGTAAATCAGCGAAGCTAGCTTTTGCATCTTTAGCCGCACGGCCCATGAAACGCTTGACCGACACGATCGTATTTTCTGGATCAAGCTCAGCATTGGCTAACGCCAATTGGCCAACTTGTTTTTCATCACCAGCAAGATAGCGTACGACAGAAGGTAATATGACTTCACCAGTTTCGTCTTTTAACGGTAAACATTCACCGCTGCGAACACTGGCGACAAGAGAGTTAGTTGTACCAAGATCTATACCAACTGCCCATTTATGCTCATGGGGTGAACTGCTTTGACCTGGCTCTGATATTTGAAGTAATGCCATAATTTTTATGATGCCGTTTTGAGTGCGCTTATTTTAAATGAAATAAGGTAGGAAATAAAAAGTTAAGTCGATTAATACTCAACTAGTTCATCTTCTAAGCGCGACAACTCTTGCTGTAATTTTTCAATAAATTTTAATTTACGGATCTGATCCGCAGCTGCTAAATCAGCTTGTTCAGTTAACTGCTCTATCTGAGTTTGTAATTGCTTGAGCATCGCCTTACGCTCAGTCGCTACATCATCTTCAAAGGCCATCAACTCATCAAGTGCATTATCACTTGTTTTGATATCTTCAAGACGCTCTCGATATTCCATTTGTTGCATTAGAAACATAGGGTCTTGTAAGGTCTTTGTTTCGTGTTGCATATCGATACCGCGAAGTTGCAGCATGTATTCAGCACGTTTGATGGGAGTCTTTAGCGTGTCAAAAGCATCGTTAATTTGTGCGGCTTTTTGCACAATTGCCAGTTTTTCTTGTTCACTCGCATTAGCGTGTTTGTCTGGGTGACATTGCTTTTGAAGAGAATGGTAACGCTGCGTTAGCTCTGACTTGTCTAAATCAAAGCTAACTGGGCAGTCGAATAGTTCAAAGTAGTTCATGGTTTATACGTGGAAGCTTTCGCCACAACCACATTCATCTTTCACGTTAGGGTTGTTAAACTGAAAACCTTCATTTAACCCCTCTTTAGCGAAATCTAACTCTGTACCATCGATATAAGTTAATGACTTAGCATCCACAATGACTTTAACACCGAAGTATTCGAATACTTCATCATCTTCGTTTAGCTGGTCAACAAACTCAAGTACGTAAGCCATACCCGAACAGCCTGAAGTTTTAACACCAACACGTAGACCAATGCCTTTTCCGCGGTTAACTAAAAACTTCTCAACATGTTTTGCAGCAACTTCTGTAATGCTGATAGCCATCGGGTACTACTCCTTAATTATATAAACTTAAGCTTTCTTTTCTTTGTAATCAGCAATCGCAGCTTTGATTGCATCTTCAGCTAAGATTGAACAGTGGATTTTCACTGGTGGTAATGCTAACTCTTGTGAAATATCAGTGTTCTTGATTTCTGCCGCTTCATCTAAAGTTTTACCTTTAACCCACTCAGTTACTAAGGAGCTAGAAGCAATTGCTGAACCACAACCATAAGTTTTAAACTTAGCGTCTTCAATAACACCTTCGTCTGTTACTTTAAGTTGTAATTTCATTACATCACCACAAGCTGGTGCGCCGACCATACCTGTTGCAATGTTAGGATCGTTTTTGTCGAAAGAACCTACGTTACGAGGATTCTCGTAGTGGTCGATAACTTTATCACTGTATGCCATGACTATTTACCTCTACTATTTGTAGATAATGCGCAAAGCCCATCATGAAATTAGACCTTGCGATAATACTTTAATTCGTCAAACACCCATTAATTAATGGTGTGCCCACTCAACCTGATTTAAATCAACACCGTCTTTGAACATTTCCCATAAAGGAGACATTTCACGTAACTTGCCAATTGAGTTGTTGATAACGTCAATCGCGTGGTCAACTTCTTCTTCAGTAGTAAAACGACCGAAGCTGAAACGGATTGAGCTGTGCGCTAACTCGTCATTTAGACCAATTGCACGTAATACATATGAAGGTTCTAAGCTCGCTGATGTACAGGCAGAACCACTCGATACAGCCATATCTTTTAAAGCCATAATTAGCGACTCACCTTCAACATAGTTGAAGCTGATATTGATATTGCCAGCAACACGCTGCTCTAAATCGCCATTGATATAGACTTCTTCCATATCTTTAACGCCATTCCATAAGCGGTTACGCAATGCCAATTGGCGCTCGTTTTCTACTGCCATTTCTTCTTTAGCAATACGGAAAGCTTCACCCATACCGACAATTTGATGTGTAGGTAATGTACCAGAACGCATACCGCGCTCATGACCACCGCCGTGAGTTTGAGCTTCTAAACGGATACGAGGCTTACGACGAACGTATAACGCACCAATACCTTTGGGGCCGTAAATTTTGTGTGCAGAGAAAGACATTAAATCAACTTTTAGTGTCTTAAGGTCGATATCAATTTTACCTGCTGATTGTGCAGCATCGACATGGAATACGATCTTGCGTTCACGACATAACTCACCGATGGCAGCAATGTCCTGAATAACACCAATTTCATTGTTAACATGCATAACAGATACAACAACTGTATCTTCACGCATTGCTGCTTTGAGCACGTCTAAATCAATTAAACCGTTTTGTTGTACATCTAAGTAAGTTACTTCAAAACCTTGACGCTCTAGCTCTCTACAAGTATCTAAAACAGCTTTGTGTTCTGTCTTAACTGTAATGATGTGCTTGCCTTTCTTGCTGTAGAAATTAGCAGCACCTTTAATAGCAAGGTTATTAGATTCAGTTGCGCCCGAAGTCCAAACGATTTCTCTTGGATCGGCATTGATTAAATCAGCAATTTGAGAACGCGCGATATCAACCGCTTCTTCTGCCTGCCAACCAAAACGGTGCGAACGCGACGCTGGGTTTCCGAATTGGCCATCCATTGTCAGGTATTGCATCATTTTTTCAGCAACACGAGGATCTACCGGTGTTGTTGCTGAATAATCGAAATAAATTGGTAACTTCATTTAAATCTCCGTGGCGTAGTTCTACGCGATTAGACTTTAACGTCTAATTCAATTTCATCTAATTTAACTTGACCCAACGCGAAAGCAGAGTGTGTCTGCTTTTTCTTGTTCTGACGAGAGGCTACGTCTTTGACTTCTTGCCTATCAACGAGTTCTTGTAGGCTGATGTCATCTAAAAAGTCGGCGATTCTACCACTAAGTTCCTCCCAAAGGCTATGAGTTAAACATCTAACTCCGCCTTGGCAATCGGCTTGCCCCTGACAACGCGTTGCATCTACTGATTCATCTACCGCTGCAATGATGCTGCCGATAGAGATATCAGCCATATCACAGCCGAGGCGATAACCACCACCTGGACCGCGAACACTGGTAACCAGCTGGTGTTTGCGTAGACGCGAGAAAAGTTGTTCTAGGTAAGAAAGTGATATTTCTTGACGTTCAGATATATCAGCTAGAGGGACAGGCGAATCTGAAGCATGTAATGCAACATCAAGCATCGCGGTTACAGCATAACGCCCTTTCGAGGTTAATCGCATAGTCTCTCCGTAATTATGAGGTCAAATCTGTTATAAATTTTCACATACCTGACTATTTTAGTCAAGAATTAATTCTTGAGTAATTTAGTCAGGTATTAAGATTACGGGGCAATCAAATTTGCGGATCAAACGATTCGCGTTCTTTCTCTCTTTTTGTTGCAGCGGCCTGTTCAGCCTCCACAAATTCAGGTGCAACCTTGATGTTTGGTAAGGCTTGATCACAAACATCTGCTCCCATTTTTTTCATTTCTTTGCAAAGCTCAGCCATTTTGCTATCCATTAAATGCATATGATCAAGCATATTACCGATAGCTTTTGCTACAGGGTCAGGGTTTTGGTCAGATACACCGTATGCATCAAAACCTAACTTTTTGGCAATGGCTTCACGCTTCTCATCCGTTTTATTGTTAACAATTCGTCCTGGAATACCGACAACCGTCGCTCCTTCCGGTACTTCTTTAACTACAACAGAGTTCGAACCAATTTTGGCGTTTTTCCCGACAGTAAATGGCCCTAAAATTTTAGCGCCAGCACCAACGACCACTCCATCTTCTAGTGTTGGGTGTCGCTTGCCTTTATTCCAAGTTGTGCCACCTAACGTCACACCGTGATAAAGCGTCACGTCATCGCCAATAACCGCCGTTTCACCTATGACAATCCCCATACCGTGGTCGATAAAAAAACGACGACCGATTTGTGCACCTGGATGTATTTCGACTCCAGTTAACCAGCGCGCTAAATTTGAAACTGTTCGAGCGCACCATTTTAGATCTTTTTTGTAGAACCAATGGCTCAACCTGTGCCACCAAATAGCATGCATTCCTGGGTAATTGGTCAATACCTCAAAGAAATTACGGGCTGCTGGATCTCGGTGGAATACCGCATTAATGTCTTCTTTTAAGCGCTCAAACATGATGCTTGCGTTTTCCTATTTATTTTTTTGTATTTTTATCAACAGACGACAGTATGCCGCGTAAGATATTTAATTCTTGAGAATCAGGTCGAATGCGATTAAACATACGACGAAGTTTTGCCATTACTTGACCCGGATGATTTTTAACGATGAAGTTGACGTCTGTCAGCGTGTTTTCTAGATGAGTGTAGAAACGCTCTAAGTCTTCAGCGAGCGGATAAGCTTCTTGTTCGGTTACAGTATTTGACTCTTGTTGCTCAACAAAAGCACATCTTACTTCGTAGCAAACCGTTTGTACGGCTTGCGCAAGGTTCAGTGATGAGTATTCAGGGTTAGCATTGATAACCGCATGAAAATGCGCTTTTTGCAGCTCGTCATTAGATAAGCCATTATTTTCACGACCAAAAATTATCGCAACCTTAGCTTGGCTTGATTCAGATATCATTTTGCGCCCGGCTTCACGAGGAGACAAAACAGGCCAGTCTAATGTGCGTGAACGCGCGCTTGTTGCGATAACGAGTGAACAATCGGCTAATGCTTCGTCCAACGAAGATACAATTTTCGCGTTACCTAATACATCAGTTGCACCAGCTGCAAGTGCTGACGCTTTACTATCTGGTTCAGACACGGGATCAACTAACCACAAGTCTGATAAACCCATAGTTTTCATTGCTCTAGCAGTCGAACCTATATTACCTGTATGGGATGTATTAACTAATACAACGCGAATATTTTCTAACATGATAAACCTTACGCCATTTTTTAGAGCCAATATTTTACATGAAAATAAATGCAAATACATGATTAGCCTTTAGCATTTCTCGATAAATACATGTATAATTCGCCGCGATTTTTCGACTAGGCCAAAAGCGTAGTCAAGTTAAGTAAGCAGGCTGCGCTTTTTGCGCGCTATACTTACCAAGTTCTTTTACAGATAGGATTAATACAATGCATCCAATGCTGACGATTGCTGTACGCGCTGCGCGTAAGGCTGGGCATATTATTGCTCGTGGTTTTTCAGAGTTAGATTTAGTTAAAACAACGAATAAATCAGAAAATGATTACGTAACTAACATTGATCATGCTGCTGAAGCGGCCATCATTGAAGTTATCAAAACATCATACCCAGAACACAGCTTCGTTGGTGAAGAAGGCGGTGAGCAGACGGGTAAACGCACTGATTACCAATGGGTTATCGACCCACTAGACGGCACAACAAACTTTGTTCGTGGTGTCCCTCACTTTGCTGTATCAATTGCACTTCGTGTAAAAGGTAAAACAGAATTGGGTGTTGTATATGATCCTATCCGTGACGAGTTATTTACTGCTTGTCGTGGCAAAGGCGCTCAATTAGACGAGTTCCGTATCCGTGTTGCTAGTGCTAAAGATTTAAATGGCACTTTGTTAGCAACAGGTTTCCCATTCAAATACAAATCACACACACCAGCTTACTTAGAAACGTTCAATGCGTTATTCCAATTTACAGCGGATATTCGCCGCGCTGGTTCAGCAGCACTAGACTTAGCATACGTTGCAGCAGGTCGTGTTGATGGTTACTGGGAACTAGGCTTAAAGCCTTGGGATACTGCAGCGGGCGAGCTAATCGTTCGTGAAGCGGGTGGCGTAGTGACAGACTTCGTTGGCGGTCATAACTATTTAGTATCAGGTAACATCGTTGCTGGTAATACTAAAGTAGTGGCGAATATCTTAAAAACAATTCAGCCACATTTAACAGACGCTTTAAAACGCTAAGTTATATTGGGTAAGTGCTTGCTCACTTACCCAACTCTCTTATTTATCTCTTTTTTACGCATTTTATTGCCAATCTATTTCTATTTTTCTATCACTAGTTATTAAACAATCGACTGTGGTACTCTTAAGTCATTCTAACCTATCTTTTGATTGGTTCTTGCAAACTCTAAGGATGACCTTGTTATTATGGCGTGCAGCAAACACGTTTTTATCTATCTGATTTTCTTACTTTTTACGTATTCGAAATCGTTAAGTGCCAACGAGGCAATTAATCAGCCAAATAATGACGCACAAAGCTTGTTCAGCGAATATGCTCAGCAAGTTGTACAAGTGCAAGTAATTGAAACCAGTAGTGGTAACAAAACTGCGATAGGTTCAGGGTTTTACGTTGCAGACAGTAAAACAGTAGCGACTAACTTTCACGTTATCTCACATGCTATTCACCAACCAGAACACTACAAAATTGAACTTGAAACAGCAGATAAACAAAGACACAGCGCGAGTATCAGTAATTTCGATATCGTCAACGATTTAGCTCTATTAAAAACAACTCATCAAGTTAAACCGCTTGAGTTAGCCCAAGCTGAACCTATCCAAGGTAACCAGGCCTACTCAATTGGTAACCCAAGTGATTACGGCATGATAGTGGTTCCCGGTATTTACAACGGTATTACTAATAAAAGCTACTACCAGCGAATTCATTTCACTGGTGCAATCAACTCGGGCATGAGTGGTGGACCAGTATTAAACGAACAAGGGCAAATCATCGGTGTCAATGTTGCTACCAGTGGTAATGCAATTGGCTTTTTAGTGCCTTTAGCGAAGCTCAACACATTAGTCAGTAACCCAGAGTTAGTCCTAACTGAAGGGCAATCAGCCAAATCTCAATATGCGAAACAGATAGAACTGCAGCTTTTAGCAAGTCAGGCAGATAAAATTGATAAATTACTAGCCCAGCCTTGGAAAGAGATCGATTTGGGCGATGCGCATGTTTTCAGTGAAGTGGCCCCTTTCATTCCTTGTTGGGGTGATTCAAACGCAGCAGATGAAGACGCTCACTTTTTTGCTTCTAGTGTCATTTGTTCAAGTAAAGAATATATCTATATCAAACCTAAGTTTTTAACGGGCCGAGTAGAAGTGGCTTTCACTTGGTTTGAAAACAAACAGCTCAATAGCTTTCAGTTTTACAATTTGTTAGAGGCAAAATTTGCCAGTGTAGGGCCTGGTAATTCAGCCAGAGATGACGACGTATCGAACTATCATTGCCATCAAGATTTCCAACAACTCAACCAGAGCGTGCACATAAACAAGGCCGTTTTATGTACTCGGGCTTATAAAGAATACCCTGAGTTGTTTGATTTGTTATTTATCGCAGTTACCGCAAGTGACAACAACAAAGCGTTGCTAAGTCACTTTACGCTGGCTGGTGTCAGTAAGTCTTCGAGCCTTGCTTTTACCGAAAAGTTTATGGATAAAATCTCATGGAAATAACACACGCTGATATAGCTAACACAGGTTTTAGCCCAGCTGAACAAACAGCCAAGCACCAGACTGAGGACACATTAGCTTCAGATTTAGATTTGACGATTCAAATTTTAGATCGCAGTGGCAAAATAAAAAAACAAGTTCGCTCGATTGGTAACAAGATCACTTTAGGCCGTGGTCTAGATAATGATGTGATCTTTAAAGAACCGCATATTTGTGCTTACCACGCGGTGATCAAACGCGCTGAAGATGGGACAATGGAACTCATTGACCTTGATTCAGTTAATGGAGTTAAACCACTTAAAGGTAAAAACTTATCTAATGTTTATAAATTTAAAACCGGTGATACTTTTTATCTTGGCAAACAAAAAATTCGCATTCTCAATTCAAATCACCCTGTAGAGCCTGCCCTACCCATTACTAAAACAGAATCTGTTGTTGAATACTTTAGTCAAAAGCTGGTGACTTTAACTTGTGTCGTCCTGTTTTTCAGTTATCTGATTTTGGAGCAGTTTCTTGGTACCAGTGGTGAATTCGTTTGGAAAAAAGTTATCAACCCACTGATTGTGACCGGTTTTGTCATGCTAATTTGGCCTGCTTTTTGGGTCATCATCGCGAGGTTCTTAAAACACGAGGCTCGCTTTTTAGCCCATGTCAGTAATTTACTACTGTGCGCCCTAGGGTATATTGCATTAGATAAGGTACTGACTGTTTTGAGCTACAACTCAGCCATAACCGGCTTGGGTGAACTACTGGGCTTCATTTTAATATTGGCTATCAACTTTGCTCTATTCCACGTGACACTTTATCTAAGCTGCCAATTTAAAAAAACGCGCCACTGGTTAGTCACAGCAGGTTTAACATGTCTGACCATCTCAGCGATTTACACCTTACAATACTCACAGCAAAAAGATTTCTCACCATTACCGAGTTATTCTAAAAACCTATTAGTACCGGAACTCTTATTCAATTCTGGTAAGTCGACAAAAGAGTTCGTTAACGAAAGTGAATATATCTTCGGCAAAGCGCAAAAAGAGTCAGCTCAAGATTAATCAGTAAATAGATAAGTTGTAATAAAAAGCGCATAATAGCGCCTACTGAAAGTTAAGCAAAAACCTGTATTAAATGGCACAAAAAGACTGGAATAATAAAAAAACGGTTTCGGTAGAAGATATCAAAGCCGCCCCACACTCACTCGAAGCAGAGCAATCTGTGATAGGTGGTTTGTTACTCGATAACGACAAGTGGGACTCAGTTGCCGAACGCGTAGTTGTTCAAGACTTTTATTTAAGAGCCAACCGTATCGTTTTTGAACAAATGGAACAGTTGGTCGCCAATCACAGACCAATTGATCTGATCACGCTATCTGAAGCGCTCGAGCAGGCCAATGTACTAGAAGAAATTGGCGGCTTTGCTTTTCTTGCTGAAATTGCTGACAACACCCCAAGTGCTGCCAACATCACAGCTTATGCCGATATCGTTAGAGAGCGCGCGGTTGTTAGAGAGCTAATTGGTGTTGCCAATGAAATTGCTGAAGCAGGTTATGATCCACAAGGGCGTGACAGTAACGAGTTACTCGATTTAGCCGAGAGTAAAGTTTTTAAAATTGCAGAACAAAGAAGCAATGAAAACGAAGGCCCGCGAACCCTTACAAGTATCTTATCTAGCACTGTAGCTAAAATTGAAGAAGCCATGCAAAAAGGCTCAGGCGGTATCACAGGTGTAACAACTGGTTTTGATGCACTGAATAAGTTAACAGCAGGTATGCAACCTTCAGACTTGATTATAGTTGCAGCACGACCATCAATGGGTAAAACAACCTTTGCGATGAACTTAGTTGAAAATGCAGCTATGGCAGATGAAAGACCTGTGTTGGTTTTCAGTCTGGAAATGCCTTCAGAGCAAATCATGATGCGTATGCTTGCGTCTCTAAGTCGTGTTGACCAAACCCGTGTTCGTACAGGTCAACTTGAAGATGATGATTGGGCAAGAATTTCATCAACCATGAGTGTAATGTCTCAGCGCAACAATATTTACATTGATGATTCATCAGGCTTAACACCGACAGAAGTGCGATCTCGCGCAAGACGCGTTCACCGAGATAACGCAGATAAGGGCGGTATCTCTATGATCATGGTCGATTACTTACAGTTGATGCAAGTACCCGCTCTTTCAGATAACCGTACCCTCGAAATTGCTGAAATATCTCGCTCATTAAAAGCCTTGGCTAAAGAGTTAAACGTACCTGTTATTGCGCTTTCACAGTTAAACCGTAGCTTGGAGCAAAGAGCCGATAAACGCCCAGTAAACTCTGATTTAAGGGAATCAGGCTCGATTGAGCAGGATGCCGATTTAATCATGTTTATTTACCGCGATGAAGTTTATAACCCTGAATCAGACCGAAAAGGCATAGGTGAAATCATCATAGGTAAACAGCGTAACGGTCCGCTTGGTGTAGCGCCACTTGCTTTCCAAGGCCAATTTTCTCGCTTTGATAACTTGGCCAACCCGGATGACTATGTCGACCTTGAATAACATCGTTAATCAGGCTACCGCTGAAATTAGCTTAAGCGCATTGAGTCATAATTTACTGCAAGTAAAAAAGCTCGCGCCGCACAGCAAAGTATTGGCAGTCTGTAAAGCCAATGGTTACGGTCACGGTCTTGTTGAAGCCGCTACTCATTTACATCAAGCAGACGCTTTTGGAGTCGCTCGCATCCAAGAAGCTTACCGTTTGCGTTCAGGTGGGATCGTCAAACCGATCGTTTTACTTGAAGGCTTTTTTGAAGCAGAAGATTTACCCCACCTAGTAGCGAGTAATATTGAAACCGTTGTTCACTGTGAAGAGCAACTGTCTGCATTAGAGCAAGCACAACTATCAGCCCCAATTCAAGTTTGGTTAAAAATCGATACTGGAATGGGGAGAGTCGGTATTGCTCCCGAGCAGTCTGAACAATACCTCAAGCGTTTAAAGCAATGTAGCAACGTTAAAAATAATATTATTTTAATGACGCATTTTGCTTGTGCTGATGACACGCAGTCGGATATGACTCTGACCCAGCTAAATTGCTTTGAGCAATTAAAAAACCACCTCATAGGCCAAGATAAACACAGTACCGACGCTTCTTTAGCTAATTCAGCAGGTATTTTAAATTACCCGCAAGCACACCAAGACTGGGTAAGACCAGGCATTTTACTTTACGGTGCCTCTCCGCAGCTAGATGCCAAGCATGCCGAGCAAAACTTTAAACCTGCAATGCGGCTAAAGTCGCGATTGATTGCCGTTAAAACGATAAAAGCGAACAGTTTTGTCGGTTATGGT
Source organism: Marinifaba aquimaris (assembly GCF_013328345.1). GTDB lineage: Bacteria > Pseudomonadota > Gammaproteobacteria > Enterobacterales > Alteromonadaceae > Marinifaba > Marinifaba aquimaris. Next base: position 234,697 of record NZ_JABULX010000001.1, read on the forward strand.
GCAACTTGGCAAGCCACTGAAAATACCACGATAGGAATTGTTGCAATTGGTTACGGTGATGGTTATCCAAGACATGCTAAAAATGGAACCCCCGTTTATATAAATGGGCGGATTGTGCCTATGGTAGGCAGAGTATCGATGGATATGATCACCGTTGATCTGGGTGAAGCTAGCCAAGATAAAAACGGTGATGAAGTGATTTTGTGGGGCCCGGAAAATCCAGTCGAGACGGTTGCAGCTATGGCAGACACTATCCCTTATGAACTTTTATGTGGTCTCACATCTCGAGTCGATTTGAGTTATAAAGATTAGCGGTTGTTAACCTTTAGTGGTTTGACTAAAGTATCTAGCCCTTCTACTTTCAGGGTTAATGCTAAGGCCATTAAATCTCCCAACTCGCCTTTTGGATAACCTTTATCACGAAACCAAATCAAGTACTCTTCAGGTAGGTCAATGACTACACGCCCAGAGTATTTACCAAAAGGCATCGTCGTGCGGGCGAGCTTAATTAAATCGTTTTTATCTAGCACAGCAAAGTAAATCTTGGTTAAAAAGGCATAATACTTTTAGCTTACTTTGCTGGCTAGTACTAATTAACAACGCTACTCTAAATCAGGGCTAAATTGGTTTAGTCCGACTTCGTAGTGATAACCTATGCCGGCTAACTTATCTTCTATCATCATTTCATCTGCGTCTAATAAAGCGGCTAAACTTTGAAGGTTGCCGCACTCGTGTCTGAGTTTATCATTGACGATCCCGAGTAAGATATTGGGATCCATATCGACTGATTGACTATAATCCATAATTAACACCTCGCTGACGATTAATACAAACCTAAACCCGTCGCAGATCAGTGTAGACAAAGTATTTTTATTAACCACATCATTAATTTTCTCTATTTCTATAAGTTGCTGTAAAACCTAAAAAACAATTTTTATTCTAATTTTGTCTAAAAAACGTGAATTCAAGCTCATTTTTTACTTGAACTTAGGTCATTTCCTGAACTAGGATGAAGGTATGCGCTAATTCAAAAAGCCAAGTAACTGTTTTAGTTAATTTAAAAGTTAACCAAGCACCAAAAGTGGAAGGATCACAGGCTATCTAGGCAAGCACCAAGGTTTTACCTTTTTGTCATTTATAGTTAATGGTTTTGTCATATAAGCCTTATAGCTTAGACCTGTGAGATTACTTGTTACTCAGAGTGACTGTCAGTAGCGTTGTAAGTAAGACAACGACTACTTGTTAGAAAAGAATTGTTAAGTAAGCAATCATGGCCAAAGTAGGAGGCTATTATGGAAAGCACGAACTCTAACAACGTTGAAAACACACCAACACGTGGTCGTCCAGCACAGAAGCGAAAATGGCGAGAAATAGAAGAAATTAAAGAACGCCAACGACTCAAAAAAGAGCTCAGAGAGCTCGGTATATACGATGAATTTGAATTAGAAAATATGGCGATTTAAATATAGAAAGGTTGAGCTTTGCTCAACCTTTTTTCGTTTAGCTAGGCTAGAAGTGGCTAAACTTGCCAGTTTATAGGTTGTTTCCCTTGTTCAATCAGTAATTGATTAGCTTTAGAGAAGTGTTTACAACCAAAAAAACCTCTGTGTGCAGACAGCGGTGAAGGATGTGGTCCGGCTAAAACGTGATGCTTTTGCCTGTCGATCATCTTTCCTTTTTTCTGCGCATGGGCGCCCCACAGAATAAAGACTAAGCCTTCTGCTTGATGGTTCAGTGCATCGACAACTTTATCTGTGAATTGCTCCCAACCAATTTTCGCATGAGAGTGAGCTTGCCCTTGCTCAACCGTTAATACGGTATTAAGCATTAATACCCCCTGCTCTGCCCAAGCCTGCAAATATCCGTGATCGGGAATACTAAAACCTTCAATATCCGTAGCCAGTTCTTTATACATATTGACTAAAGAAGGGGGGATCTTAATACCCGGTTGAACAGAAAAACACAAACCATGAGCTTGATTAGGGCCGTGATAAGGATCTTGCCCTAGAATGACGACTTTGACTTGATCGAACTCTGTCGCTTTAAATGCAGAAAATACTTGTTCTTTAGGTGGGAAAATTGTTTTTCCTTCTGCACGCTGTGCATCTACATACGCCAAAGCTTGTTGAAAATATGCTTGCTGTTTTTCCTGCCCTATAACATCAGACCATGTAGTCATTTAAGCCTCTTTTAATAGATAAAAAAATACCCTGCAAGCAGGGTATTTGTTAATACTGAATACGGTTAAGTATTTAGCCCAATGTTTTTAACATATAAGCTTTTAAAGATTCAAAACTCGAATCGATCGTTTCAGATAGAATTGTTTTATTAGCACAATCTGCAAGCTCTTTAGGTAAAGCGACAGGCGTACCTAAGATATTTTCAACTGATTCTTTGAACTTGGCCGGATGAGCTGTACCTAAGAAGATACCTACTTCATCATCTTCGATACTGCGAGATAGTGCTTTATAAGCAACACCTGCATGTGGCTCAGAAACATAGCCTAACTCATTAAGTTTCTTAACCGCAATTTGAGTGTATTCTTCATCTACGCGATCACCCGATAATAGCGCTTTATCTAAGTAATCAAACTCAAATAGCGCTTCGATACGTGGCCAGTTATTTGGTGCACTCACATCCATAGCATTCGATAATGTTGCTACAGTTGGGTTTGGTGACCATTCACCTGTTTCCAGGTAACGTGGAACAGTATCATTAACGTTAGTTGAAGCAATAAAGCGCTTGATTGGAAGACCCATTGTCTTTGCAATCATTGCTGCAGTTAAGTTACCAAAATTACCACTTGGAACTGAGATAACAGCCTTAGCGCGGTCTCCTACTGGCAATTGAGCAATCGCCTCAAAGTAGTAGCATACTTGAGCGAGTAATCGGCTGATGTTAATTGAGTTTGCTGAGTTTAAGTGTAAACCTTCTCGAATGTCAGTATCGTCAAACGAATTTTTAACTAATGCCTGACAAGCATCAAAATCACCTTCCACTTCAACAGTATGGATGTTGCCACCTAAAGTACAGAAAAGCTTTTCCTGTAATGGGCTGATCATGCCTTTTGGATATAAAATCACGACATTGATGTTATCTAAACCATAAAAAGCGTGCGCTACTGCAGCTCCAGTATCACCTGAAGTTGCAGTTAAGATAGTGATTTTTTCATCTTTTGAAAAAGTCGATAAACACTGAGCCATAAAACGTGCGCCAAAATCTTTAAACGCAAGCGTTGGTCCGTGGAAAAGCTCAAGTGAATAAATGTTTTCAGAAACTTTTGCTAATGGCGCTGGAAATTGGAAAGCATTGTTAACCATGCCGCTAACCGTATCAGCATCAACTTCGTCACCTAATAATAAACCTAAAATTTCAGCGCTGCGCTCATTAAATGGTTTTGCTAATAAAGCATCTACATCATCAATACTTGGGATGGTTTTAGGGAAAAATAAACCTTGTTGTTTACCTAAACCTTGTTTTACCGCTTGAGCAAAATTCACCTGCTCTGAAGGGTCTTTTAAATTAAATAGTTCCACTTATTTCGCCTCACTGATGGTTGTACCATCATTATCTATTTTACAGACATGGCTAAAACCGAATTCGTTTTTAATATAGTTTTGCTCTAACCATGAACGGATGTCTTCTGCTGCTTCTTTGTTGTTGGTAACCGCAAAGACTGTTGGGCCTGAACCTGAAATACCAAAAGCTAAGGCGCCTTGGCTCATCGCGTATTCACGACCTTGGTCAAAACCAGCCAGCAGAGATTTACGATGCGGTTCTGCTAATACATCTTGCATCATTGCCGCAGCTAACTCTCTATCGCCGCGATGCAAGGCATCAGTGAAAACCGCAAGTTGACGACCAAAATCAATAGTCGTCTTAATTGAGAATTCTTTAGGAAGAATATCACGAGCAGCTGCTGTAGACACACTCGCACCGGAATAACATATAGTCCAGTACCACTCATCAAACGTCGGTAAAGATAAACTGATTTTATCTTTACTTTCTAACATCAATTGCAAGCCGCCTAAGAAGCAAGGCGCAACATTATCGTAGTGGATACTACCGCTAATTTGGCCTTCTAATTTACCCATTAATCTGAGTAACGACTCATCATCAAGTGCATTTTCAAAGTAGGCATTTAATGCCGCAAGTGCGGCAACGATAGACGATGCGCTTGAGCCTAATCCACTACCAATTGGCAAGTTTTTCTCAAGTAACATCGCCACAGCAGGTATCGTCTTACCTTGCTCAGCCATCGCTTGTTGAAAACCGACAAAGCAATCGTAAACGATGTTTTCTTTGGCGTTTTCTGGCAACTTATGAGCAAAGCGCCCCGCTAACTCTAGACTAAACTCCTCGGCATCAGCTAATACTGACACACGATCACCTAGTAGTTCACCAGAGATAGGTTTCAATGCTAGGCCTAAAATGTCAAACCCTAGGCTAACATTACCGGTTGAAGCTGGAGCGTAAGCAGTAACGGCCATATTAAACCTCTTTTTTCCAGCTCAATGTACGAAGTACATCTGTAAATACACCTGCAGCCGTAACATCTGCACCGGCACCGTATCCGCGGATCACTAGAGGAATTGGTTGGTAGTACAAACTTTCAATTGCTAATGCATTTTCACCGTCTTTAATAGCATGAAGCGGGTGAGCAGCATCAACAGCTTCGATACTACATTTACACTTGCCATCTTGGATTAAACCAACATAGCGCAGTACTTTTCCTTCAGCTTTAGCTTTTTCAGCTAACTCTGCATAATGCGCATCCGCTTGCGGCAAGTTTGTCATAAACTCATCAATCGAACCTTCAGCATCAAAGCTAGTAGGTAATACCGATTCAACATCGATATCGTCAAGTTCCATATCCATGCCTGCTTCACGTGCCATAATAAGCAGCTTACGTGCAACGTCCATACCGCTTAAATCGTCGCGAGGATCCGGCTCTGTGAAACCATTATCACGAGCAATGCTTGTCGCTTGTGATAACGTCATACCCTCATCTAGTTTACCGAAAATGTATGATAGTGAACCGGATAAAATACCTTGGAAGCCTACTAATTCATCACCCGCATTAATTAAGTGCTGCAATGTGTCGATTACAGGTAAACCAGCACCTACGTTAGTTTCGTAAAGGAAACGACGCTTATTCTCTTGCGCAGCTTCGCGTAGCTGATCATAAAATGCCATTGAGCTAGTATTTGCCTTTTTGTTTGGCGTAATAACGTGGAAGCCTGCATTTAGGAAATCAACATATTGATCGGCAATCGCTTCATTACTAGTACAGTCAATGATCACTGGGTTAGTTAAATGGTTATCTGAAACAAAAGTTTGTAACGCATCTAATGAGAAGCCTTGTTCTGCTGTATCAAGCGCATTTTGCCATTCATCTAACTTAACACCAGTTGGGACCAGTGCTAATTGGCGAGAATTAGCTAAGCCATAAACTTGAAGGCTGATGTTGCGCTCTTTTAAGAAAGTTTGTTGCTTTTCAATTTGTTTAAGTAATGCTTTACCTACTGTGCCACAGCCGATGATAAAGGCATCAATTACATGTAAATTTGAGAAGAAGTTTTGGTGAATCACTTTAATGGCATCCTGACTCTTATTCCCTTCAATTACTGCTGAGATTGAACGCTCAGAAGAACCTTGGGCGATAGCTACAATGTTCACTTGAGTTTGACTAAGTGAGTTAAAGAAACGTGCTGCGATACCTTTGTGCATTCGCATGCCGTCACCCACAATAGAGATAACTGAAAGCTCTTCCCTAAACTCAATTGGTTCAAGTAACTGGTTGCTTAATTCTAATTCGAATTCGCTTTCGAGTGTGTTGCGCACCTTGTCTGTATCAGAAGAGTAGATACAGAAGCTAACACTGTATTCGCTAGATGATTGTGTGATCATCACAACCGATACGTGTTCACGTGAAATAGCATCAAAGATACGGCTTGCCATACCCACCATGCCTTTCATACCTGGACCTGCAACGTTAACCATAGTTACGTCATCTAATGTTGAAATACCTTTTACAACGTGACCTGTGTTTTTACTATCATTGGTAATTAATGTACCTGGTGCCGAGGGGTTTAATGTATTCTTAATTCGACAAGGAATGTGGTACTGAGCAATAGGGCCAATTGTTTTTGGATGTAAAACAGATGCACCAAAATAAGATAATTCCATCGCTTCAGCATACGATAATTGCTCAAGTAATTGGGCATCGTAAACACGGCGTGGGTCAGCATTGTAAACACCGTCAACATCTGTCCAAATATCGCATCCATTAGCATCCAGACACGCCGCTAAAATCGCAGCTGAGTAGTCTGAGCCATTGCGGCCAAGCGTAACTAATTCGCCCGCTTCATTACCGGCACAGAAACCTGGCATGACTAATACAGTTGCAGCAGGTAAATTCGCTTGGGCAAATCGCTTGCGACTTTCTTCGATATTCGCCATCGAACTTAAATAGCTGCCGTGAGCAAGGATAAGTTCAACTGGGTTGATTACTTGTGCAGCTTGGTCATGTGCACGGCACAGTTCTGCAAAGATCTCAACACTGACAAATTCACCTAAACAGATTAGTTCAGCATTAACTGCGTCTGGGCACTGACCCAACAAAGCAATACCGTTTAAACGCTCTTTTAAGAATGCAGTTTTCTCTTCAACAATTTTAGTTAAACGTTGGCCATCAAAACCACTGAACTCTTTATCTAAATCATTGACAATCGACATTAAAATTTGGTCTAAGTCCGCAAGTAAACTTGTGGTATCTAAGCCTTTCAAAGCGTTATCCGCTAAGGCAACAAGCAAATTAGTTACACCCTTAGGTGCAGATAAAACAACTGCTGCATTATCCTGTGCTTGCTGAGCTAAGACGATGTCTTTTACTGTTTTGTACTTCGAAGCGTCGGCTAGTGAAGTACCACCAAATTTTAAAACCTGCATTTGTGTCTTTCCTTCAAGCTTTTAAGACAAAAAAGCCCGTGACTTGTTAAGTCACGGGCTCTTGTATAATTTTTTGTTTTTTGACAAGCGCAAACCGTGACCACCAGCTAGTGCATGGTGATCATAATAATGGTAATTGTGTTGAATAAGTTTGTGCTTTTTTTCATGGCTCAAAATGTGCCCGAATGTGGTGTTTTTGTCAATGGATTTTTACGTATTTGAACTACAAAAAAAGGGATAAGTTATAGCTTAAATACAAAAGCTTATGCTTGGTACAAAGTTGTTCTATTGCGGCCGTCCCGTTTAGACTGGTAAAGCGCCATATCTGCACGCGTTATCATTTCTTCGTATTGCGAGTAATCATCACAAATGCAAATCACCCCAAGGCTGAGCGTCGCAATTACGGTTCCCTCATCCACTTTAATCTGATGCATAGCCAATCCCAAACGAATGCGCTCAGCTAATACAAGTGCACCTTCTGCATCAGTTTCAGGTAAAATAATTGCAAATTCTTCACCGCCATATCGTCCCAATAAATCAGACTGCCTTAAGTTTTGTGCTACATTTTGCGCAACTTCAATTAACACCGTATCACCAGCAACATGACCGAAGGTATCATTGATATTTTTGAACTTATCTAGGTCAAACATAATGAGAGATAAGGGCTGGTTATGTCTTTTTGCACGCTCGAATTCAATGGCTAAACGCTCTTCCCAGTAACGCCTATTAGCCACTTTAGTCAAACTATCGGTTCTATTTGATATTTCTAACTTTTCAACGGTTTGGCTTAATTGTTTTTGATAAAAACAAACATCAGTTGCATCTTCAATGATAAAACCGAGTAATTCTGGCTGGTTGTCAGCATTGTTAGACATAGGCAACAAGGTGCAATTTTGTGCCATGTAGTCGTTTTCAGTTGTGATGGGGCGAGTATGTCGCATCTTAAATAAATACTCGCGTTGCTCCCAAGAGGTAAAAGCAGGTGTATTGAGTGTGAAAACAGATTCTATTTTCCGCTTAAGCCACTTCTCAGGCAGTTCAGGGAAAAGGTTAAATAATGATTGTTCTTGATAATCAGTAGCTAGGTCTGTGTTGGATAATACAAACTGATTGATAAATTTAACTTTTGCCTCGGCATCAATAACTATGATGCCTACATTAATTTCTTTAACTAAAAATTGATTAATTTGAGGCAAATCCAAAATTTAATACTCTTTTAAAATACGCTCTAACACTAACTGGATATTTTTGACCGCCTCTCCAGGTATCAGTAATACCATGTCACAATCAAAGGAGTAATCAGTGACCATATAACTAATATCAACTTTCAATGCTAAATCCCAGTCAAACGATAATTGTTTTAAGTGGTCATCTAACGAAGATGTAGCAGATGAAACGACCCTAGGTGCACTATATGAAAGTTGATTTTCAATTAGCTCAGCTAAGCCATTAAGAAACGTTGTAGTCAAAATGGAGCTAATATCAGTAAGCTGCTCATTATCTGAAATCTCACCCGGCTCATAACCTAAAATTTTGGCGACATCATCGAGGGTATTCACTTTATAGATAAGCAGTGATTCACCTCTGATACCCTCATTGCCGTAAAAACCTTGACTCACTACAGACAAGTTTTGCTGAGCGTAGTTTTCAGTAAAGTCAGCCGGTAGACTGTCAAAGTTGACCAGTTCAATATTAGGCACATTGAGGTGAACAAAGGTATTAAGGAACCTTGCTAACTTATCACTGGCTTGCCCCATAGCCACGTTGATTAATTCTTGCAGACAATCTCGCTGCTCTTCCGTTAAGGCAATGTCGATCATAACAAACCATACTCTTTTAATATTACGGACAACTTTTCGGTATTTACCGGCTTATTGATAAAGGCCAACGCCCCCAACCCTTCCACTTTACTTTTCATTTCAGGTTGAATGTCGGCAGAGATCACGACAACAAAGTCGACAAGTTTTTCTGCTTTATTTGCTTCTAGCACACCAATTCCATCAATTTCTGGCATAGTCAAATCAAGGAACAACACACCAACTTGATTTTGACGTAAATAATCCAAAGCTTCCTTACCATTGGTCACCATACCAACATCGATATCCCAACCTTGGGGTAAGCTTTTTTTCACCTGCTTGCGAGCAAGTGCTGAATCATCACAAATTAAAACAGGAATAGACATAGCAAAGATAAGTTAAATACTAATACTGTTAACATAATGGAAACGAAAACAAGTGGCAACAGACATTAACTAGTCTTTTCTACCATTTTTACAGGCTTCTCTTAATTCCTGAACTTGCTTGGTCATATGTGAATAAATTTTTCTCTGAATTTTACTCGATTCAGTTTGGTATTCATGACGGTCAATAAGCTGACAAATTTTTAACCATACTGTATGGCTCTCATCAGATAGCGCTTTGAGTTGAGGTAATAATTCTCTAGCAGTCATACCTGGCTCTCGCTTAACACCCGAGGCAGCAAGAATACTAAGTGCTTGTTGATAAGGTTTATTGATATCAGCTCGCTGACTGTGCTTGAGCCCCCGGTAAATCAAATAAGAAAAGAAAACAAAAATAGCGAGGCTTAACCATTTTAGTAGCTTCCACCAATCAAAGCGCAGTAGGTCTTTCCAAAAATCTGAACGACTATTTTGGTTGTAATTAACAATCCACTTGCTCCATTGATAGTTGATGTTAGCAAAACCTAATCGCACTTCATTGACCAACCAATTATCTTTGTATTTCACTAAAGCAAAACGATTATTAGCTAAGAACTCCTCTTCGTCACCCAACGCTGATGATAGATCTTGCTCAATACGCTCAGGAGCAACATAGGCGGTCGGATCGAACCTAACCCACCCCTGTTCAGGTAGATAAACTTCAGCCCAGGCATGTGCATCGTATTGATAAACACTAAAATACTCACCCTTAGGATTCCACTCACCTCCTTGATAGCCAGCTACAACTCTGGCGGGTATCCCAGCTGCGCGCATTACAAAGACAAAGCTACTGGCGTAATGGGCACAAAAACCTTGCTTAGTTTTAAATAAAAATTCATCAATTTGATCGTCTAGCAATCGAGGGGGCGATAGTGTGTAGTAGTAGGCTTGCTCAGCAAATTGCTCAAGTACGTGTTCAATTAATAACTCAGGTTCAGTAAATTGTGTTTTGAGTTGCTGTGCCCATTGCCTTGTTTTTTCATTTCCTTGTTCTGGTAACTGTAGGTTAATTTGATAAAACCAATTGTCAGGGCGCTGTTGAACAGGGGCCTCGTAGTATGAACGTACACGGTATTCAAGTGCCTGGTTGATAGGCTTATCGGCATACCAAGTAAAGTCTGCTGCCATTTTAGCTTTAATGCCCGATACTTTAGCGATATCGAGTGCAAACATCCAAGGCTGGTAACTGGGCTCAGCTAAAATAGCATAATCCCAATAAGCGCCCTGCTCTTGCCATGAAAGACGAGACATCAGATAAGCACTGAGTGGTTTTTTCTTTAACGTCAAACTTGAACGCCATTCCGTGCCATCATATATATCGTGAACGAGTACGCGCCAATACAGATCTTTTTGCTCTGGCGGCAAGTTATCGAATGTTGCTCTGAAGGCAAGTTTGTTGGAACGAGATAAGTTGGCAATATCGCCAAACTTCATCGTTTCACTCAAGCCCGTTTGCGCATTTTGGCTTTTTGGCATTTGCCACAACGGTGGGAGCCTCGGCATGGCAAAAAACAGTAATAATGCTAAAGGTAAACTCAGCAACATTAATTTACTGGCATATATCGATAGTTTTTTTGCCTTTAACTTCACTAGCTGAACTTGTAGTAGCGCAATGACGCTAAGCAAGAGTGAAATAGTCAAAACCACAGCGTGAATTAACTCTACATGCAGTAATAACCCAGCTGCGATTAAAAAAAGTTGGACACAAGTGATACCAAATAAATCGCGATAACTTTCAAACTCGAGCAATTTAAGCGATTGAGTAAATGCCAGTAGACTTATTACTGCTGTTAAATAGCCATACGACTGCCCTAAGCCAGCGACAATAACCAAAGCAATGACTAAGCCCAAAATCCGATATAGTCGTTTAAATGCTTTTTGACCAGACTGTAGCTGATTCCATTTCAAACATAAGCAAACCAGGTAAAAGGCTAAAATAATCCAAGTGTGCTCAATAGCTTGGTACATTTGAACAATCAGTTGGGCGGGTACTAACCACCTTAAGCATTGGCTGACATTTGGGGTGATCATTTGGGCATACTCGCTAGTTTACTCAAGCAAGCTCGACAAAATTCGTCTCCTTTATCAGGCCCCAAAACTTGGTTGTTCATCAATTGCAAAGCAAACTTTTTATTTGTTTGGCGCATTTGCAGTACTAGCCAAGTCAGCTGAGAAATAGCTTGTTCGTGACCGTGATGGGATAACAGGCCATAAGAAAAGCACAGTGTACTTTCATATGGCTCTGAAAAGGATTTAGTTAACCAACCTTTTCCTTGAGCAAGTTGCTTCCAAGCTACATGTTTCAAAGAGTCGCCCTTTTGGTAGCTTTTAAGTTCGGAAAAATCATCTGCCGAAGCTTTATTCTGGCCTTTCTTTCCTAGCCCATCTCCCTGTAACCCAGTGCCGTGAAGATACTGAGGACAAGGCATGGGCTCGGGGTAGACAAGTACAGTCAGGTCAAAATCGACTAAGCTCCACACTTTAAATAAACCAAGCGGCGCACTGCTTTCAATCCGAAAACGATCGAGCTTAAATTCACCGCGTTGTTGCGGGTATAAATCAATATTAAACAGCGCGTGTTCTTTATTTATTTCTTCCCAGGTTACATCACCTTTTAAGTGAGTAACGTGAAATTGCCACCTATCCCTTTGTGTCATTGCTTTGAAAGTTAACTTTAAAGGCTCTCCAACAAAGACTTCAGATGAGTTGGTATAGGCCAATTTAAGGCCATAAAAGTTATAAAAAGACCAGTGCATAGCAACAATCATCAAAGCTGCTAGCCAATATGTCAGTAATAGCACAAGGTTACTGGCGTAATTGGTACCGAGAATGTAAATGGCAAAGGTGATTGCTAAAATCGCTCCGCCTGAGCGACTTGGTAAAATAAAGACATTTTTCAAGTCAAAACTGATTTGGTTAGCAGCAGGGATCCGTTTGTCTAACCAAGCGTTGTGGAGCTTTTTATATTGAGCTTTAACTTTAGAGGCTTTTTTTTTAACCATTAAATTGGCTCGACTTGACTCATCAACTGCTCAGAAAGGCTAACACTTGTATTCATTTTGCCATTACCCAATCTGTGTTCAGCAATAGCTGGGAATACCGCTTTGATATCATCTGCTGTGACATAATCTCGACCAGACAACATAGCCCATGCCCGAGCTGCACTTAAAATACCTTTACTGGCGCGAGGAGATAGCGCCATATCAAAAGCTGCATTGTTACGACTTTCATGAACAAGGTTAAGTAAATAGTTAATCAATTTATCAGTGACCGCTACAGACTGAACTTGCGTTTGTAGTGATGTAAACTCCTCTATCGACATCACAGGTTTCAAATCAGCAACCACTTCATTACCTTCATTGAGTAACATAGTTCGCTCAGCGTCTTTTGATGGAAAACCTAATTCGATACGCATCAAAAAGCGATCAAGCTGACTTTCTGGTAATGGAAACGTACCAGATTGATGAAACGGGTTTTGCGTCGCAATAACAAAAAACGGAGCAGGTAAAGAGTGAGATTGTCCATCAACACTTATTTGCTTTTCTTCCATCGCCTCTAACAATGCACTTTGAGTTTTAGGGCTAGCCCGATTAATTTCATCAGCTAAAACCACTTGGGAGAAGATAGGGCCGGGATGAAATTCGAACTGGTGCTGGTTCTGATTAAAAATGGACACCCCAATTACGTCTGCAGGTAATAAATCAGAGGTAAATTGAATTCTGCGATAACTAAGGCCTAAACTATTAGCCAAAGCATGGGAAAGCGTTGTTTTACCCATACCGGGTAAGTCTTCGATTAACAAATGGCCTTTAGCGAGCAGGCAACACAATGCAAGTTTGACCTGTCTTTCTTTTCCGATGACGACCTTGTCGATTTGGTTGAGGGCTTGTTGGCAAAGTTGTACTGCTTGCATGCGACTTGCTCATTAAACTAAATTAATATCAAGTATTTAGCCTACCTTGAACAATATCAAGCAGAAATACAGTCGAATAAGTAAGTAACTTTATTTATTGATAAAAACGGCTTGGCCTAATTCACCTCTTTCAACTGCGGTTTTAACTTTATCAATATCAGCTTGTAGTTCTTCTAATGCGACCTTTAGCTCTCTTAAAGGCATACTTTCCTTATTTTGTTGCGCAAAAGAAGCTAAACGATTAGATAACTGCCCTAAATTTAATTGCTTACCTGTTTCACTCACAACTTTTATCTTCCTTACATTTGTATACATTTACGTTAACAGGTTAACATTTTTTGTACAACCTTTACCCAACTCAAAAAAACGCCTATTAAACGAGAAAAACATTTACAAACAAAGTGATATAAAAATTACGAATCTACCTTGTACTGTAAAGAAATCTATCGCGAAAAGCTTAGGTGTAAGCTTTACTTACCAAGTGGAAACCAACTACTCGACCTGTAAACTTGCATTTGCAACTCAGCAAAATTAAGGTTGGGCGCTTTTACTAAAAATACAACTAATAAACAAACTAGGAGTTGCTATGACTCAAGCAGTAAACAAGGGGACGCTGCTAGGCCATCCTAAAGGTCTATTCTTACTCTTTGGTACAGAGATGTGGGAACGAATGAGCTACTACGGTATGCGTGGTATTTTTGTTCTTTATTTAAGTACTATCGCTACCGCAGCCGCAATGGGCTGGGATATGGGATACTTCGGTATCGACCCTAATTCTGCAACGGCGCAGGAAGATTATAGCAACGCTTTACAAGCTAATGCCTTAAGTTATTTAGGTACCTATGCCATGTTAGTTTACTTGACCCCTGTACTAGGTGGTTGGTTAGCTGATAACAAAATAGGACAACGCAAAGCCATCATTATTGGTGGTGTGTTAATGATGTTAGGCCAATTTGCAATTGGTGTACCTCATGATCTAATCCCGGGTATGGAAGTGACCTTCCTTTGGCTGGGCTTAGGCTTAATGATTATAGGTAACGGCTTCTTCAAACCTAATATCTCTACTATGGTGGGCGATTTATATGAAGAAGGTGACCGTCGCCGTGATTCAGCTTTCACCATCTTCTACATGGGTATCAACTTAGGTTCTATTCTTGGTTATTTCCTAGTGGGCACCATTGGCGAAAAAGTAGACTACCAATATGGTTTTTTAGCGGCCGGTGTTGGTATGGGCTTAGGTGTTTTACTGCAATTATGTCTATCAAATCGTTATTTAGGTGACTTAGGTCAAACGCCTTCGGCATTAAAAGGCCAAAAGAAAAATGCACCTAAGGTGAAAAAACCTTTAACGCCTGTAGAAAGAGACCGCATGAAAGTGTTCTTGGTACTTTCTATTTTCAACGTATTCTTCTGGGCTGGCTTCGAACAAGCGGCCGGTGTACTAAACTTATTTGCAAAAAATAATACCGACCTATTTATTATGGGCTGGGAAATGCCTGCTTCTTGGTTACAATCAGTCAACCCAATCTTTGTTATCCTATTTGCTCCTATCATCGCCTCAATTTGGGTTAAGCTAGGTGACAGAAACCCGAGCTCTCCTGCTAAATTTGCACTTGGTTTATTCTTCTTAGGTCTTGGCTTTGCTTGTATGGTTGGTGCTGCAATTCAAATCGGTGAAGACCAATCAGTTAAGGCAAGTATCTGGTGGTTAGTAATGGCTTACATGTTCCATACAATCGGTGAGTTATGTTTATCTCCTGTTGGCTTATCTATGGTAACTAAGATTGCACCTGTGCGCTTCTTGTCTTTCATGATGGGTATCTGGTTCGTGTTTATGGCGTTCGGTAACAAGTTAGCCGCTGAAGCAGGTAAGCTAGTGGGTACATCAGGCCCATTCAACACATTTTTAGGCGTTACTATCTTCGCTATGGTTGCAGCTTTAGTACTTTATCTTATCCGTGAAAAATTAGTTGATTGGATGCATGGTGCTGAAGATCCTAACTACAAAAACGAAGAAGAAGCACTAGAAGAAGAAATGAGTGTAACAGCTGATCACGAAGGCATGCCTAAAAAGCATCTTTAATTAGCTAACTAAACCGTCTTCCAATCAAAAGCCTTACTTTTCTCAAATGAAGTAGGGCTTTTTTATTGCTCAAATAAAGCGATTACAACACTCCCCGCCTCGCTCTTATTGGCAAGTCAGTCATGCTATTAAATTCACCTTCTATCTCGATATAACGAACTAGCGTTGAGCGTTGAGCGTTGAGCGTTGAGCGTTGAGCGTTGAGCGTTGAGCGTTGAGCGTTGAGCGTTGAGCGTTGAGCGTTGAGCGTTGAGCGTTGAGCGTTGAGCAAGAAAGATTAAAATACAAGCATAAAAAAACCTAGCTAATGCTAGGTTTTTTTCAGTAATAATTGAAGTTATTCTGCCGTTATCGATTTAATATCAATAACGTTTAGTTCACCGGCTTTATCCTGAATATAAAGTCTTTCTTTATCAACAATACCAGAAGAGAAATAAGCTTCATCATCTGCCTGATATTGGCCAATAATTTCACCTGTTTCGGCATCTAACCAGTGCAAATAGCCTTCAAAATCACCCACTACGATATAACCTGCTTGAACAGTAGGTGCATTTAAACGACGATTGCGCAACTCGGCATTACTCCACAATTCAATACCGTTTCGACGATCAATCGCCATAACATTGCTTTGATTATCAACTAAATACAAGGTATTACCCGAGTAGCTTATATCTTCAAAACCGGCATATTCACGCTTCCAAGCTATGCGGCCATCTCTAATGTCTAACGCCATTAAAGTGCCGCCGTAAGATAAAGCATAGATATTAGTACCAATAATGATCGGCGTTGCGTCAATATCCACGACTCTTTCGAGCTCAGTACTACCAGTCGGTTTTGATACGGCTTGATCCCAAGCTAACTGGCCTGATTTGGCGAGGTAAGCAGTTATTTTACCGTGTGCGCCACCAACAATGACACCACCTGCAGAATAAATAGGTGAAGATGCACCGCGTAAACTAAGTGGAGGTACTTCAGATTCAGTCTGCCAAGTTTCTTCACCCGTCTGCGCATCAAGTGCATAAACTAAACCAGATGATGTTTGAATAAAAACACTACCAGCATCAACTTCAGGAGTGGTGATCACTTCACCTTTAACTTTAACACGCCAAGCTTGTTCACCCGTTGCCTCATCAAGGGCAATAACTATTCCGTCTTCTGTGCCTAGATATAACTTTTCGTATGAAGAGGCCATACCACTGACTCGTGCAGTAAAGTCATCATCAAACCAAAATGTTTGCCAAAAGCCATTTGGCGTTTCACGCACATCGGCTTGCCACAACTCTTCGCCAGTATCTTGGTCATAAGCAAAGATATCGCCAGAGCGAGAAGCAGCAAACACTTTACCGTACGCGATCACAGGTTTTAGGCGAGAGTAATACTCTTGTACACCGTCACTGACACTCTTCTGCCAAACATTGTCTAACTCAATTTTTGAATCAACAACAGGCACAGGCATAGGCAAGGTATCTGGATCGACATCATCACTCGATGCACATGCTGCAAGACCCAGTACTAAACTAACAGACAGGCATCTAGCCAGACGTGTTTTTAAAGTCATTACGATGCAACCACAGTTGTGTTAACAGCTAAATCGTCAATTTTCATTTGTAAGCTAGGGTTACCAACTAAACCGCCTTTATCAGCAGCTGTTTGGTATGAAGAGCGCGCTTGTTCTGCTTTGCCTTGACTTAATAATATATCGCCTTTTAACTCAGCAACCTGAGCGGCAAATGCATCCGGGAAAGTACCAGATACAATCGTTAGCGCTTTGTCAGCTTGTTCTGATGAAAACAATACTCGCGCTAAACGCAAGCTTGCAACTGCTTTAACTTGCTCTGTCGTTGCATTGTCTTTTACCCAAGTTAACTGGCTTGCGGCTTTATCAAACTCTTTAGCTTCAACATATTGTTTTGCTAACATAAGAGCAGCTAGCTCAGAGTAACCAGAGCCTTTATTCTCTTCAATAAAACCTTTTACTTGCTCAGGCTCCGTTGCTAACTTTTCAACTGTGTCAGCGTATTGAATAGAAGCTTGCTCTTTCGCTAAGATTTGCCCATCTTGGTAGTAGTTGTAACCATAAACACCACCTAAACCTAAAACGACACCCGCAACCAGCGAAAGGCCGTTTTCTTGCCAAAACTTTTTAATCGCTTCTACTTGTTGTTCTTCTGTTGTATATGCTTCCATTGTATTCCCCTAGCTATCTGACGTTAGCGCAGACGCTAAATCTGTTAGTGCAATGCTGATTTGAGGTTTTTCTTCTCTTAGGTACTTAACAGTAACTTGGCCATTTGCAACTTCATCGTCACCTAAAATAACAGCCAAGCTAGCACCACTTTTATCAGCTTTTTGTAATTGTTTCTTAAATTTACCACCACCGCAGTTTAATTGCACTCGGCTGTTTGGTAATAATTCACGAATTTTTTCAGCTAACGCTAAACTCTGCTTCTCTGCTTCTTGACCTGCAACCACAATATAAACGTCAACAGGACCAGGGATATCTTGAGTCAGCTCTAATGTTTCTAAAATAAGCACTAGACGCTCTAATCCCATTGCAAAGCCTACCGCTGGTGTCGCTTTACCACCTAACTGAGAAACTAAACCGTCGTAACGGCCACCAGCACATACTGTACCTTGCGCACCTAAACAATCAGTAACCCATTCAAATACAGTACGGTTGTAATAATCTAAACCGCGGACCAGTCGTTCGTTAACTGTGTATTTGATGCCTAAAGAGTCTAAACGTTCACATAAAGTTGAAAAATGTGCTTTGGAATCATCACTCAAGTAATCAGATAACTTAGGTGCATCGACTAAAACAGCCTGAACATCTGGGTTTTTAGTATCCAATACACGTAATGGATTTGTTTCCATACGACGCTTAGAGTCTTCATCTAAACTCGCTTCGTGTTGCTTTAAGAAGTCGACTAATGCTTGACGATATTCAGCACGGTCTTCATTAGAACCTAAAGAGTTGAGTTCAAGTGTTACTTTATCTGCAATACCAAATGCTTGCCAAAAACGAGCAGTCATGGCAATAACTTCAGCATCAATATCTGCCTCGCTCATGCCAAAAACTTCCACACCAAATTGGTGGAATTGGCGATAACGACCTTTTTGTGGACGTTCGTGGCGGAACATAGGACCCATATACCACAAGCGCTGTTGCTGATTGTAAAGTAAGCCGTGTTGGTTACCCGCGCGAACACAAGAAGCGGTACCTTCAGGACGCAAAGTTAAACTATCACCATTGCGGTCATCAAAAGTGTACATTTCTTTTTCGACGATGTCGGTTACTTCGCCAATTGAACGCTTGAATAAATCAGTAGACTCAACAACTGGCATGCGGATCTCACTGTAGCCGTAACGCGCTACAGTATCTCTTAATACTGATTCAACTTTTTGCCAAACAGGGGTTTGTGTAGGAAGGCAATCGTTCATGCCACGGATTGCCTGAATATTTTTTGACACGATAAAACTCTTTTAATTATTCAATTTATGTTGGTAGTTATTTAGTTGAATCATCAACTGCCACATCAATGCGTTTGCTTTCATCAAGGATGCTAGCTTTAGCGCGAATATGCTTCTCTAGCGTATCGACAATGTTATCATTATCAATGCGCTCTTTCTGGCGTTCGCCATCCATGTAAAAACCACTTTTGCTTTGTGCACCAGCAAGACCGATATCAGACACTAATGCTTCACCAGGGCCATTTACTACGCATCCAATAACCGATACTGACATAGGTGTAGTCACATCTTCTAAACGCTCTTCGAGTGCATTCATAGTACTGATAACATCGAACTCTTGACGAGAACAGCTTGGGCAAGCAATAAAATTAATGCCACGTGAACGCAATCTTAGTGATTTTAAGATATCAAAACCGATTTTTATTTCTTCAACAGGATCTGCTGCTAACGATACTCTCAATGTATCACCAATGCCTTCGCTCAGTAACATGCCTAAACCAATGGCTGACTTTACACTACCCGCTCTAAAACCACCGGCTTCTGTGATACCTAAGTGCAGTGGGTTTTCGATTTGTTTAGATAACAAACGGTACGCCCCAACGGCTAAAAACACATCTGATGCTTTTACACTGACTTTGAATTGTTCGAAGTTCAGGCGATCGAGAATATCTACGTGACGCATTGCTGATTCTAATAAGGCTTCAGCTGTAGGCTCTTTGTATTTTTCTTGAATATCACGTTCAAGAGAACCACCGTTTACACCAATGCGAATGGGGATATTTTTATCACGGGCACAGTCAACTACAGCACGTATGCGCTGCTCATTACCAATATTGCCTGGGTTAATACGCAGACAATCAGCACCGTACTCAGCTACTTTTAAAGCAATTCGATAATCAAAGTGGATATCGGTAACCAGTGGAATACTGACCTGCTGTTTAATTTTCTTAAACGCTTCAGCTGCATCCATTGTCGGTACGGATACACGCACAATATCAGCACCTGCATCTTGGATACGCTTGATCTGTGCAACCGTTGCAGCTACATCTGTGGTTTCTGTGTTTGTCATCGACTGTACAGAAATTGGTGCATCACCACCAACAGGCACATCACCTACCCAGATTTTTTTTGTTTTTCTACGAATAATCGGAGATTCATGAAACATTACAATCTATCCTCAAACGGTAACTCGAAACGTGCTGTTTGACCGTTTTTAAAGCTTGCCAAATCTACAGGTTGGCCATCTAATTTAATTTTTACATTTTCAGGAGCACCAAGTAGCATTTTAAATGGTGCAACACCAGTCAGAGTTAGTTCTCGACCAGCTTTGTATAAGTTATAAGCAACACGTTTACCGGTTGCGTCGTGAATAACCGTCCAGCAATCATCAGTAAAGTTAATAGTGAGCTGCGTTTCAGGTGAAACTTCAGGTTGCGCTTTATTAACGGATGCCTCTGTTGCTTCAGCAACGGGTTTTCTTACTACTTTTTTAACCCGCTTAACCACCACTTTTTTCGTTTTGGTCTGGGTGCCCGCTAATTGACGGTCTGAAGCACTCAGTTGCTGCCCTATCATGTCGAGTTCAATACTACTGGGTTTCTCAACTTCATCTTTGAATTTAGGTTGCACACTGGATTGTGTTTCTTCGGTGGTGGTTTCAGTGATGATTTCAGTCAGCGTGAGTAGTTCACTTTCTGTAGCCGCGGTTTCTTCTGTTTCTGTAGTGCCTTGTTCAAAAGTACTCGTTTGTTGCTTATCAGTTGCTGTAGCAGTACCCGTACTTTCGTCTGATTTCTCTTCGGTTTGGTTATCTGTAATAGGAGAACTAATAAGAGATTGAGTTTCAGTAGAAATTTCTGTGTCAGGTAAGGTCGTTTTAGAAGTACCTTGCCACCACAACACAACAAATCCTATCATCACAGCAATGATAAGATAGGTCAGTAACATTAAACGGTTATCGTTGGCTTCTTTTTGAGTACGCTGTGAAAAGCTGGTCATTTTAGCATTCGATTCGTGATTACTAACTTTCTCGTAAATAGCGATAAGGTCCGCTTCATTTAAGCCAAGTAAACGCGCATTCGACCTCAGGTAGCCTTTAACGTAGATAGGCTCGCCAATTTCCTTAAAATTATTCTCTTCTAAGGCAACAACAATTTCTAATTTTAAATTTAAACTATCAGCAACATCTTGCTGAGACAGTTTTTGAGCTTGACGATGTTGTCTAAGCAACTGCCCCGGAGTGATATCAGCTTTTAATTCTTTATTTGATTCGCTCATTGACGCAGTAACTGTTTATATTCTTGTGCTTCTTTTGAATTAGCATGATAGCGTATCAGCGATTGTCCATATTGTTTAGCAATATGACTCTCACCTTGCTGCTCAGCAATACGATAACCTAACCAAAGGCTACGAGCAGTCAACTTAGCAGCTCGCTCATAGCGCTTTAAGTAGTTTTTAGCTTCGACTACATCGCCCTGAGAAAAGTGATAATCGGCTAACTCAACCAGCGCTTTGCCACTGTAGGGATTGTGACTTAATGCCTTATCAAAGTAACCGAGGGCTTTTTCTGTCCCCCCGTGCTCCAGTAAGCATACCCCTAAGTTGACATAGGTTTGCTCTTCTCGAATGTAGTCGTCTTGCTCGACGGCCAGCAAAAAGTATTGCTCAGCTTCAACAATTTTGCCGTTTTGACATAAAAAAGCACCATAGTTGTTCAATGCATCACCATTTTCTGGATCGAGCTCAAGTACTCTTTTGTAAGCATTATTAGCATTGTCTAATTCATTAACTATTTGATAGTAATAAGCTAAGCTGTAATGCACTTCAGGGAGGTTCGGCGCCGCGGCCAGTGCTTTATCTAGATTAAACTTAGCTTGCGAATAATTCCCCACTTTTATGTATTGTAAACCCAATGCCATTCTAGTTTTGGCCACTTCAACGGGGTTTACATCTGTTTTATTAACAGGCTCATCACTGCCAACATAACGTGTCTCAGTGACACAAGCACTGAGCGTCAAAGTGAAAAGAACAACAAAAAAGAGAGGTAATTTATTCATTATCTTATTAATTTAGATTGCTTTAACGTTGATATTCTCGCCTTTCTCACGTTTTTTCAACATGCGTTTAGTTCTATCGACAACATCACCGACTAACTGACCACAAGCAGCATCAATATCATCACCTCTCGTTCGACGAACAACCGTTACCAAATCATACTCCATCAGGACTTTTGCAAAACGGTCGATTCGAGAATTACTCGATCGTGTATAAGGGCTGCCTGGGTATGGATTAAACGGGATCAAGTTGACCTTACTTGGCGTACCTTTTAGGGTTTTCGCTAATTCATGTGCCTGATCTGTACTATCGTTGATACCGCTCAGCATAACGTACTCAATTGTTACGCTGTTATTTGCTTTGGAATCTTTAATATAGCGACGACAAGCCGCTAAGAAAGTCTCAATATTGTATTTTTTGTTGATAGGAACAATTTCATCGCGTAATTCATCATTTGGCGCATGAAGGGAAATAGCAAGCGCGACATCTATTTGCTCTTTAAGCATATCTAACGCCGGTACTACACCTGAAGTACTGACGGTAACTCGACGCTTAGACAGACCAAAAGCTAAATCATCCATCATGAGCTCCAGCGCGGGTACTAAGTTCTTCATATTTAGAAGCGGTTCACCCATCCCCATCATAACAATATTCGTCACTGGGCGGCGCTTAGTCTCGCGAACTGGGCCTATGTCTTTTGCTACACGCCAGACCTGACCAATGATTTCAGATACAGATAAGTTACGGTTAAAACCTTGTTGCGCTGTTGAGCAGAAAGTACATTCTAATGCGCAGCCCACTTGGCTAGAAACACATAAGGTTGCTCGATCACCATCTGGGATCCAAACAGACTCTACTTCCTGACCGCCCTCTAGCTCCATTGCATACTTAATAGTCCCGTCACTAGATTCTTGTCTAACTTTGATTGTAGGTGCTTTAATCTCACACTCAGCTTCAAGTTTTGCTCTAAGCGCTTTGCTCAGATTATTCATTTCTTGAAAATCATCCAGACCGTAATGATAAATCCACTTCATTACTTGATCGGCACGGAAATTCTTTTCACCAATGCTGCTAAAGAAATCTCTCAATCCCTGACGATTCAAATCTAATAGATTTATACGCTCTGACGTTGCGCTCATGTTAGTAAGTACCTCAAATAAAACACGCTTTCATTGTACATTTATCAACCTAGCATTGCTAATAGCGATAATATTTAGAGCAAAAACTAGGCAATAGAAATACAAAAAAGCTGCTTAGCCCGACGCTAAGCAGCTTTTTTCTTAAATTTGATGCTTATTTTAACTTAATTAAGCGCGCGGGCAAAGCTCGTCTTCGCTAAAGAAGTATGCAATCTCACGTGCAGCTGATTCTAAAGAGTCAGAACCGTGTGCAGCATTTGCGCTTACTTCTGTTGCGTAGTCAGCACGGATAGTACCTGTAGCCGCTTCTTGAGGGTTAGTTGCACCTAGGATTTCACGGTGTGCTAACACTGCATTTTCAGCTTCTAAAACTTGAACCATTACAGGGCCAGAAGTCATGAAGCTTACTAAGTCATCAAAGAAAGGACGACCGTTGTGTTCCGCGTAGAAACCTTCAGCTTGCTCTTTTGACATATGGATCATTTTAGCTGCAACAATTTTAAAACCTGCAGTTTCAAAACGGTTGTAGATTGCGCCAATTACATTTTTAGCAACTGCGTCAGGTTTGATGATTGAGAAAGTACGCTCTAAAGCCATGATAAAACCTTAAATTAGATATGATGTTTGTGCTTGAAAAATCAAGCGGCATTATACGCAACAGCTCGCTATGCGCGAGTACTAGCCGCTTTATTACCAGTACTCATTATTATTTCAAGTGTAACTTAATAATTACATAGATGACAGCTACTCAGTACATAGGCCTATGCGCTTAGTTTAATGGCAAGTTTGGTTTCCACTCCAACCAATCATGGTCAACAGAATCGTGTAATTTAAAGCGCTGCCCTTGCTGCGCTTTTTCCGCCTTTTTATCTTCTGGTGTCGCAAAAGCAATACCGCCAGAAACGATAGTTTCAAGGGATTGCGTATCGATTTTCACGCCTGAAAATAATCCGGCATCGACTTCAATTCCGCTTGCATTCCAGAACTTAGTTTGATCATTGACTAAATTCACATAGCGCGATTTAAGGTTGATAAAAATCGACACTCCATTTCCTGAACCGTTTAAATCAACGCCAAGTACATCACCAACTTCAACTTGGCGATAGTAAACAGGGTCACCCGCTTTTACAGAACCTGCAAAATCTGTAGACAATGTCAGGTTTAAACCTGTTTTAAGCGTTTTTAACGCTGGCTCGTACGTGCTAGCGATAAATGTATAAGCCGTATTAGCTTGCTCACTACCAGCTCGAACAGAAACGTAGTTACCCGAAATTAATGCCATAGGGTTTCTAAATTCAGCAACGCTGACTCTCGCTTGTTCGAGCCAAAATTGACTATCGCTGCGGTATAACGATTGATATTTTTTAGCGACAAAAAGTTCAACTTTTGTGGTAGCGAGGTCTTCGCTTAATCTTACTTTGGTAACTTCACCCACTTTGTGGTTGTTAAAAACAACAGGTGCACCTACTTTGATATCGACAACTTGCTGCCAAGTAATCGCCAAGTTCACGCCGCCCATTTCAGCTGCCAATTCAGTCGGGAACAACTCGAATACCTCCCCTTCATCTGCAGGATTTGAGTCCATTTCGTCTGTTGCTAACAAGGCAATGCCACCTTCTAGTATGCTTGCCACACTCGCTGTATTTATTTTAATGCCTGACAAGCTACCTTGTACTTCGATACCGCTGGCGTTATAGAAATGCGCACCTTTAGTTACAAGGTGGCGATAGCTATCAAAAATAGTCGCATATATATCAACTTGGCTGCCATCATCAGTCATCTTGACCAAATCAACTTCACCAATTTTCAATTTGCGGTACGTAATATCTGAACCGTTGCTAATTGAGCCAGAATCATCAACCTTGAATTGAATTTGCAGGCCACTTGCTAAGTGCTCTTTTTTCGCTGGCGTTAACGATAATTCAAACTCATCTTTTCGCTCACCAAACCCAGGTTGTAGTTCTAAATAAGCACCACCAATCAATGCATCAACATCGACTTCACCTGCTGAGAGCTCTGCTTCAACTAACCAAATTTGAGTACCGTCTTTAAATAAATCCCGAAATTCTGGACGGAAGTTTACTTGCACCGCAATTTGTTCTTCATTAGCAATCAAGGTCTGTTGCATCACTAGACCAATGTCTATGCCCTGATATTTAATACGCGTATGACCGCTAATTAGAGGCTTCATATGAGCGGGCATGGTTAGCATGATTTCTGCCGAATTAACGGCTTGTTGGAAATTATCAAATAAACTAGTCATGTGACCATCGGCAAGTGTTTTGCCTATATCAAAATCAATTGTCTGAAAAGCAATACCGCCAGAAATCATCGCAGCAAAAGGCGCAGTTCGAACGTTAAATGATTGCAGGTTACCACTAAATTCTACCCCACCTAATTGATAGAAAACCGAACTATCGTTAACCAAGAATTCATATTGTGGTTGTATGTGAACATGCACTTCGAATGATTCGTTGTCACCGAGTAGCTTTGTTGATTGAACCGTACCGACCGCTAATTGTTTGTAATAGATGTTGGCACCTGGGAAGATAGAATCGACATTGCGCGATATTAATTTTAAGTGCAAACCCGGCTCTGAAAAATCTAACGGCGGGGCGGTTGGCAGTACTTCATAACCATATGCAATTGGCGCCTTACCATCACCTAACCGGAAAGTGATATAGGGCCCTTGTAATATCGTCTCTAAATTATTGATGCCTGAAGCGCCAATTGAGGGTGAGACCATCCAAAAAACTAAGTCTTCTCTTAAATGCTTAGCCATTCCCGGTAAAAAATAAACGTCACCGTGAAGTGAATCTGTTGTTTCATCGTAATCAATCGATTTAACAAAACCGACTTCGATATTTTCGTACATGACTTTTGTACTTTCGACTTGTATTTTGCTGTTTTTTGGGAAGTGCATTTTGACAATGACACCAGCTTTTGCAGCATCGTAGTCTTCGTACAGTTTATACTGAAAGCCTGCACTGACTGGCTCACTTGGTTCATTATCCGGCGTAACAAATGCGATGCCACCACTAATAATGGAGGCCAAAGATTGCGTTCTAACCTTAAACGCAGAGATACTGCCACTTATTTCAACACCACTGGCATTCCAAAAGCGAGAGGTTGAACGCACAAGGTGAGCGTGTTCAGGTTGAATAAGCGCTTTAATTTCAATGTGCGAACTGTCCTTGGCAAGTTTTGTATCATATACATAACCCACCGCCACTTGTTTGTAGTAAATTTGGCTTCCTCGCCCTACAGAGCCTTGAGTTTCGGCAGTCAGCACAATATGTAAACCTGGGGTATCGCTAGCCAGTGGGGGCTCTTCTAAAACGGCATCAAAAACCCGCTTCTTGTTCCCCTCTGTCGCACCTATTCTCAATTCAAAATAACGTCCAGTCAGCACCGTATCTAAACCCGACACGCCTGAAAAGCCAACCTGTGGTTTAACTAACCAAAAAATAGCGGTTTCATTTAAAAAAGGCTCTACATCTTTTATCAACTCAACTTCAGCTTCTATCTTATCTTCTTCTTTGTTGATATTAATGGCGTTGATCACACCAATTGGCAAACCGCGATATCGAACCTCCGTTTTGCCGGCAACTATCCCATCACTGGAATCTAACCGAATGACAACATTCACCCCGGCACTAAGAATAGATTGAGCAACTAACCACAACCCTATTATTGCTGCGATAACAGGCAGTAACCATATGGCACTAAATGCACTCTTTTTATGAACAACAGCTGCTGTAGTATTATCATTTTGAGTCATCGATTTTTTCCTTGTCCCATAACAATCTAGGGTCTAAATAGTGTGCAGCAATCATCGTTATGATCACCATAATGCCAAAAGCAGTTGCGCCTGGGCCGGCTACAATTTCTACTATAGAACCCAATTCTACTAACGCGACTAAAAGCGCTACAACAAAAACATCTAACATTGACCAACGTCCAAAAAACTCTATGTATCGATACATTTTGGTTTTCTGTTTAGCCGTTAATTCAGTTCGCCTTTCAAACGAATAAAGTAAATAAAACAGCCCCATTATCTTTGCAAGAGGAACGACAAAACTTGCGAAAAAGACAACAAAAGCAATTGGGTACATCCCAAATTTCAGCAGAGTAAAAATACCCGAAAGAATGGTATCGGGTTGACCTTTACCAAAGTAAAGAATGGTCATAATGGGATAAAAATTAGCAGGAAGAAAGG
Organism: Marinifaba aquimaris; assembly: GCF_013328345.1. GTDB lineage: Bacteria > Pseudomonadota > Gammaproteobacteria > Enterobacterales > Alteromonadaceae > Marinifaba > Marinifaba aquimaris. The sequence goes on from NZ_JABULX010000001.1 coordinate 261,745, forward strand.
CGATTAAAGATGTGATAGTCCAAGCCCAGCAGCGACGCAAAGAATCTTTTTTTCGCTGCTCGATATGGCTTCCACAACGAGGACACTTTTGGTGCGGGTTTTGTTCTTCATATGGCACAAGGTAATCACATAAGTGACATTGTGCTAAACCTTTTTCCTTGGCAGTTATTGGGTTAATAACGTCCTTACTTTCCGTCATGCAACCTCTGCCAAATGAGTTGCTTATCTAATGATAATTTTAAAAATAATTGCGAAAGCATAAAAAAGATAAAACAAATAATACCAGTATCGAAGCTCAACTCTGCCATATCTTTTAATTTGATAATAGAGATTAAGATACCAAGCATGAATACTTCCAGCATTTCCCAAGTGTCCATTTTGTGATACCACTTAAACAAGGGTTTGAGCCAACCTAAGTGTGTCCTATTTTGTAGCAAAGAAACATTGACCGTTAAAGCCACTATAAGCTTTATAAAAGGCGCTATCACGCAAAAAACAAGGATACTCAATGCAACAAATACCAAGTCGCTCTGCCATAAAGATGAAATAGCTTGAATCAGCGATGCTGAGCTTTTCATGCCAGCAGCTTGTATCGCCATGATAGGTAAATAAATCGCAGGGAAGAATAAAACTAAGCCAGCACTGCTGATCGCAATCGAACGCTTAACACTATCGTGTTTACGTTGAAGAACATGATGACCACAACGAGGACACGTTGCTTCCTCCCCTTCTTTGATGTCATGGATTTCTATTAACAGATCACATTCGTTACAAGCAAAAGTGGTTTTATTTAGCACAAGCTTACTGTTTTGTTATTTGATTAAATAGTGCCTAAAACATGAGCAAATAACAAGCCTGTAAAGTACTAGAAAGCTATAAATTTAATAAAGTTCACAAGTTAGATATAATGCGCTTAATTTCCAGCAGTAAAGAGTTAATCTTTTGAATACGCTACTTGAACCAATCAATCAGTTTCTACATTGCTCAACGCCCGATGAATGGGTCGAAAAAGCCAAGCAACCAGAGAACTTATCCATGTTGTTAACCGACCACATGATTTGTGAGTTAAAGGCAGCTCAAACAGCCATGTGGTTGATTCGTAAATATGCAGTTGATAAAGAAAGTGGTGATGCCTTACTCGCTTGGTTAGCACCGTATGAAAAGTTTATTTACCGCAAAGAAGGTAACTTAGCGGATTTAACAGACAAAAATAAACTGAGTAAAAACTTAGTGCCCAAAAGCACATCAAAATACGGCCAAGATCTAATTGATAAAATGGTGCTATTAATCAAAGAGGAATTACATCATTTTTATCAAGTATTAGAGATCATGACTGATAGAGGAATTGAATACGACAACATTACTGCTGGCCGCTATGCAAAAGGATTAATCAAGCACATTAAAACACACGAGCCCGAAACACTCATTGATAAGCTCATTTGCGGTGCTTATATTGAGGCCCGCTCATGCGAGCGCTTTGCCAAATTAGCGCCATTTTTAGATGATGAGTTAAACAAGTTTTATGTATCACTACTGCGCTCTGAAGCACGCCATTATCAGGATTATTTAAACTTGGCTGAAGAAATAGCTGGTTGTGACATTACTGAGCGTATCGACTATTTTGGTAAGATTGAAGCAGAGTTAATTAACACACCTGACAGTGATTTTAAATTTCACAGTGGTGTGCCCGCTTAAATTCGAGCACACCTAGTCAATTAACAACCCGACTTTTGTAGCTTTCTTTGGTAGTGCTTAATCAGGTTTTTAGCTGAAGCTTGTTCATAACCAAAGCTTGAAAACTGCTTCTTTTGAACAAGCGTGTATTGTGCTCTTAACTGCTGACAATCGCTTTCATCAGTTAAGTGATACCTTGAATTGGCTAATACAGAATTTGCCTTAATATTCGGGCTGCGCTTTGCTTGCCCTTTTCCAACTTCAACAACCTTACTTTTTTCATCAATTGGGCGTTCAGAAAAGTGCACTTGCCCATTTTCATCTGTCCATTTGTAAATAGCCGCATGAGAAGATGAAAAGAAAAAGCCGATAAAAACTACAGACAGTAATTTAAGGTAGGAAGGCATAACTAAGTTTTTTGTTGTTGATTTTCAAGGGGGCGTGATTATTACTTAGCAGTGCATAATAATCCACTCTGACCAGTTAACTTTTACTATCTCTGTGATGCGCTTCACGTGCTTTTTCTAATTCCTGCTGCTTTTCCATGTAATAAGCTGAACTAGACAACCCCCTGCTGAGCATATCTAAAGTTCGTGACTTGAACTCACGAATGTATAACACCCTAACAACAACCAAGCTGCACAAAATATAAAACAGCGGGTGAATAAGCCAACTTAAAGTCGCAAGTGCAAAGTAGTACGCTCTTAAGCCATCATTTTGATTATGTCCTGCTTGATCAAGCAATTTACCTGCATTTCGAGCAAACGCCCTTTTCATCGATGTTGTTGCGTTCTTATCATCAAAGTTAGGCGCGGCTCCGACCATCGCCGATACAAAACCAGATTGTCTTAATGCCCAAGTAAATTTGAAAAAAGCAAAAACTAAGATGGCGCTGATAACAAAAAACTTAATTTTAATGGCCTCCACCGTTTGAGGATAAGAAAACGGAACGGCTTGAGTAAAAGCAAGTAGGTTTTCAGCAGTGGTGATACCGGTGAATGCACCTGCAATAGCGAGTAAAGAGGTAGAGGCAAAAAAGTTAATGTTGCGCTCTAAGTTTCCCATCAACGCAGCATCTAACATTCTATTTTCACGTTCAAGTAAATGCCTCATCCAATCAATGCGGTAGATGACTAAAACGCTCGATAACGAAGTATCTTTTTTGGCCATTCGCTTAGCGAACCAGCTATAGCCAAACCAAAGTAACAATGCAACTAAAAAAGCTGATGCATCAAACCAGGTTAACGTATTCACAATTTGGCCTTGTTTAGACGAAAATAGTTCTAAAAGCTCAGCAAGCTCCCGTACTCAGAAATCGGTAAAAGAAAATTGAGTAGTTTGCTGCGGTATTTAGAATAAAAAAATAAAAAGACTCGTTCAGTGATATATTTGCAAGGCTTTACTAGCTGCGCAAATATCACTGCCACGAGTCTAATTAACATTTAGTTGGTCTCAGGTTTTTCTTCGGGTAGTGCTTTATTTAATACTAAGTAACCAGCAATACCAGAGACGAGTGAACCTAAAATGATACCGATACGCTCATCAAACTGAGCTGCATCACCGGCGGCTTCAAACGCTAATGAGCCAATAAACATACTCATGGTAAAACCAATGCCACAAAGTAAAGATATACCGTACAGAATTGGTAAGGTCATACCTTCAGGCAGTTTGATTAAGCGTAATTTCACCGTAACAAAACAAAGACCAAATACACCTAACTGCTTACCAATTACAAGACCGGCTGCAATACCTAAAGGTACACTGTGTAACAGGTCATCAATACCTACACCTTCTAAGTTAATACCTGAGTTAGCAAATGCAAATAAAGGCAATACAAGTAAGGCCACAACAGAGTGTAAATCGTGTTCGAGTGATATCAGTGGTGAGTTATTATTATTTTCGGTATCCCGCATGGGAATAAACATAGCTAAAGCAACACCCGCTAACGTCGCATGGACACCACTTTTTAATACCGCAGTCCACATAACTACACCAATAAGGATATAAGCTGTAATGTGCATACAACGGCTTCTGTTCAAGATAAAGAGTAATAGCAAACACACTGCTGCAATAATTAATGCTGTCGCAGAGATTTTAGTGGTGTAGAACAAGGCGATAATGATAATTGCGCCAATGTCGTCAAAGATAGCGAGCGATACGAGGAAGATTTTGACAGATAGCGGTACCCGCGAACCAAACAAGGTTAAAATACCGAGTGCAAAGGCAATATCCGTTGCTGCTGGTATTGCCCAGCCTTTAATAGCAATAGGATCACCGCCATTTAACATCAGGAAAATCAGGGCTGGAGCAACCATACCACCAAATGCACCCAGAGCAGGGAAAGCAACGGCTTTAAAATTATTAAGCTCCCCTTCTAAAACTTCCCTTTTGAGCTCAAGGCCGACTAAGAAGAAGAATATGGCCATTAAGCCATCATTAATCCAAAGTAATAATGGTTTAGCTATCTCAAATACACCAATCTGAATAGCAACAGGTAAATCGATTAAACTTTGATAATAAATAGAAATACCGCTGTTTGCGGCAAGCATGGCAAGAAGTGCGGCGACAAAAAGTAAAATACCACCTGCCGACTTACTGTGGAAAAACTGAATAATTTTATTTGTGATCATATTTTATAAACCACCTTTAAAGACATAATATGTCAACTATAAAGAAAAAATCGTCAATAAAAAAGCGCTTAGATGACCTTAAGCGCTTTTTTTGTTTCTAATATTTAAGGCTTAAGGTTAGCTGTAGACATTGGCCTGATTTCGACCGCCTTCTTTAGAGCGGTAAAGTGCTTTATCAGCATATTCAATCCATTCCTCATGACTCGCTATGTCGTCATTAATTTCCGCTATACCTAAGCTGACTGTGTAGTTTACTGTCTGATTTAAATGTGAAACGGGTGTTTGCTCAATCAGTTTTCGTAACCTTTCAGCGTAAATCATGGCTTGCTCAGCTGATGTGTTGACCAAAATCACCACATATTCTTCACCACCATAACGACCAGCAACATCCGTTTCCCTCAAACTAATATTGAGAGCTTCGGCAGCTGCTTTAATCACTTCATCACCCGTTGGGTGACCGTATTCATCATTAACCTTTTTGAAATGGTCGATATCGAAAATCATCATTGAGCTAACGCTGCCAGTCCGTTTACAACGTTTAAACTCTCTTCCTAAACACTCTTCCCAAAAACCGCGATTATACAACCCTGTTAATCTATCCGTCCTGGACAAACGCTTTAGCTCGTCATTCGCCGCTTTTAGTTCTACTCGGTTAACGGCTACATCCGTCACATCGTAGATAATTAGGCCAATACGCTCTACCCTACCATCAGCTGACCCCAATGGAATAATGGTCGCATTTTGGTACATGAATTCAGCTTTACCGGTTATCGGTCGGTAGTTTTTAAATTTAAAAAGGTATGGTCTTTGCTCCCAAGTAGTGAAAGCTCGGTTATTTAATAAAAATACAGATTCAGCTTTATGCCTAAACCAATCCTCATTTATTTCTGAGAACATCTCGAATAAAGATTTGTCACGTACTTGATAAGGCATTAAACCACTGTGACTTTCCATAAAGCTATTCCAGAGCTGGATCTTGTACTCGCGATCTAGGATAACAAGACCAACATCTAAATTTTGTAGCATCCCCATAAGGGAATGGATTTCTTTAAAATCCTCTGCAGATTGAGTACCCATTAATCATCCAACAAAAAGTTAATTTTGGTATTAAGCGCTTCAATAGCCTCTTCAGTAAACAATAATAAGAGGTCACAATTGATGTCAAAACCTTCAATCTTGTAATTGATTTCAACCGCCAACGTTTTCGTCCAACGATAGTTATTTGCATTAATAAGCTCAGCTAAGTTGACATGCTGTCCTAAAACAATGGGATGCCCTTGACTAAATACCACATCAAGCTGCTCAGCAATGCCACGCAGACAAGCACCGATCAAAATATTTGCTACATCCATCAGTAGTTCAAGCTCTAAAGAGTTATCTAGCTCACCACCATATTTTAAAAGTTTAGAAATATCACCGAAGCTCGCATCATTAAAAATTAACAAAGCTTCACCTGAGATCCCGTTACCAATAAAACCTTGGCAAACACCTGAAACAGAGTCAGTACTCTCGATACCACTCAGTGCCATACGCAATTCATTAACTTCTAATAAGTTGACCACTGGTATTGGTAGAATCACGTGTACATCAAGTAAACGCGCTAATAAATCAGCCGCTTGCCCCATGGCTACATTAGAGATTTCTTGATAGCAATCTCTTTGATCTTCCGTGATAGTGACATTTAAAGTAGGGTTCACAGAAATACTCTCACAGCTTAAAATTACAAAATGCCGAATTCTTTTAAAATCAATTCGGCTTTATTTTTATTAATCGGCTTTTTGATAAAGTCGATAGCCCCTAAGCTTTTAACTCTTTGCCTCGCTTCGGGCTGAATATCACCTGAAACCACTATGACCATAGCGTTCAAGTCTTGAGATTTTATATTCGCTAAAGTTTCGAAGCCGTCCATCACAGGCATAGTCAAGTCGAGGAATACAACCTCTCCTTTACCTTCTTTTATGGCTTGAAGTGCCTCTTCTCCGTTGCAAGCGAAAGTGATATCTACGTCCCAGCCATCGGGTAGAGAGCGAGCCATTTGCTTTCGCGCAAAATTAGAGTCATCACAAATTAAAACTGGAGTTGTCATAATCTCGATTCAAATTTAATAGTTGAGTAATATGCTTCGCAGAGCATATCTAAGTGTTAGATATAATTAAAAATTTAGCAAACATGAACATCAAAGATAATTTATCTGACGTTATAAATTCAGTTTGTGATGATATATCGGCAATTGCAATAACTAAAAAGTTAACAAACATTTCAAAGTGTTTATTTTTTAACCCGTATAAAAATGAACTATCTAGGTTTTGATTAGTCTCAATTAATTATTTATAAATCATATATCTAGCATTTTCATAGGTAATAAATATGGTCAACAACCAATCTCAATCATCGCTACTTATCCCTATCATCGCACTTGTTGCGGTCGTGGCCGGTCTCGTGTTTCTTTTCATGCCAGAGAGTCAAACTGAACAAGCGCCAGTTGTAGTAGAAACCACTACCGAAATGGTCACTGAAACAGACATTGCCAAAGAGATACCAATAATTGAAGAGGTAGTCACTGAAACAACGGCTATTACAGAAACATTAACTGAAGTTGAAGTGGCTGTTCTGCCCGCTCCAAAGGAGCCTGCGCCCATCGAAATTCCTGAACTAGAAGACAGCGACAGCTGGGTGCTTGAGAAAGTTAATCTCAGTAATACTGTATTAATTGAAGGAAGTGATTTACTCAGCCAGCTTGTTACTTTTATCCATAACGCCGCTAAAGGTGAAGTTACATACAACCAGTTGCCTTTAAAACCGTTAACTTCATCATTTTCAGCAGTGGCAAAAAGCGATGATGAATACATCTTATCGAGTGCTAACTACAGCCGCTATGACAACTATGTAAGTACCATTACTCAGTTACCCGCTGAAAAAATAGTTAAACTAATTGAATTAACTTCACCATTGACAAAGCAAGCCTTAAATAGCCTGGGCGATGACAGTGCTAACTTTAATAGCGATTTAAAAGCCAGTTTAGATTTATTAATCGAAACACCCTTAGTTGTCGGTGACATTACACTCATCGCACCTTCTGCTATGTATCAATTCAAAGATCCTAAATTAGAGGCACTTGCCCCGATTCAAAAGCAACTCATCAGAACTGGCCCAACAAACCAAGAAAAATTGCAAAACTGGTTTAAGCAAATCAGAGCGCAACTGTAATAAAAGTGGAGTGGAAGTTATCGCAGCAAACGCTAGGCTAAAATGGCTTACCTCATTATAATTAAGTCGTTTTTTGCAGGAGCTTTTGGATGAAGTGGATGTCACACCGTTTAGTTTTTAGTGGCTTGTTAGTTTTTTTCATAATTGGCTGTGCATCCATTGCACAAATTAACTTCGCCCATTTATACGGAGACAGTGAGCCCAAACAGCGACAAGTTGATACACTAGAGGCCAACAATGTGGATTATTGGCAAGACGTGCAACCGGTTATTGAAAGCCGTTGTGTTGTATGCCACGCCTGCTATGACGCACCTTGCCAATTAAATATGAGCTCCATAGAAGGCATTGAACGCGGTGCCACACCGGCTAAAGTCTATCAAGGCACACGAATCCTGCCAGCTCCCCTTACCCGCCTACATTTAGATGCTTTCACTCCTGCACAATGGCGTGAAAAAGGTTTTCATTCAGTGCTTAACGAGTATGCCTCTGCCGATGCTGAATTGGATGCAAGCCTGATTCATCAGATGATCGCCTTAAAAGAGCAAGGCTCCAGTTATGATAATGATGATTTAATCGATGAAGAAGAAATCGATTTAGACATAGATGCTAGTCATCAATGTGTGCAAGTTGAAAGTTTTCACAGCTATGCAAATAAATACCCAGAAAGAGGAATGCCTTATGGTTTGCCGGCTATTTCATCTCAAGAGTTTAAACAAATATCAACTTGGCTAGAGCAAGGTGCACTTTATACTGCCAGACCGACTTTAGATATGGTTTATACCGACAGAGTGAAGCAGTGGGAGCAGTTTTTAAATCAAGACAGCATGAAGGCTCAACTCGTTAGCCGGTATATCTACGAGCACTTATTTTTAGGCCATTTGTATTTTGATGATTTAGCGCCGCAATTTTTTAAACTTGTTCGCTCTAAAACTAAAGCACCCGCGTCAATTGAAGTGATCGCTACTCGCCGACCTTATGACGACCCTAAAGTCGAGCGCGTTTATTATCGATTAGCGCCAGTTGTCGATGCTATCGTCAATAAAACGCACATGCCATACGCTTTAAACCCTCAACGCAAAGCACTTTGGCAACAACTGTTTTTTGATACCGACTACTCTGTTACCCATCTGCCAAGCTACCAACCCGAAGTAGCAGCAAACCCGTTTGTCGCTTACGATCAGCTACCCATTAAATCGCGCTACAAATTTATGTTAGACGAAGCGCAATTTACCATCATGGGTTTTATTAAAGGCCCAGTATGCCGTGGGCAAGTGGCATTAAATGTGATCAACGATCACTTCTGGGTTTATTTTACTGACCCCGACGTCAATCTTGCCAAAGAATACAGCGATTTTTTGCTCAATAACCACGAATTACTAGAGCTACCAGCAACAAAAGAAAATATTTATTTACCGCTCACTAACTGGGTGAGTTATGCAGACCAACAGCAAGCTTTTTTCAAAGCAAGGGATAATTTCTTCAGTCAAAAACAAGCTGAGAATATAGCAAACACAGGAAAAAGCCTTATCAACCTCAACGTTGTTTGGAATGGTGAGTTTGCAGAAACCAGTGACAAAAACGATAACGCGGCACTGACTATTTATCGCCACTACAACAGCGCGACGGTTGCAAAGGGTTTAGTAGGAGAAAAGCCTAAAACCAGTTGGCTAATTGGTTATACCCAACTAGAGCGTATACATTATTTACTGGTTGCTGGCTTTGATGTATTTGGCAATGCAGGCCATCAATTACTATCGCGCGTATACATGGACTTTTTACGTATGGAGAGTGAGTCTAACTACTTACAGCTATTACCGAATCAAACTCGTGAGCAAGTTCGCCAATACTGGTATCGCGGCGCGAGTGATGAAGTTAATCGCTACATGCGTTTACCCAAGTTTGAAAGACAAGCCGAACCCGACATTAATTATGTCACGCACAGCCCAGCAGATGAACTCATTACTCTGTTAAAACAAAGGTTAGGTAGCGCCATTAATACAGACTTGTCATCAAATAATGTAGCCCACACCAGCTTAATACAATTACAGCAATTACCTAGCGCTGCAATTAAGTTATTAAGTGAATACTCTATCTTGCAGGTTAATGACGATCCTGTACTTGGCACTCAGTATTACTCACTTCTGCGCAATAAAGCACACAGTAATATCACGTCTATTTTTAATGAGCAGAATAACCGCTTGCCAGATGAAGATACCGTCTCACTATTACCGGGTATTGTCGCCAGTTACCCCAATACTTTTTGGAGTATCGACTATCGACAATTATCAGCGTTTATTCAGGCCATTAACCAGCTTGAAGATGAAAGTGATTACCGTGATTTAATGGAAGATTATGGTATTCGACGCACGCACCCCGATTTTTGGGATTTTAGCGACGAATTACACCAAGATTTTTCGGTATTATCTCCGCACAATGCGGGTTGGTTAGACTTTAACCGCCTAGAAAACCGTTAAAGTCTTGATGAAGAAAAGCTTTCTATTTTTGTTAAAGCCGCTAATCTATAGCTAATTGTAATATTTATAAGAACTATATGGCTAAAGTTACAATCTCACGTCTTGCTCAGCTGCCTGATAGAACCCGTATTACGCGTTATCAGAAAAACCCCGAGCTTGGCCCTAATCTGCTGTTTTTTAGTGGTGGCACGGCGCTTAATCAATTTAGCCAATTATTAAAAACTTATACACACAACAGCGTTCACCTTGTTACGCCTTTTGACTCAGGTGGCAGCTCAGCTAAATTACGTGAAACATTTGATATGCCGGCAGTAGGCGATTTACGCAATCGTTTAATGGCACTGGCCGACAATTCTTTGCTGGGCCATGCAAGTGTTAAGTACCTGTTTAGCTATCGCTTTGACCCAGAGCAATCACAAGACTATTTAAAAAGCCGACTAGAAGGTATTGCCAGCGGCCGAGATATATTGATCAGTGATATTGCGCCTAAAATGCGCAAAGTGATCACGCAGCACTTGAACGACTTTTTACAGCACATGCCTGGGCACTTTGATTTAAGAGGTGCCAGTATCGGTAATTTAGTATTAACTGGTGGCTACCTAGCCAATGATAGAAAGCTCGGAGCCGTCCTTAGGCAATTTACCAAACTTGCCAATGTACTGGGTACTGTACGATTAATTACTACAGCCGACCTGCATTTAGCTGCTTACCTACAAAATGGCCAAGAAATCATTGGCCAGCACAATCTAACAGGCAAAGAAGTATCCCCGATTGTCAGTCCGATTGAAAATGTCGAGCTCGTTTCATCACTCACTCAAGGTGAAACGGTTCAAACCCAGCTAGATGTAAAGAATAAAAAGTTAGTTGAAAAAGCCGAGCTCATTATTTACCCACCAGGGAGTTTTTATTCGAGCCTTATCGCTAACTTATTGCCGTATGGCGTTTCACAAGCCATTGTAAACAATGGGAATGCCAAAGTGTTTATTCCTAATTTAGGAAATGATCCTGAAACTTTAGGTTTAACGCTTGAAGATATGATCACACGATTATTGACCGCAATGCAGTCGAAACTCGATAAACCCGCTCAGAATAATCAGTTGATCAGCTTTGTTTTACTCGATAGTAAATACGGTGAATACCCTGGCGGTATCCCCAGAAAGGCACTGAAAGATTACGGTATCAAATTAATTGATACTCGATTAATCAGAGATCCAGATTCACAAAAGTACGACAACGATTTACTCGTTGCCGCACTGTTGTCACTAACCTAATAGTTCAAATCAAGCCTTACTCAATTTCAAACACTGATAACGGTGGTGTTGGCTCATCATTTTCGTGATCACCCACAATATAAATTAAATCGTCAGCGATATAAAAATCACTTGGGCTGGCAATTAACTCAGGGTCTAATCAAATACTGCCAGAATTTCACCCGCCATGTTAATTTGCAATAACTTGGTATAACGCTCTGAAATAACAAAAATATCACCTTGATAAAATTGCACACCCTGAGCATCATATTCATAAATACTGCCCTCAACTTCATCAAAATAACTCAGAGATGTTTGGCTGACGACATTAAATGCGCTATCGACAACAATAAGCTGATCAACTTCGTTTTCATTGTCGGAATCAGATACAAAGAAAAACTGCTGGCTAGCATCATCAAAAGCCATCCCCGAGAAAGATAATGCATCACCTTGCTCATCTGTAGCCGTTACAAAATGTTCAGCATAGAGCGAATAGACACCATCGGTGCGCCTAAACTCCCCTACTAACCCTGCATCGGTTAAGGCAAAAAAGATCTCATCACCGCCCACAATCGCTTCAGTACAGCCCTGATTACAATTAATCGACTCAAATACTAAGTCGACTTGCTCTAGTAGGTTGAGTTCGGCATCAAGAATGAAGGTTTCCGCTTGGTCAGTAATGACATACCAACCGCCATCAGTTTGCTGCCAAAGGCCAGAAGGCTGTTTAATGCTATCGGGCATGGCAACTTGAGCAACTAAATCAAGTTCACCATTATCTTCAATTGGACCTTGCCCCAATAGCTCAGAGCGATCGGCCACAACAAAAATATTATTTTCTTGGGCATTGGTGCTGACCACGACTTCGACATCTGGCATTAAACTGACATCAGTAAACTCAACCCCTTCAAAACCTGCTAAATACCAAGATTTTTGATGCTCAATGACCAAGTTTTCGCCGTAATTAACGTGATAATGCATAACGTTAAACCCCGTAGAGTCTTGACCTAATAACACTAAGCTTTCTTCTTGAATGGCTAAACCGTAAATAGCCATGTCTCCGATTAAGTCAAACGAAAGGGTTATCTCAGTATCAGTATCAAAAAAAACCAACTGATGCGCATTACTGTCATAAAGCCAAGCAAAGTTACCCACCTCAGGTACCGCAAGCTCGGTCAAGCTCGCCGATTCAAAACTAAAATTTACATGAGTTTGATTGACCTGATCGACAATATCGAGCCCATCACCACCGGTTACGTACCAATAAACATCTTCTTGGCGCTCCACATCTACTGCATTGAGAACATCGCTTTGGGTATCAAAGCTCTGATAAAACAACTCCATAGACGCTGCATCAATTGCTCCATATTCAATACCTTGTTGAAAAACATCCACATCGGGTGCATTGACATCGAGACTAGTGACTTGAGTTATAGGCATCTCACCTGTGGGATAAGTTACATAGAGTGCAACAGGAAAGTCTTCAACCAACTCTTGCTCTAAATTAGGTGCAACTAATTCTATTTGTCCAACTGGGGTTGGTGTTGGTTCAGGCGTAGGGGTTTTATTTTTATTGTTGTTATTATCACTTCCACCACAGGCAGCTAAGGCAAATGTTAAAGCTAAAGCAACAGCAGTTTTTGAGAATTTCATCATGGGCTCCTTTAAAGACGTTACTCAAAATCGAGATAAAGCTTAAAGAAGTGAATGTCGATAAAGTGTCGACTACTCATAAGAAAATGCCTGAGCTTAGTCAGGCATTATTATTGGCCGATTAAACCTTTTTCCGGCGTATTGTTATGAAAGCAAATAATGCGAGTAGGTTCCATAAGTTAACCAAGCCACCACCCGAAGAACCAGAACTCGTTGCTCGAGCTGTATCTCTACTATCGGAGCTGCTCTGCGTCTCACTCTCTGTAGCTGTTTCAGACTCAGTTGCTGTTGTGGTGTCAGTTGTAGTTTCTGTCTCTGATTCGGTTTGTGTTTCCTGCTCGGGTTGCTGCACAGTCACACTCCAAAAATCAGTTGTTGCCTCATCGCCAAAACGAATAATACTGGTTTGGCTGGCAAAATAATCATCGCGGCTAATGTGACGAACACATAAATAATCGCCTGTATTAACGGAAATACTTTGCGACCAAGTTTGTAAGTCAGCACTACAACTGGCTGTGCTACTAGTTGAAATCTCACCTAAATCAACAGAGGCTTGCCAGCTACCCGAAATTTCAGATTGAATTTGTACTGGCTCTGACGTAATCAGTGTATTTAATTCAACATCTTCTTGGTAAGTAAATGAAATACCTTCAAGTACAGCCTGTGTTGAGCCATCGCTGGCAATGCCATTAAATTTAAGCAATCTAACCGTACCGCCATATTGACCAGCCATGATCAATTGATTGTTATAACTTGTGATCATTTCACCAATTGGGTACATATTGGCAAAATAATCATCAAGATCGGCAGGCTCAGTTAAATCAGCGACATAGTTGGCATTACCATCAAAAACACGCATATAAGGAGCTTCAGTACCGATAAATGGTTTGCCATAAACGACAAATAAACCATTATCTAAAACCGTGCTTGCATAAAAAATATCTCTATGATCAATACCAGGTAAAGCATCATATCTTTCGATTAAATCACCCGATGTCATTGCAGTTAATACTAAACCTGGGGTATGTGAGGTACTGCCACCAAAACCGGTTGCTAACATCACACCTTGTTCATTAATAGCTAGATCGTAAAGCGTACCTAAGCTTTGCTCACCATGAGTAAAATGTGAGCCAAACACCAAATTACCGTTAGTATCAAACTTATATAAACTTGGGTTATTTAATCCGGCACCAGCAACATAAATAGCATCTTGATAAGCAACAATCGCCATACCCTTACCTGAATCAGGGTAACCGTCAGCGGCGAGTTCTAAAACCGCTAAACCATTATCACCAAAACTGTTGTCGTATTGACCCGTTAAATCCATTTTCGCTAAAAAGAAATCATCAAAACCAGCATGACCATCAACCTCGCCGGTAAAATAAAGCGCATCTTGATAAATGGCGAGATCGTTAATTTCATTACCAATAGGGTCAAGCTGAAAAGTATAAACACCGTTATCAGCAAAATCGGTATTAGCAGTACCATCGGCATTAAAGCTATAGATATAACTAGCAATTGGCCCTTGAATGCTGACAAAAATCAGACCGCTATCGTCAGCAACTTCCATACCGCTAATGACTTGCATATGCCCCAAATCTGCTGTGGCTTCAAAACCCGCGATTGGCTGACCCGATTGGTCAAATTTAACCAGCGTCATTACCCCTTTTTGGGTATCAGTGGCGTATAAAATAGTGCCGTCAGCTAAAACCTCAATGGCCTGTGAGTCTTGAGCCGTAATTCCCTCGATAGTGGCAATACCTTGATCGCCAAACGAAGTATCTAATGAAAGGCCAGCATTGGCGATAAATGAAGTACCCGCCAAAGCCACACCGGCCGCGAGAATAGATGTGTAGTGTTTCATATGTACCCTGTTATTATTTTTTATTCCGTTATTACTTTCTTGCTGTTTACCTGCATGTTGCAACTAACAGCTTTGTCGTTAAAACCCTATCCAATCTCCTTAACAAAGAGGAACAAGCTCCCTCCAACAGAGTTTTAACAATCGAATAACTTATAAAAAATAAACAATAGAAAATGTTAATTGCTTCACAGGTTTGTTTAACGGATAAGTTAATTAAATAACAAAAAGCCCCGTTAGCTTTCACTAACGGGGCTTTTTAAATCTTGCTTGTTAATCAAGTAGTTGGCGTTTAGACAAAGCCGTCGAGTTTTGAGACCCTAGGCGCGTAGCTTGCCTACGTAACTAGGGCGATAAACGACGACAATGCCGTATAAACGTCAAATACGACGATTAACCTGTGAATTTACGAGCGTTGCGGAACATACGTACCCAAGGCGAATCTTCTAACCACTCATCTGGTTTCCATGAGTTAGTTACCGATCTAAATACACGCTCTGGGTGAGGCATCATCGCCATAGCACGACCGTCTGCTGAAACTACACCTGTGATACCTTCTGGAGAACCGTTCGGGTTAGCTGGGTAAGTTTCAGTTACTTGACCGTAGTTATTCACATAACGTAAAGCGACTGCGCCTGATTTATTGAACGCATCGAAGTGTGCTTGGTCTTTAAACTCGGCACGACCCTCACCGTGAGAGACGGCAATACCCATACGTGAGCCATTCATGCCATCGAAGAAGATAGAGTTAGAATCTTGTACTTCAACCATGCTGAAACGCGCTTCAAAACGCTCAGATAAGTTGCGTACAAAACGTGGCCACTCTTGGGCACCTGGGATTAACTCTTTTAATGTCGATAACATCTGACAACCGTTACACACACCTAATGAGAAAGTGTTGTCGCGGTTAAAATATGTTTGGAACTGTTCACGTGCTTTGTCGTTGAATAAAATTGATTTCGCCCAACCTTCACCGGCACCTAAAACGTCACCGTAAGAGAAACCACCACAAGCAACTAAGCCGCGGAATTGCTCTAAGGTAATACGACCTTCTAAGATGTCACTCATGTGAACGTCAATCGCTTCAAAACCAGCACGGTTAAATACCGCTGCCATTTCTACGTGCGAGTTAACACCTTGTTCACGTAATACCGCAACTTGTGGCTTAGCACCTTTAGCGATAAATGGTGCAGCGATATCTTCATTAATATCGAAAGTTAATTCTGCGTGTAAACCTGGGTCTTTAACGTCTGCTTTAGCATCGTGCTCTTGCTGTGCACACTCTGGGTTGTCACGTAAAGATTGCATCTTATGTGTTGTTTCTGCCCAGATTTGACGGTATTCGCTACGAGGTGCAGTTAATACGGCATTCTCACCTTCAACGATTGAAATTGTATCTTCATCGTTTAACGTACCGATATCGAATACTAAGTCGCTGATACCGTGCTCGGCAAATACAGCGTTAACAGCCTCTAAATCTTCCGCTTTAACCTGAACAACCGCACCTAACTCTTCACTAAATAGTGAGTTAATTGCTAAGTCGTCTAATTCAGCGATATCAACACTCACACCTGTCTTACCCGCAAAGGCCATTTCAGCTAATGTTACGAATAAACCACCGTCTGAACGGTCGTGGTAAGCTAATAACTTGTTATCAGCGACTAATGCTTGTACTGAATTGAAGAAGCCTTTTAATGCTTCTGGGCTATCAACATCTGGTGTTGACTCACCTAATTGCTTGTAAACCTGTGCTAAACAAGAACCACCTAAACGGTTTTTACCCGCACCTAAGTCGATTAATAATAAACGGCTATCGCCTTTATCTGTGCGAAGTTGTGGTGTGACTGTCTTGCGTACATCTTCAACACGACCGAAAGCGGTGATCACTAATGATAATGGTGCAGTCACGTCTTTTTCTTCGCCGTCTTGCTGCCACTTCGTCTTCATCGACATTGAGTCTTTACCAACAGGGATCGTTAAGCCTAATGTTGGACATAACTCTTCACCTACAGCCTTAACCGCTTCATAAAGACCGGCATCTTCACCTGGGTGACCAGCTGCTGACATCCAGTTAGCTGATAACTTAATGCGTTTTAGATCGCCAATATCAGCTGCTGCAATGTTCGTTAATGATTCAGCTACGGCTAAACGCGCAGATGCACCAAAGTTAAGTAATGCAACTGGTGTACGCTCACCCATTGCCATTGCCTCACCGTGGTATGAATCTAATGCAGCCGTTGTTACTGCAACGTCTGCTACTGGTACCTGCCAAGGACCAACCATTTGGTCACGCGATACCATGCCCGTTACTGAACGGTCACCGATAGTGATAAGGAAAGTTTTCTCAGCGATGGTTGGTAAGCGCAATAAACGCTTAGCTGCATCTTCAACTGTGATATCGGCTGTGTTTAATGGCTGACCTTCAGCGTATTGCGATTTAACATCACGGTGCATTTTAGGTGCTTTACCCAGTAATACATCAAGCGGTAAATCGATTGGCTGATTGTCGAAATGTTCGTCGTTCAGCGTTAAGTGAAGCTCTTCTGTCGCCGTACCGATAACTGCATATTCAGCGCGTTCACGCTTACATAATTCTTCAAATTTCGCTAAGTTTTCTGGCGCTACAGCTAATACATAACGCTCTTGCGATTCGTTACACCAAATTTCTAATGGTGACATGCCCGGCTCATCGTTTGGTACATCACGTAATTCGAAGATACCACCACGACCACCGTCGTTTACTAGCTCAGGCATAGCGTTTGATAAACCACCTGCGCCCACATCATGGATAAACGCGATTGGGTTTTCATCACCTAACTGCCAACACTTATCGATCACTTCCTGACAACGGCGTTCCATTTCTGGATTTTCACGTTGTACTGAAGCAAAATCTAAATCTTCAGCCGATTGACCCGATGCCATTGAAGATGCTGCACCGCCACCAAGGCCGATGTTCATCGCAGGACCACCAAGTACTACTAACTTAGCACCGACAGGGATTTCACCTTTTTGCGTGTGCTCTGGGCGAATGTTACCTAAACCACCAGCAAGCATGATTGGCTTGTGGTAACCACGCACTTCTTCACCGTTGTGGCTGTTTACTTTTTCTTCGTAAGTACGGAAGTAACCCGTTAATGCTGGACGACCAAATTCGTTGTTAAATGCTGCGCCACCTAATGGGCCTTCAAGCATAATGTCTAATGCAGAAACGATACGCTCTGGCTTACCAAAGTCTGTTTCCCAAGGTTGTTCGAAACCAGGAATTTTAAGGTTAGATACAGTGAAACCTACTAAACCAGCTTTTGGTTTAGAACCACGACCTGTTGCACCTTCGTCACGAATCTCACCACCAGAACCTGTTGCTGCACCTGGGAATGGAGAAATAGCAGTTGGGTGGTTGTGTGTTTCAACCTTCATTAAGATGTCGATTTGCTCGTTTGAGTAATCGTAAACACCTGTTTCTGGGTTAGCAAAGAAACGACCGCCTTCAGAACCGACCATAACCGCTGCGTTATCTTTATAAGCAGAGGTTACATAATCTGGGTTCGTTTCCATTGTATTTTTGATCATTTTGAACAATGACTTAGGCTGGTCTTCACCGTCAATTGTCCAATCGGCATTGAAGATCTTATGACGACAATGCTCTGAGTTCGCCTGCGCGAACATGTATAATTCGATGTCGTTTGGATTACGACCTAACTTGTTGAAGTTTTCAACTAAATAATCGATTTCATCCTCTGCTAACGCTAAGCCTAATTCAATATTGGCTTTCGCTAATGCTTCACGGCCACCTGATAAAATATCAACTGATGTGTGTGGCGCAGGTTCCGCTTTGGCAAATAATGCACTGGCGGAGGCAAAGTCAGTGAAGATGACTTCCATCATGCGATCGTGAATTAACGCTTTAACCGCTGTTAATTGCGCATCAGATAATTCGCTTGCTGATTCGATGTAATAAGCGATACCGCGTTCAACGCGCTTAACTTTTGTTAAACCACAGTTGTTAGCAATATTGGTCGCTTTTGAAGACCAAGGTGAAATTGTACCCGGACGTGGTGTTACTAAAAGTAATGTACCCGCTGGCTCATGCTCAGCAATCGTCGGACCATAAGTTAAAAGCTTGTCTAATTTAGCTTGCTCATCAGCAGTTAAATTCTCTGATAAATCAGCAAAATGCGCGTATTCAGCGTAAAAGCCTGTTACTGGAATATTTTGCTCTTTGCAGCTTGCTAAAAGTTGATTAACTCGGAAGTTAGAAAGGGCTGGGGCACCACGAAGGATTTCCATAAGTAGAATCACCTTGAAATGAAAACTAATAGGGTCAATTTAAGGTGGCATATTATAGAGAAAACTCAAACTGATTGCGACTTGTGCAACAAAATAAAAAATATATCCCCAAAACAGTCGCAAAAGTTCAAAAAACAAACGCAGCAAGAACACGTTAAAACCGCACCTTTGGGGCTATTTTTATTGACCCCCAAGGGGCAATTCGATAACCTTTTTCATGGTTTATTTATTTAGCAGTGATTTTTGTCTTGAAAAAAAGCATTTTAAAACAAAGTGATAGAATTTTTACGCGGGCACTTTTCCGTGGGCTTTGTGCTATGTGCTTACTCTTACTAACTGCGTGTAAAGCTGAAAAACCACTCAATCAAGCTGAGCAAATAGAAAAAGATGGCAAGATCACCGTTGGTACACTTTATGGTCCAACGACTTACTACATAAGTAAAGATGGTCCGGTTGGTTTTGAGTATGAATTGATTAAAGGTTTTGCTGATTATTTAAACGTCGAGTTAGATCTCAAGCCATCATATTCAATGAACGAACTCTTTCCTCAGCTTGAAAGCGACCAA
Source organism: Marinifaba aquimaris (assembly GCF_013328345.1). Lineage (GTDB taxonomy): Bacteria > Pseudomonadota > Gammaproteobacteria > Enterobacterales > Alteromonadaceae > Marinifaba > Marinifaba aquimaris. The sequence continues at coordinate 281,347 of NZ_JABULX010000001.1, forward strand.
CTTGACTTTATTGCCGCTGCATTGGCCGTCACACCAGAGCGACAAGCATTTTTGCGATTTGCCCCCAGTTACCAAACGATCAATCAAATTGTAGTTTTTAAGCAAGGTAATGATTGGCCGAGAAACTTATCTCAATTAAAAGGTAATTTAACCGTAGTGAACTCAAGTTCTCACGATGAATACCTCAACCAAGAAGAAATTAAACAACAACTCAATATTGAGTGGAACAAAACAGACACTCAAGATGTAGAAGAATTAATGCAAGCCGTGCTCAATGGCGAAATAAACTACACTGTCGTTGATTCTAATCACCTTGCCATCAACCGCCGTATCTATCCTGAATTAAGCAAAGCCTTTACGTTAAAAAAAGGAGAGGAATTAGCTTGGGCATTTAAGCAATCACAGGACGATTCACTCTACGCATTATTTATTGATTACTTTGGCAAGATGCAAACGTCAGGTAAGTTAGCCGTATTGGAAGACAAGTACTTTGGCCATGTACGTCAATTTAACTATGTGGATACTAGAGAGTTTTTAGCTTCAGTCGAAAAAGTGCTGCCTAAATACTTGCACTGGTTTAAACAATACGCCGAGCAGTACGCCATTGATTGGCGCTTATTAGCTGCCATCAGCTACCAAGAGAGCCATTGGAACCCGAGAGCTAAATCGCCAACGGGTGTCAGAGGCATTATGATGCTTACCCAGCCAACCGCTAAACAGGTAGGCGTAACCAATCGACTAGAGCCAGAGCAAAATATTCGCGGTGGTGCCCGTTATATCTCTAGTTTGATGAAGCGTATTCCAGCAAGAATTCAAAACCCAGATAGACTCTGGTTTGCTCTAGCCGCTTATAATATTGGCTTGGGCCATTTAGAAGATGCTCGTCGATTAACGCAACGTTTAGGCGGTTCACCTGATAAATGGATCGACGTGAAGAAATACCTGCCATTATTGCGCAAGAAGCAATATTACAAAACCACGCGATACGGTTACGCCCGCGGTAATGAAGCGGTGACCTATGTAGCCAATATTCGTCGTTACTATGATTCTTTGCTTTGGTTGGATAACAGTGCTAGTTTACCTGTAAGCCAGAATATAACTGAGCAATCAGCTAGCAAGTAACCTACCTTCAGTGTCTCTGGCCAATGTAAAGTTATATTGGCGAAATTACACAGATAAAAAAGAGTAAAAACCAACCGAAAAAACTTTCATTAAACTGTCACAATGCTAACGTTTAATGAGGATGATTAAAAAACATGAGGACTATATTATGGCGAATCGCCTACAACGTCGTCGCTTAACAACAAATACGCGACGTAAACATTTATTGAAGAAACTGCACACTCGTATTGTTAACCGCAGAAAAATGTTCGCTAACCTAGCTATGGAAGACGAGAATTTAGTAACCAACTAATGACTCGTCTTTTTTAATTCCACCTTAAACAACTCTGAATCTAATCTTCACGCTTTAACTTCTGCTCTTGCAAACGCTTCGCTTTTTTTGCGGCTTTTATTTCGGCTCTTCTTCGTTTAAAAAATGCAGATAACTTTTCACTACACACTTGTTGCAACACGCCCGATGTGATTTCAACTTGATGATTTAATACAGGGTGCTGTAGTAAGTTCATAATAGAACCCGCCGACCCCGTCTTTTCATCCATAGCACCAAATACAATGCGTTTAATACGACTGTGTACCAACAAGCCTGCACACATAGGACACGGCTCAAGGGTGACATATAAAGTGCAATCGATAAGTCGATAATTACCTAATCGCTTACCTGCTTGCCTAACTGCAATCATTTCTGCATGAGCCGATGGGTCGTTTAGCGTGATGGATTGATTCCACCCTTCTCCAACCACTTGTTCGTTGTGAACGACAATTGCACCGACTGGGATTTCACCTTGCGCTTCTGCTTTATCGGCTAATAGCAATGCTTGTTCCATCCAATGGCGATCAGAATCAATGAGTTTTTCTATCATAAAAAATTAGCTTACAACGCCTCTTATCAATTTACATACCCGTTACAAGAAGCGAAACAAAGTCGTTACACTACTTAACTTTTGTCCAACTAAATCTATTTTATACTCGGCACAGAATATATTTTAGCCACGAGAAACGGTAAATGTGGGTCAGTGGATACATTTTAACAACGCGTTAGAAACGCACTTTGTCAGTACTGGCCAATATTGGGCAGCACAAAGCAAATAGGTATTCCACAATCACGCCAAGTAGACTTGGCGTATTAGGCTTCAATATATCACAAATCACACTGAGCATTGGCGACAATGCAAAGGTGTTTTCGAAGGGCTATAAAAGATAAGGACGAAGTATGCAGTTTAATACTTTCTCTAATGCACTGGCATTAATCATTGATGATTGTCCGTTAGTCAGGACAAGTACTAAATCATCATTGACTAAACTCGGTTTTCTCAGTGACAACATAGATGTTGCTGCAGATGTTAAAACCGCTTTGGCACTGAGTCAGACACGTGCTTATGCGTTAATTATTTGCGATTACAACCTAGGTAAAGGCGCCAATGGCTATCATTACTTTGATGAAGCAAGAGAAATTGAACTCATCAGCCCCGATACTGTTTTTATTATTGCAACAGGTGATTCATCTCGCCCCGTCGTCAGAAAGTTTGCTGAGCTAGCTCCCGATGCTTACCTTATCAAACCACTTAGCTTTGCGATGTTAGAGTCGAGGATCCCAAGATTACTTAAACACAAAAAAGGATTAACCAAACTGAAAATTGCCTATGCAGAAGGCAATTTCACCAAAGTCATTACCGGTGCAAAAACGCTGATCAAACAAGCGCCAAGTTTGATGAATGAGGCCAGTTTATTATTGGCCAAAAGCCAAGAGAACATTGATCAAATAGACGAAGCAATTGAAACGCTTAATCAACCTCAATTGATTGAAAACTACTTCCCCTGTGCAAAAAAGCTCATCGAATTACTTATCAAACAAAGTGATTATGACCATGCCAAAAAGTTACTCAAACCTATGGCTGAGCACCCTATTCACTCAGGTACCGCACAAGAACTACTCGCCGAAATAGCCTTGTATGAAGACGACTTGGACAAAGCGAAAACACATATAGAGTTTGCTAAAAACGTTAACCCTCAGCACATCCACAGGCAAATAAAGTGCAGTTATATAAATCTAGCTCAATTTAATTTAGCCAATGCTTGTCACTCGGCGCTTGCGGCCGATGACAATGCGCAATTGGTTTATCGTCATGATATTAATTTAACCCGATTGTGCATTAGTTTATTACTTGATCAAGTTCAATTTGCTGACAACCAAGCATGCCAGCCCAATGACGCAGAACTAAAAGAAAAACTTAGAAACTACCATTACAAGTACGCGACTAACCAGGCTCACCCTTATGAACTTGTAGCTAAAGCAAGAATTGCGGCTTTAAATAAAAAAGGCCATGAAGCACATGGTTTATTAGAAGAGTACCACGCCAGTTTATACTCAGATCAGTATGCTCAGTACCACTCATCGCTTATTGAAAAGTTGGACTATATCAAGTGCTTACTTGCACTAGGTGAGTTAGACTCAGCCCTTGAGAAAACTAAACTGCTCAAAGGCAGTAAAGAGTATCAATCACAGATTTTTAGTTTTGTTTGTTTGGCTGCGTATGTTGATTACTTAGAGCAAGTTATCAAACGCAAACAAACCGCGACCCGTCATTTAACGACCGATATTAAAAAGCTCATTTTGGATAATCAATACCTCGAAGCCAGCGCCAAATTGGCCGAGCACTTAACACTGTTAAGTAAAAATGAGTTTTTGCTCAATACCTTTATTCAGTGCTTAACCTGCGCATGGCCACCCAATTGGTCTAAAGCACAAGTCATTGATGCCGCAGATTTTTGTAAAGGAAACCTGATTGCTTTGGATGCCAAGCTCGATGAGCAACAAGCGACTAACCTCGCCTTACTCGCTGAGCAGCTCGAAATGCCCGAACTCGATTTTGTTCAATAAGCATTCAAACTTTACCTTTATTTACAGTGTGATACATGAACCATACAAACAAGAAACACTCTAATAAATTAGTAACAGTAAATAAGATTTATATAGATACAACCAGAGTTGAGGTGTAATTAAGATGAAATCAATACTCTTAGTCGAAGACGATAAAATTATTTCTACAGCAATAAGCAAGCAGTTGGAGAAAAAAGGTTATCTTGTATATCAAGCCTTCAAAGGTGACTCGGTTATGAGAATGCTAATTCGCCATGCACCTGATTGTGTATTGCTTGATATTGGCCTGCCTAACCGTTCAGGATTTTCGGTGTGCGCCGACCTTAAAACCTTTTACAAAGGTCCGGTGCTTTTCTTAACAGCTCAAGATTCACCAGAAGTGGAAGTGACGTGTTTTAAGTTAGGCGCAGATGACTTTATTTCTAAATCAGCTCCGTTTTCAGTACTTTACCAACGCATTAAGCGCTTGTTAGAGCCAATGCCACAGGAACAAGTGGATAAGCAGAATAGAGTTGAAATTGGCGGCCTAGTCATTGATAAGAAGAGCTATCAATGCAAGTTCTTTGAACAAGATGTGCCACTCACCAATGAAGAGTTTGAATTGCTATTTTACTTAGCATTGCAAAAGAATGAGCTGGTTACCCGAGATAACATTTATATCACGTTAAAAGGCATTACTTACGATGGTATTAGCCGAGGTGTAGACATTTCCATTTCACGTATTCGCGAAAAGCTCAATCGCGTCGGCATAAACAAACAAGTCGTTACATCGGTGAGAGGTAAAGGCTACATTCTAAAATCCAGCATTTTAGAAAATGAAGTACTACTTGATACCGCGTAAAACGCCCCTATGTCTTAATTAAGGACTCGCTGCTAATCACCTATGCAGCGAGAACTTGATGATAAAATAACCACTTTGTTTAGCATTTAAACAACTAGTTTGATCTAAGCCAAAAAAAGTCAGTTTTTTTACGAAAAAACGCTGAAATACAGGCGAACTATTTAATTGCAGACTAGTCTTAATATTGAAAACAAAAGAAGGAAAAGCTATGAAAATAAATCTTATTGGTCACCACAAAGATGTTACAGATGCCATTAGAGAGCATGTAGAGGAAAAATTTTCAAAAACAGCAGAACGCTACAATAGTTTAACTTCAATAACCGTAATTGTGAGCACCGAACACAAAATGGAGCAAGTCGAGATCTCAGCTAATTACGAAGGCAGCCAAATCGCTGTACACGCAGAGGACAAAATTCTTTACCCTGCAATTGCTAAAGCCGCTAAAAAGTTTGATAACGCATTATCTCATCGCAAAGGCGCGCTCAATGCTGATAAACACCAAAAGCCAGTGGTAACAACCCCTGAAATTGCTCATGAAAAAGTACAAGGTATGCAACTAACCTAAGTTGTTTTTTCTCCAGATAACCAAACGCCAGCTTTTGCTGGCGTTTTTCGTTTCAATACCGTGATATTTGCTAATACGCTATTAGATTGCAGTTAATGCTTCACCGTCAAATACAATGCCTTGCCAACCAAATTTAATAAAATTGCGAATATTTTGGTGATCATCATTTTCTGGATGAGCTAATACATCAACGCGGTAATACTGTCCAAAACACGCTAATGTTTGCTCAACCGATAATTGATTTAATTGTGCAAAAGCAAATAACTTACAAGAGCCATTGTTCTGACCCGCTTCATTTTGAGTTTCGCCGTTTTTAAACGCCGTTTCTGTAAAGCGATACTGGCTATCAATCACGGCCATTGTATCGGTAAACTCAACAGACTCAGGTGTATCATTTAATTTTGCTAAAAAGTCATTTAACGTCATTGTTCTCTCTCATTATTTATTTTTTTGTGCCAGTAAATTTGCATGGCTAGGGCCAGGGGTTACCTGTTGCGCATTGCGACAAGACGCGTAATGCTGGTTGAATACAGTAAAATAGTCTAACAATAATTGGGCGTTATCAGGCTCTTTCATCTGCTCAATTAACAAAGATGCAGCTTCTGCTGTGCAAACTTGGTTTGGTTTCAATGCTTTTCTTACTGCGTATTCACCTGCATTATTAATATCAAAACTAAATGCAGGAACCGTATCAAGGTAGCGACTAAGTTGCACCATACGCTTAGCTTGCTTCCAAGTGCCATCTAATAAAATAAATGTCAGTCTTTTATCGGTTTCTATTTTAGGAGCCAGTGCATCAAAACTTGAATACACAGCACGTGTTTCGGTAGCTTCAGCTGGAAATACAATTAAACACTGACGTTTAGGGTCATTTAGAATAGCCAGTAAATCAGCACTCGGCTCAGTGCGATGCCAGCAACAAGCATGAGTTTGCTCAGGGAAGAGATCGGCAATTAGCCGCCCCGTATTGGTTGGCTTTAAAATTTCATCTCTGTGCATCAATAACACAAAGTCAAAATTGAGTTCGGCCTTAACTTGGTAACCGCAAATGCAAACATGCTCACCTAATTGGCACTCAGGGCAACGCTTTAATAGCTTGCCTCTGGCATTAAATGGGCGAGATGATTCTTTCAGGCGTTCATGACGCAGCTTTTTAAAAGCATTTACAGCAGAGTTTTCAGACAAAAGGCAGCACCGAATATTAATTTTCGCGCATTATACCCAAAGAATCGCTAAATACGGACAATTAATCTCGACCAGATAGGTACAAGCTCGCTTTGGCCTGATCTATTTCAAAGCGAAAACGAGATAAAAAATTCATCCCCAGTAAGCCGTCCGATTGCATATTCTCAAGTGGCATCACAACAATACTAAAATCATTTAATTGATACTGGGAAACAGAAAAACGTCTGACTTTATAAATGGGGGCACTCACTAAGCCACCAGCAGTGTTCAAACGAATATCTTGCTGGTATTCAACATCTGAATAATAGCGAATATCTTCAAAAGCCGATTCAGATACTGCAGTAATTGATGCGCCAGTATCTAAAACTAGATCGAGATCGGTTACCCCATCTACTTTAGCTTTTACGATAAAGTGCGTGCCAGCTCGTTTTAACGCAACCGCCTGGCCGCCTTTTTCGAGCCGTTTAAGCAAGCTCTCAAGCTCTTTGACTTGGCCTTGGTAATCAGGATAAGAGAAGAGGCTTTCAAGCTGTGCCCAAGCCTGCTGGAACTGACCATCATGGGCTAACGCTTTGACATAAGCTGCGATAAAAAGCGGGTTATCTGTATCTTGTTGTAGTAATGCATCACTAAACTCAAGTAACTTAGGCCATTGTTTTTTATCAATGTATTCGATGATACTGGCCTCAGCTATGGTATCGATGTGGTTGCGCCAAGCGGCTTGCTGAGTTTCTTTATCACTGTAAATCAGCATCTCGTAATACCAAGTTAATCCCAGTAGTGTCTGCCCTGCGGCCAATAAACGTTCTGCTTCAAACTGCATAAATACGGTATCACTATTAAACCTCGCTAAATACGCTTGATTAAATTGCTCAATTAACCAATATTCGCGGCTCAGTAACCAAGCTTCGAGCTGCTTTCGCCATACTTGCTTAACCTGGTTTGCCTCTAATTCATCTCGATAAAATAAGTTCTCATAGGCATCAACCGCATTGTAAAAGTCATGACGTTGAAAAAAACGCATCGCTATTTGCGCAAGCGGATCATCCCCTTTATTTTCAGCTTGTCTGCGATTATTCGTTTGCCAATTTGATATAGCGGGCTGAGTTTTGGGCTGGCTAGCGAGTAAATCATCGCTAAATAATGGATTCGTAGCGTGTTGCTCAGACTTGCGAAACAAGCTTCCACGATGCTGCTGACTGGCCTCAGGTTGTTCTGGTAAATAAACAACGGCCTGCTGATTCATCAGCCGATGAGCCAAGTAAGCATTTGCTAGTAGCGATAAGCTGAGAAGAAATATAAGTAGTTTATTCATGAATCCAGGAAATTACGTGGTTAGTCTCTAACATCTCAAGCAAACACTATACTGTATTTTGAAATCTCTGTAGAATAGCGCGCTTATTAAAATTTCACCTTTGTTTACTATAGGACATTGCAATGAGTCTTGCCGATAAGGTTTTAGCGGTCAATAACGACCTCCCCATTCGTACTGATTTACCTGTACATAGTGGTAAAGTTCGCTCCGTTTATTGGCTTACAGAAGCGGACAGCGCTCGTCTAATCAAAGAAAAAGGCTACGATGTCAAAGCCGATGCCCCTCTAGCAATCATGGTGATCAGTGATCGTATTTCTGCTTTTGACTGCATTTGGCATGGCGAAGGCGGTTTAAAAGGTGTTCCGGGTAAAGGGGCAGCTTTAAATGCAATTTCGAACCATTGGTTTAAGTTATTCAAAGAAAACGGCTTAGCTGATAGCCACATTCTCGATATTCCGCACCCGTTCGTTTGGATTGTACAAAAAGCAAAGCCAGTCATGATTGAAGCAATTTGCCGTCAATACATCACAGGTTCTATGTGGCGTGCTTATGAAAAAGGTGAAAGAAACTTCTGTGGCATTGAATTGCCAGAAGGCTTAGCCAAAGATCAAAAACTGCCGGAATTACTGATCACACCATCAACAAAAGGTATTTTAAAAGGTATTCCTAACGTACCTGAAGTGGATGATGTCAATATTACTCGCCAAGACATCAGTGATAACTTCGCGGCCTTTAACTTCTCTGCTGCTGAAGATATAGGCTTATACGAAAAGTTACTTAAAGAAGGTTTTGACGTTATCAGTGGTGAATTAGCAAAGCTGGATCAAGTATTTGTTGATACTAAATTTGAGTTTGGTTACGTGACCGATAGTAAAGGCCAAGAAAAACTCATTTACATGGATGAAGTCGGCACACCTGACTCTTCTCGCATTTGGGATGGCCCTCAATACAGAGATGGAAAAGTAGTAGAAAACTCTAAAGAAGGGTTCCGTCAATTATTACTTAGCCACTTCCCTGATCCTGATATTCTTCTTAACAAAGACAGAATGGATGAGCGTGAAGCATTAGCAAGAGATAACGCATTACCAGAAAGTGTCTTAATGGCAGTATCAGAAACTTACACGGCGATTGCTGAGAAAATCACGGGCCAGAAATTACATTTATCTGATAATCCTAAAGCTGAGATTATCGATATTTTACGTCAAGACTATGGCTTAATTGACGAATAAGACTCGGTATTAGACTAAAGTCGGATTAAGAAGAAGGTTAGCTCATGCTAACCTTTTTTTATGCCTTAATCTGGAGTACCAAGTATGTCTATCCCACACCTTCTTGCAGGCCTTTACTGCGTAGCTATGATGCTATTTATGTTTTTGACCACCCCTGCATTGAGTTGGACAAAAATAACGTACATGAGTATTGGCCTAGGACTAGGTCTGTATATTTTGTCTAAAGAATTATTGAAATTAAAAAAGCCGAATAAGGTATCAGCGAGCTAATTTCTTGTAAAGCTTAGGGGCTACCAATAAAACGGCGCTCAATACCAAAAGAACGATCAGTGCGCTGATGAAAAAAGGAAGTGCACAAAGCCCTAAACCGACAATGATGTAACCAGAATCTTTTTGTTTGTAGCCATAAAAAGCACAGGCTAAACCGATGAGGATGAATAGAAAAGTCAAAGTGTGGCTCCTTGCACGAATTAAAAAGTAAGCATACCAGATGTATGCTTACCCGATAAATTTTATTTTAGAGAGCTGTAGTAAGCTGCAATATTTTTGATATCTTGATCAGTCAATGCTGCTGCCATACCCGCCATAATGCCAGCTTGACCACCGGTGCGTTGACCTTTTTTATAAGCATGTAATGCTGACTCGATATAAGCTGCATTTTGTCCTGCCAAGTTAGGGTAAATTGGCATAACCGATTTGCCATCTGCACCGTGACATGCAACACACATTGCAGTTTTAGCTTTGCCTGCTTCGATATCAGCTGCATAGCTCAGGTTTGCTATGCCGGCAAAACTAAAAGCGATCGCGATCTTAGTTAGTAATTTCATTTTACTCTCCGTTTTTTACTTTAAAATAACTCTACACTAATGATACCTCACAAGCATGGGGCCAGATCAAATTTAAGCGCTTATATTTGTGACTCGCTATCAAGGTCATCTTGGTACTTTTCTTTTACTTCTAGCACACTGGGTAGACATGATTTAAACAACGGGATTAACTGAGGATCAAAATGAGAGCCAGCTTCCCGTTCCAGTAAATCCATAGCCTCTTCAATTGACCAAGCTTTCTTATATGGACGTTCAGAGGTTAAGGCATCAAATACATCAGCAACTGCAACAATACGAGCAGACAGAGGGATTTCTTCACCTTTTAACCCATTGGGATAACCACTTCCGTCCCATTTTTCGTGGTGGTTTTGTGCCACTTCAGATGCGAGTTTCAGTAATGAAGATTGATGTTCGCCTAATATATCGACCCCAAAGTCGACGTGCTTTTTCATCACTGCCCACTCTTCTTCATCTAGCTTTCCAGGTTTTAATAATACGCGATCTGGAATACCGATTTTCCCAATATCGTGCATAGGTGCAGCATTAAAGAGTAGTTCTGACCATTCATGGTTTTCTGTTAACGCTTGTGCTAAAAACCTTGAGTACCAGCTCATTCGAATAACGTGCATGCCTGTTTCATTGTCTTTAAATTCAGCGGCTCGACCTAAGCTTTCAATGATCTCCATTCGAGTTTGTTCAAGCTCTCTGGTACGCTCTTGAACCAGGCTTTCTAGGTGAAGCTTTTGATCGTAGAGTTTTAAATGAGCACTGACACGAGCAAGCACTAAAGAAGGACTAACAGGCTTGGTAATGTAGTCAACGGCGCCAAGTAAAAATCCTTGTTTTTCATCTTCGACTTCACTTTTTGCGGTAACAAATATCACCGGAATTTCCGATGTTTCAGGCGACGCTTTTAATTGGCTACAGACTTCATAACCATCTATCCCTGGCATCATAATGTCGAGTAAAATGATGTCAGGTTTATCTTGGCCTCTCGCTATTTTTAGAGCGAGTTCACCATTGATGGCTGCTTTAACTTTATAGTAAGGCCTTAAAATCCCCGTCAAAACATGGATATTTTCTGGGTTATCATCGACGACCAAAATCGCTTGTTTACTTACCACTTGGTCGATTTCATCTTGATCCATTACTTCACCTTAAAAGCGCGTTGGTCATTTTAAAATTAACTTTTTCACACTGGCTAACGTCTGATTTGCACTATCAAAATCAAAGTTCTCTAGCTGGGTGATAAATGTATTAAATTGTTGTTTGATTGATTGCTCGGCGAACATTTGCTCCAATTCAAAAGCGATTTCTTGAGCATCCGTATCAAACTCATCAACTAAGCTTTGCAAATGATTGAGTTTGTCATTCAGTTCATCTTCAGATAAAGCGATTTTACCCACTGGCTCTGGCGCTTGAGCAGGCTCTGAATTGATAATCTGCTGCATAATATCGAGCTCAGTTAATACCTCTGATAATTTAGATAGTGTTAATTTGAGCTTATGCGATACTTGCTCTTTATCAAGTTGCGATTTACACGCTTGCTCTAGATCTGCTGCAACTTGATACAAGTTTTTCGCCCCAATATTGCCTGCCGAACCTTTTAAAGAGTGAGCAATGCGAGTCGCTTCGGTCCAGTCTTGAGCTTGCCATGGTGGCTTGAATCGTTGTTCAAACGTTTGCTCTGCGTTGAAAAATTTTTTCAGTATTTTCAAATAGAGCACTTCATTATCATTGCAAGTAGCCAGACCTGAGTGCTTTTCAATCACTAAAAAGTGCTGCATGGGGTCATGTGAATTATGATTTTCCGGAGCATCTTCACCGCTAACATCAGCAAAATGAGGATGGCTTGGTACAATATGCTGACTGATGACTTTAAACATGGCTGATACATCAATAGGCTTACTGATAAAGTCAGTCATACCTTCACTCATTACCCGCTCTTTATCACTAGCGAGCGCATTTGCCGTCATGGCAATAATAGGAATGGTTTGATTAAAACTGCGTATGCTCTTGGTCGCTTCAAAACCGTCCATAATTGGCATTTGAATATCCATCAAAATACCGTCGTAATCATTTTTTTCAGCTAACGCTACTGCTACCTTGCCATTTTCAGCTAAATCGACTCTCAAGCCCGCTTCTTCTAATAACGCGATGGCGAGTTCTTGGTTGAGCTCATTATCTTCAACCAACAAGACATAGGCCCCTTTAACTTTTTCACGTTGGATTTGAACTTCCGCATTTTTATCAAACTGATGACCCACTTTGACTTTACGCCCCATTAGGCGCATTAACTCTTCAAATAAACCCGATTGCGTAATGGGCTTAACCATTAAACTATCAACATGTCCTTGAAGCTTGTCTTCACCAATCTCTTCACGGCCAAATGCAGAGACCATAATAAAATGTTTCATATTCTGAACTTGGCGAATTGCTTCACAGGTTTCAATGCCATTCATACCCGGCATTTGCCAGTCGACTAAAGCTAAATCAAAGCCATCAACGGCATTGACGATCTCTAGTGCTTGAGAGCCTGATAGTGCGGTATACACCTGACAACCAAAGCTTTCAGTAATTTGCTTAAGCACATCAACTGCAGCAGGGCTATCGTCGATAATGAGTACTTTCTTACCCACCAATAAATTTAATTCAGCTTCAGGTAGTTCCACACTATCTTGTTGTTGGCTCACTGTTAATTGTGCTGTGAAGAAGAACTGGCTACCCACATCAAGCTCACTCTCAACCCAAATACGTCCATACATCAAGTTAACCAGCCGCTTAGAAATAGATAGGCCTAAACCCGTACCACCGTATTTGCGTGTTGTTGATGCATCTCCTTGAGAAAAAGATTTAAACAGCTTTTGTGTTTGCTGCTCACTCATGCCAATGCCAGAGTCTTTCACCATAAATTTAAGTGTCAGCTCATTGTCTTGCAGCTGCTCTACCGAAACGCGAATAATCACTTCTCCTCGTTCGGTAAATTTGATGGCATTACTACCGAGATTTATTAAGATTTGAGCTAGGCGAAGCTGATCGCCCACTAAAAAGTTAGGTACATCTTGTTCAACCCGAAAGATGAGATCTAAACCTTTTTCTTGGGTTTTAACAAAAAGCACATTTTTAACACTATCGAGTAACTCTTCAGTTCTAAAGTCATTGGTATCTAATTCTAACTTGCCGGCTTCAATTTTAGAGAAATCTAAAATGTCATTAATAATACCCAGTAAATTCGTAGCAGCATTGTGAACTTTACTGACATAGCTGCGCTCACGTCGTTGCAAACTACCTTGCAGTGCCAAATGAGACATACCAATAATCGCATTCATAGGGGTGCGAATTTCATGACTCATGTTTGCCAAGAAATTGGATTTTGCAGCACTGGCCTCATCAGAAAGCTCCTTCGCTTCGAGTAGCGCTTTTTTCGCTTGGTTGTCTTCAGTAACATCGCGTATTCCCGCAACGGCCATTAAGCCATCTTGCAATTCAATCGGATTGATGGTTACTTCAGCATCAAATGTTGAGTCGTCTGATTTCACGCCCACGACATCATCACCACTGAGTAGTAGGCTTTTTGGCTGGGCCATGAATTGCTGGACCCAATTAGCATGATTGGTCAAATGCTTAGGAACAATCAGTTCAATGGGCTGGCCAACCATTGCTGACTTTTGATAATTAAATAACTGCGCACATTGTTCATTAACGACTTCAATGACACCTTGTTGATTGATTGCAATCATCGCGACAGGCGCGGCGTTGATCACCTTAAACATGCGGTCTATGGTATGTTGCTGCTCTGTATTATCTTTAAAAGTCAATACAGCCCCTGTCACCAGGCCACTTCCACGAACAGGATTCAGGCTAAATTCAACAGGAAAAGCTAAACCTTGGCCGTTTACAAAAGAGCCAGTCATTTGAGTAAGGCTGGCTTTATTACTGATGGCGTTTCGAATCATCTCGGCCAGCGACGTATCCTGCTCTTTTTCAATAGCACTGGGCTTTAATATACTGAGCACATCTTTATTTAAGATAGTTTGCTCGGTCATTTTTAAAATACCTAGCGCAGCTTTGTTGGCAAAGTTACACTCGCCGGTTAACGATAAGCTAATAATGCCATCGGCAACTGAACTTAAGATAAGACGGTTAGCCTGCTCTGATTCGGCCAGTACTTCCTTTTGTTCAACCAGAGCTTGCGTTCTTTGTTCGACAAGTCCTTCGAGTTTTTTCTTTGACGCAATTTGTACAATATGCGCTCTTTGCCCCACCATCAGCATAAAAATAGAAACAGTGAAGATCGAAAAGATGGCGATAGCTGTGATGATAATCACTCTAAACTTTATATCGTTGTAATCAGTCATGACCTCTTCAAAATCAATTTCACTGACCAGCAACATCTCCATTTGTGGGTGCCAATGCCAAGCACCTAGAACTACTCCACCTCGATAATCCTGATAACCATCAAGATCTTCACCTGTTACCCCATCTAAAGACGCAGCCAATAAACCAGATGAGCCTGTATCGGGCATTTTAATTCGCAGTATTGCCGTTTCACCTGAAGCAATCCGACCATCGCGAATGAGCTGGTTTCTAAAGCGACTATTAGAAACCATGTAACCTTGTGAATTTAGGGCATAACTTTCACCCGTTCGCCCTAGACGTGTAGAGTTAAAAATTTCTGAAAACTCGCCCTCAGGTTCATAAACAAAAACCAAAGCAGCAATGATCTTACTTTGTTGATTGCGAACAGGCGTGGCCATCAAAATGACAGGATCTTTATCACCTTCACTGGTATCACCATCACGATCAACATCAGACCACACTGGCGGTACAAATAAGGTTTGACCAATAAGGGTACGTTCTAGAGCTCGTGGTTCATAACGTTTAATAATTGATTCTTTTCCGACAATTGACGTGTTTTTAGCCGACAGATTAATGCCTTCAGGAGAAACCAAGTAATAACCAACCGCTTTTGAATAATAAATAGCTTGTGCGACGGAGCTTTCATTAAACTGAGTAACAAGTTCTGATTGGGCTAAAAGTTCAGGGTTTTGCTTACCCAGTGCAACAAGTTTTTCAGCAATTTGCTCTATATCAGTTTGATGTGCCACCTCAGATACTAATAATTGCCTCTCATCAAACCAAGATAGCAATTGAATATCCAAGCTATTGATATTCAAATCGAGTTTGTTAGATATGTCTTGAATCGTCGAAAGTTTGTAATTAAAAACAATAGAGTAAGCAGTTAACCCGATACCGGAGCAAATAATAAAAAGCGTTAGAACATAAATATTTCTAAAATTACTCGAACCAAACTTATCTGCGATTAGATGAGCTTGTCTGCGACTGACAAACACTATGAGAACAATCAGCAAAGTGACAACGACTAAGCTTGAGACAATCACTAAGCTGTTGTTAAGTTCAGCTCTTTTTTTCGAGTTTTGTTTTTTAGTATAGTTTTCAGCTAGCCATTTTACTTTTAAGTTGTGAAATTCATCATTGGGAATTTTTGCTAACCCCCAGTTGATCCAGTCTCTTAACTCTTGTTGATTCTTATTGATGCAATAGCCCATCTTCATCGCTTTAACATCGGGAATGGGGATGATAGATATATTTTTAAGACGCTCGCGTTCAGCCCAATAACTTATTTGCCCTAAGTCAGTCACAAACGCATCTAGTGCACCTTTGTTAACTGCAATTAACCCTTTTTCGACGGTTTCGACCGCAACAGCTTCAGGTTGCCTTGGTAAAGCTTCTAAGTCTTTAAATGTGGCATAGCCAGCACCATAACCAATTTTGTGTTTATTGAGCACATGAGCAACATCTTTGATGTCACTGTTGATATTAACGGCCAACACCGACTGTTTAGTAAAAACGGGGACGGAAAAAATGACCTTATCAGCTCGTTCAGGCAAGATGGCACAAAGCGAAAATAAGTCGGATTGACCTTCAATAACACGACTAATTTGTTCGTTAAAGGTTTGGCCTTCACCGTAGGTCAGATGAAAAGGCAAAATTGAATTGAGTTTTCTAACTAAATCACTGCCCAATCCTTTAGGCTCATTGTTCTCGTTGAGAAAGTCATAGGGAGGGATTGCTTTATCTGCTTCTATCGTGACAACAGGATTTTGCTCAGCCCACTTCAACATCTCGTCAGTCGGTTTAGTATTGGCCCAAGCTTTAGAGTCAGCAACTATCAAGATAAGACTAAGAAATAAAAACGTCAGCGTTTTATGCCAGGCCATGTAGTTATTTAATCTGATTGTTTTATTTAAGTGTGTATAAATATTAGACTATGAAAATAAAACTGATCATTGTTTTTAAATGATTTTTTCTCTGTTGATACAATCTTTAATAGACAGGATAACAATACCTGTACAGTTAACTCTTCATAACGAGACTTAAATAAATCAGAAAATCACCTTGCTGACATTGGCAGCGCTTCAACACAAACTATAATGTGCCCCTTTTTAATTTGAGAGTTAAAACTTAATGAATGCCGTCGTATTTGCCGTTAGCTTAATGCTAGTTTTAAGCTTGCTCAGGGTTAACGTTGTTTTATCCATAGTCACAAGTGCCTTAATTGGAGGGATAATTTCCGGGCTTTCACTCGATTCGGTTATTCAAGCATTCAACCAAGGGTTACAGGGCGGCGCGGCTATTGCACTAAATTACGCAATGTTAGGTGCATTTGCTGTTGCAATTTCTCGCTCGGGTATCACCGACCTTTTAGCTACCCATATCATTAGCAAGCTTGGGCAAGAACAAACAAAAAATAAGCTGCTCTATTTAAAGTCACTGTTACTCTGTTTAATTCTAATGGCAGCAATCAGCTCACAAAATATCATTCCAGTTCACATTGCGTTCATTCCAATTTTAATTCCGCCGTTATTGCAAGTAATGAATCAATTGAAATTGGATAGAAGGCTAGTCGCTTGCTTATTAACTTTCGGTTTAACGGCAACGTATATGCTCTTACCTGTGGGTTTTGGTGGTATTTTTCTAATTGATATTTTGCACAAAAACATCACTGCGAGTGGATTAGAGATAGCTACAAATGAAATGCCTTTTATTATGGCTTTACCCGTTTCAGGCATGGCGATAGGGTTACTTGTCGCACTGTTCATTAGCTACAGAAAACCGAGAAGCTACCAAACACAGCCCGTTGACGCGTCACCAAAGGTGGCAATTAAAGTTGAGAAAAAACAACTTATTACCGCATTTTTGGCCATTACAGTTGCATTATCAACGCAACTTTATAGTGAAAGTATTGTTGTCGGTGCATTACTCGGATTGATTGTGTTTGCAATTGGCGGCGTCATTAAACCCGCACAAACTCAAGATATTTTCACCGAAGGCCTGCAAATGATGGCGATGATAGGTTTTATTATGATCAGTGCAGCAGGTTTTGCAGAGGTATTAAAAGCGACGGGACACATCGACACATTAGTTCAATCGGTCAACGGTGTTATTGGTGATAACCAATTGCTCGCGGCTATTTTAATGTTAGTGGTCGGTTTACTTATCACTATGGGGATAGGTTCATCATTTTCGACTATCCCGATTATTGCATCAATTTACGTGCCTTTAGCACTATCGTTCGGTTTTTCTCCACTTGCAACAGCAGCCTTAGTAGGAACAGCCGCGGCACTTGGTGATGCGGGCTCACCCGCTTCAGATTCAACACTAGGGCCGACTTCAGGATTGAACGCGGATGGTCAACACGATCATATCTGGGATTCAGTTGTGCCGACATTCTTACACTACAACATACCCTTAATTATATTTGGTACGTTTGCAGCAATGACGTTATAAAGGAAGGTTTTATCTAATGGCTTTGTTGTTTACGCTCGGCAATTTTGCATTGCCTACAGTGGATGATGTATCGCTCAGACAAATAACAAAATACTAAAGTAAAGCCAGTCGTCAATGCCGCCCACTTAACTGCAAACACAAGACTGGTTTGCCAAGGCTCGGCTTTCGCCAGCTTAACGAGAAGAATAGACATAGTAACAGCAATCATCACTTTGACTGTTAGCTTGAGGTAATGCTGCCAAGGCCTCATGTCTACTCTCCTTTAAAATTGATTATGATTTTTTATCTACTTTAAGCTTTGCTAAGTTTTTTGCAATATCCGGGGCGGCTGTTTTAGGTTGGATATCTTTATCTATTTGTAAAATCTGACCATTTTTTCCGATATAAAAAGTCCATCGTTTAGCGACACCTAAAAAGTTTAAAACGCCATACGCTTCTGCTGCTTTTTTACTTGGGTCACTTAACATAGGGAAATCAGCATCAGTTTCTTCTGCAAATTCCATATTGTCTTCAAGCGGATCGACACTGGCCATAAAGTAACTGACATCATATTCGCGGATTAAATGACCTTCTTTTATTAATGACAAGCACTCGATTGTACACCCACTAGTGTTGGCCATTGGATACCATGCAACAACTACAGCTTGCTTGTCTTTGAAATCACTAAGCTGGTAAGTTTTCCCATTAGTCGCTTGTAGATTGAAGTCTGGCGCCATATCTCCCACTTTTAAATCGGCGGCCTGTGCCGATAAGCCCAACAACATACTGAAACTTAATGAGAGTTTTGAAAGTTTATTTGCCATTTTAAGGTCATTCCTAGTGTGTATATGTTTTAGCTAATACGAAGTTAATCGACAAAACGATTATTAATTTTACAAAGGTAACTAAAGCTCAAAAAATATATCACAGTTTAAGTTTAGAAATATTAAAACGGATCAGATTGCTAACGCACGTGTTTAAACACAACTAAAAGATAAGTTACATTTTAGTGAAAAAATACACTTTGGCTGAGCAGATAAAAGTGTTAGCATCTGTAACAAATTCTGTCCGACTAAAAATAACAACAAAGTAATCGGCTAATAGCAACAACAGGAGCAAACATAATGAGTTCTGGGAACACTGTTCAAAAGCCTCAAAGCAATGCACTGCCAATGGTCATTGTCGCGGTATTGTTTTTCATACTGGGCTTTGCAACATGGCTGAATGGTTCTTTAATGCCATACCTTAAGCAAATTCTTGACTTAACAGCCTTACAAGCATCTTTAATTTTATTCTCTTTCTACATTGCTGTAACGTTCACAGCGTTACCATCTGCGGCGGTTATCCGCAAAGTTGGATACAAAAATGGTATGGCCCTTGGAATGGGTACCATGATGTTAGCGGGTTTATTATTTATTCCTGCTGCAAAAACGCAATTCTTCCCACTTTTCTTACTTGCTCAATTGGTAATGGGTGCAGGTCAAACATTACTACAAACAGCAGTTAACCCGTATGTAGTTCGCATCGGTCCTGAAGAGTCTGCCGCGGTTCGTATCTCTATCATGGGTATCTTAAATAAAGGTGCTGGTGTAGTAGCACCAATAGTATTCACAGCGCTAATTTTAAGCGGCTTTAGCGATACTGTTGGTCAAGAGTTAACGCAAGCACAAGTTGATGACATGGCAAATGCCTTAGTCTTACCTTACTTAGGTATGGCTATCTTCATCGGTCTGTTAGGTTTTGCTGTTAAAAAATCTCCTTTACCTGAACTTGAAAAAGAAGAGGAAGAAGGTAGCGAAACTAAAGGTCAAACTAAACAAGCACTTGCTCACCCTAACTTAGCTTTAGGTGTAATCGCATTATTCTTATACGTAGCGGTTGAAGTAATCGCAGGTGATACAATCGGTACATTCGCTCTAAGTATGGGTGTAGCTGATTACTCAATCATGACGTCATACACAATGATCTGTATGGTATTTGGTTATGTTTTAGGTATTATTTTAATTCCTCGCTTTATTTCTCAGGCGGCCGCACTTGCAGCATCAGCAGTTTTAGGTGTGATAGTGACAATTGGTGTAGTCAGCATTGACCACTCTTCTTACGCTATCTCGCAATTCATCTTTGGTGAAAACTCATTACCAGACCCATTATTGCTAGTTGCCGTTTTAGGTTTAGCGAATGCCATCGTATGGCCTGCTATCTTCCCACTTGCGTTATCTGGTCTAGGTAAGCTAACGAGTACAGGTTCTGCTTTATTAGTAATGGGTATCTCAGGTGGTGCATTTGGTCCTTTATTCTGGGGTCTTGCAAGCTCTGTTGATAAAACAGCACCACAGTTAGAGCAAGCTTCGGCAATGCAGTTTGGTTATATTGTGATGCTTCCATGTTACTTATTCATTTTGTTCTACGCTGTTAAAGGCCACAAAATGCGTAGCTGGGGTAGCAAAGACGAAGCTGAAGGTAAATTAGCTGCCGAATAAGCTTTAAAAATTCACAAATTCTTAATAAAAGCCTCATATTAATGAGGCTTTTTTTTGCTTTAAAAAACTGATTTTTAACAAGTTTTTATCCCCCCTGCGTTACTTTTTAGAACCAGTTCACATTTCTGAATTTTTGTTGGATTTTGCTGTATTTTGTCATTGCTTTCAGATGCTTTCTTCTCAATAATCCACTCACTTTTTTAACAATTAAAACAAAAACTTAAAATTACTAATAACAAAAGAGAGAGACGTACTTTTGTGTAATTTCGCTTATAAGGATAATCATGCGTATATTACTCATTTCAACTTCATTTAATGGCTTAACTCAACGCTTCTTCACTGAGTTAAACCAAGCAGGTCATCAAGTATCTGTTGAGCTTCATCACGGTGATGAGCAGAAGTTAGTTGAAGGTGTTGAGAAGTATCAACCTGATATTATTTTCTGCCCTTTCCTAACTCGTAAAATCCCTGCTTATTTATACAACAAATATCTTTGCATCATTGTTCACCCAGGTATCAAAGGCGATCGCGGTCCATCTTCACTTGATTGGGCAATTATGAATGAATTACCAGAATGGGGAGTAACACTACTTCAAGCCGATGATGAAATGGATGCTGGTGATATTTGGGCTAGTCGCACTTTCCCGATGCGCAAAGCGACCAAAAGCAGCATTTATAACCGCGAAGTATCTCAAGCAGCCATTGAGTGTTTATGGGACGTTTTAGAAGCGTTCGAGGTAGACAGCTTTAAACCTGAACCACTTGATTACGATAACCCTAATATTAAAGGCCAACTACAGCCGTTAATGAAGCAAACCGTTCGTCAAATTAACTGGCAAGAAGATTCGAGCGAAGAGATTGTGAAGCGCATTCGCGCAGCTGATGGCATGCCAGGTGTTTTAGATGAAATAAATGGTCGTGAAGTCTTTTTACACAATGCCCATGTGGAAATGGAATTAACCGGTACTCCTGGTGAAATCATCGCTACATGTGAGAGTGCTATTTGTCGTGCAACAACAAATGGTGCAGTTTGGATTGGTCATTTACGCAAGCAATCAACAGATAAAGCAGATAAAATTAAACGCCCTGCTAAAGATGTCGTCGCTGACCTATTGCCAGCTGATTTACCTTGTTATCAAATCGATTACACAAAAGCAGGTAAACAAAAACCTCATCAAGAAGTCTGGTTTGAAATCAAAGCCGATGCCGCTTATTTGCACTTTGAGTGCCACAATGGCGCAATGAGCACACTTCAATGTCAGCAAATTTTAGAGGTTTACCAACACTTAGCTAAAACGGACGTTAAAGCGATTGTGTTAATGGGCGGTGAAAACTTCTGGTCTAACGGGATTCACCTTAATGTCATTGAAGCAAGTGAAGACCCAGCTGAGGAGTCTTGGTTAAACATCAATGCCATTAACGATATTGTCGAGGCAATCTTAAATACAACTGATAAGTTAACCTTCAGTGCTGTTGCTGGCAATGCTGGTGCTGGTGGCGCTATTCTTGCTCTAGCTGCTGATGAAGTATATTTGCGTCACGGAGTGATCCTTAATCCTCACTACAAAGGCATGGGTGGCTTACACGGCTCTGAATATTGGACTTACTTATTACCTAAACACGTAGGCGATAAAGCTGCGGTTGATTTAACCGAAAACCGCTTACCACTTAATGCCAGTCAAGCTCTGACATTAGGTATGGCCAATAAGATTTTAGATGACGACCACAACGCTTTTTATGGTCAAGTTGAGCATTTAGTCGAGTTGCATATTCAATCTGAAACCATGTTTGATTCTGCTATTCGCGCCAAGCAAACGATGTTGAAGCTAGACACAAGCCAAAAGCCACTTCAAAGCTATCGCGATTATGAGTTAGCGCAAATGCGCATCAACTTCTTTGGTGAAGATAAGAGCTATCATCAAGCGCGTACTCGCTTCGTACAAAAAGTTTCTTGTGGTAAACAACCGCTTAATATTGCACTTCATCACAGAGAAGATTGGGTATTAAACAAAGAAACAACAAGTTAAGCTAACTAAATGGGCTCATGCAAAATCTTGATGAGCCCTTTTGTTTGTAAAATAATTGTAAATAAAATGTTTACATTTATTTTTCTTTACCTTATTTTATTATCTAGACAACAACCGATTTTTAGTGCTTTCATTTATACGTATTTATTACGTATCTGCAGTTTTAAGTGAAAAAATCGCTTCTGGAGAATAAAAATGAAAAAAAGCCTACTCTCTTTGGCTGTATTAGCAGCCCTTCCTTTCACTTCAAATGCACTTGCCAGTACCCCTGTTGGCTTTTGTGATGAAATGCTCTGGGATGCTTCAAAAACTTACACTAAAGGCGATATGATCGCTTACAACGAAGTGGTATTTGAAGCCCAGTGGTGGACACAAGGTCAAGATCCAAAAACTAATTCAGGTGGTTGGAAAGTATGGCGAGAAAATGGGGAGATCTGTAGCTCATCTAATACGGATACGAATACCGATGTTCAATTTGAAGCTGATATTACGTTAATACAGCCAGTCGACGGCAGTATTTATTACACAGGTGATGTCGTTAATATGTCAGCTGATGTTGTATCAGGTTATCTTGAAGTAGAAAAAGTCGTCTTTAAACTGGGTGACGAAATTATTGCAGAAGATGCTGTTCGTCCATACGAAATTGACTGGGTTGCCGATAAAGTGGGTACACATCAAGTCAGTATGTATGCCGATAGCGGTTTTGGTTACTTAAGTAACGTTGAAACTTCGACAATCACAGTAAAAAGCACAGATGATGGTTTAATTGATCCTACGCCTGGTTTTAAAGTTGTTGGTTACTTCCCTTCTTGGCAAGGTAATGTCAGCGACATTCAATTCGATAAACTAACTCATATCAATTACTCATTCTTATTACCAAATGCAGATGGTAGCTTTAAGCCTCTAGAAAACACAGCTAAGTTCCAACAATTAATCAATGCAGCCAAAGGCACAGATACAAAAATTGGTATCGCAATCGGTGGCTGGAACGGCGGCGATGATAGCGCATTTGAAACATTCGCCGGCACTGCACAGGGCCGTACTAACTTTGTTAATAACGTGATGGCTTTTGTAAACCAATACGGTATCGATGGTGTGGATATGGATTGGGAGTACCCAGATCCAGGCACATCCGCAACTAACTTTGCACTGTTAATGAAACAGCTTTCAGAAGCATTACACGCAGAAGGTAAATTCCTAACAGCAGCGGTTGTTGCACTTGGTTATACAGGTGGTGGCGTACTTGAGTCGGTATTTAATGACGTCGATTTCCTTAACTTAATGGCATACGATGCTAACAATACTGACCATGCCAACTACCAATACGCGTTAGATTCAATTGCATACTGGAAAGGCCGTGGTTTAAGTAAAGAAAAGACGGTTTTAGGTGTGCCTTTCTATTCACGTGCAGGTTGGAAGTCATACAAGCAATTAGTCACAGCTAACATTGCCAATGCTTGTCGTGATACTGATGGTCAAGCTTACTATAACGGTATCCCAACGATTCGCGCTAAGACTAAATTAGCGTTAGAGCAAGCAGGCGGTATAATGAACTGGGAGCTTTCACACGATACGAATGGCCCGGCTTCACTTGTTACTGCAAAATGGGAAGTAGCCAATAACATCGCGCCGAGCTTCAATTGTGGTGATAATAACACAGATACGGGAACAGACACGTCTACCGATACAGATACAGGGACTGATGTGGTACCAAATTGTAGCGACGTTTCAGTTAACCCAGCAACAATTGATTCATACCCTAATTGGCCTCATAACGATTGGTCTGGTAAGCCAAGTCATGCACTAGCTGGCGACCAACTTATCTATAACGGCCAAGTATTTGAAGCAAAATGGTGGACTAACTCAGTACCAGGTAGCGACGATACATGGAACACTATTTGTAAGTTCTAAAATCACTTTTTGTTGTAGTTTTAGTTGTTATTGAGAACAAAAAGCCGTTTCATCGAAATGAAACGGCTTTTTATTGCAGTTTTAAATTCAGCGTTAGTGGTTTTTCACATAGTCTGAAAACATCATTTTTTTAATGATGGGCACTGGTGCACTACCATAGCTTAAAAACTGATTATGAAAGTTTGTCAGATTAAAGTTTTGTCCCGTTCTTGACTTAAGCGCTTCGCGTAAAGCATAGATTTCCGAATAACCGGTAAAATAACTTGTTAACTGAACTTGCGATAATGTCGCTCGGCGCCATTTTCCAGCCGCTTCGGCTTGTTCTTGGAAAGCTTCATTTACCATAAGATCCATAGCTTGTTGCTCAGACATGCCTTTAACTTGAATGCTGTAATCCAAAATTGCATTGACAATCACACGTAAATTCCACTTGTAGTACATCAACCAAAGCTCTGGTTCAAAATCACCATAACCTTGTTCCAGCATCATACGCTCTGTATAAACAGCCCAGCCTTCAACCATAGCCCCATTGCCAAAAATAGATTTAATCAAACTCGGCGATTTATTACTGTGAACGAGCTGGGTGTAATGCCCTGGCACGGCCTCATGAATATTTAAAATCTGTAGTAACCAATGGTTGTATTCTCTTAAGTAACTCTCTGCTTGCTCATCAGTAAAATTATCAAGCGGGGTTACATTGTAGTAAGTATTGGCTTTTGCATCATAAGGACCTGGTGCACTAATTGAAGCACCCGCATAACCACGCATATACTCTGGCGTTTCACGCACAACTAAAGGTTTTTCTAGGTCCATTTCAATCAAATTATTTTCATAGACAAACGCTTCAAGTTCAGGAATTTGCGCGCGAATACTACTGACAAACTCATCGCGTTTTACGTTTTTAACCGAAATGTGATCGATTAACTGTTTAGTCGCTTTCAATTTATCTGCTGGCATAGCAGTATCAGCAAAATATTTAGGCCAAAGTTTATCGGTGATTTTGATGATCTCGCCATGAACGCGTTTTTTCTCAGCTACCGCTTTGTTATAAAGCTGCTCTGCCGTCAAATCAGAGAATATATCCAAAGCAAACTTTTCTTCATACAGCGCTTCACCAATTCTAAAGTCCTTGGCATTACCATTAGTTTTTAATTCGACAAGCTTACTCTCTAACCAAGTGACATAATCATTAATGGCCAGCGTGCTTTTTTCAGCTGATTCAAGCAGGACATTTTTTTCACGGCTAGATAGTGACGATTCATTTACTAACTTAGGTAACTTACCCTTAAAAAGTGCCATCGCCCCTTTATTTTGCTGAATAGCTAACTCAGTATGAGGGATGGTGGGTGTATTGAGAGAGATAGCTGCAGCTTGATAGTAAGCCGGTACTTTCTCCATTCGGCGAAGAACAACCAGTAATCGTTCTTCTAGAGATTTATAAGGCGTGTTTAAAATCAAGCCGATTGTATTCGCCACGTTATAAATAGAAGGGTCCCACTCGTGACGCTTTAAACTTTTGTTGTACCAAAGAATGGACTCAAGCTCATTTTTGATGATGTGATAGTCACTTGCGTTATTTTCATTAAGTTGCTCAATATCGAAACGACCTAACTTTATTAGCTTTTTCTCTGCAAAACGTTTCTCAGCCTCTCTTTGCTGCATATCTGGTAAGACTAAAATACCATCTAACTCATAACGGCCTGCATAGACAGCATGATCAGGAGATAAAACCCAATACTCTTCAATAAAATGATGTTTAAAATCGTTAAACGCTTGATTAACGGCTTGCGTTTGAGCTGCAGAAACAGCGGTTGATTCGGTATTTTGACTAGGAGCTTGTTGCGAAGAACAAGCCACAAGAGAGAATAATATTGCCGAAGCAACCAAAGTTTTTTTCATGTTAATTTCCATCATCGTTATTTGCTTTAGTAGCCTAACCATAAAAGCGAGGAATAACTTATAACCATGCCAAGGCACCAGTGTAAATGCAAGTTAACAAAAAACAAATTAGTGTAAAAAAATAGCCTCTGAGTAAAGTTTATATAACACTTGTTCGCAGCTTAACCACTATGCTTTAAATACGATATCAGGGTTAAAGCGTTTCAACCGACAAATAAGCGGATGCTGCACAACCGCTTGTCTTAAATGACTCCCCCAAAAGCTAAATAGTAATAAAAGAGGAAGGTGCACTAGCATTTGCAGCAGCAATTGCGTATCGGTCATAGAAAACGTCAGATAACGCCCTTGATTGTAGCCACTGGCTGTCATTACATCGGGTACATAAACGTTATAACAAATCAGCAAAGCAGCTAAGATAGCAACAACATAAACAATGAAATAGCCATCACTCTTAATTAACATGCCCAAAGAAAAGCCTAGAATGGTAGCTGTCGCTAAGCTCATGACAAAGTAAAAAAGGAGTTGAAAGTTATCAATTCCCATCAAACTGGTGAGGCTTAAATATGAAGACTCAAACCATGCTAGATGCTCAAAGTTTTCAAACATAAACGTCATAACAGAATGACTGAACTGAACAGAAAACGCGTAGTGTAGATAAAAAGCAATAAAGCCCACCACACAAGTCATTGCCATCAGGCCCCAATTTTTTTCCATTTTTAACAACATTCCTTTTCTCCTCTTTTACTAGCGCTACTACAACTGGTCGGAACAGTTAACGTAACCCAAGCATAGAGAGGTTTTGCGATTAATCCTGTTGCAAAACGTCGGGAAAGTGTAAAAGGCTATGAAACTGGTGCTAAATCATCTACTTAATTGCCAAAGCGAATTATCGTTTGCGAGCTTTAGCACCATTTTTACTGCGTCGAGCTCCCTGTGTTCGGCCTGATGCTCGTAATTTGTCTCGGTGTTTCTGCGCTTTTTTGCTGTTTTTACCTGACTCCTGATAAAGGTTATCAAGGTCAGGTTCAAAGCCAGGATACCACTGAGGTGTTAACCGCTGCTTGATAACGAGCTCTATTTCTTCGAGCATAAATTGTTCGTCAGCCGAGCAAAGGGATATCGCTAAGCCTGTTTTGCCCGCGCGGCCCGTCCGGCCTATACGGTGAACGTAATCTTCTGCGACATGTGGTAGTTCATAGTTAATCACCACTTCAAGGCTTGGTATGTCTATACCTCTGGCAGCAACATCAGTTGCAACCAATGCTCGGATACTGCCCTCTTTAAAAGCTAATAACGCCCTATCTCGAGCGCCTTGTGATTTATCACCATGAATCGCTTGAGTTTCAAGACCGTCTTTACTCATTTCTTTGGCAAGAGCATCTGCAGCGTTTTTAGTACGCGTAAAAACTAATACCTGCTGCCAATTTTTTCTGCCAATTAAATAAGATACCAGCGCGCGCTTCTTGTCTTTATCAACTTGATAAACGGTCTGTTCTACGTTTGCTGCAGCTGCATTTTTTTCAGCAATTTGTATTCGAGTGGGCTCTTTGAGCAATCGCTTACTCAGGGTATGGATAGCATCATCAAACGTAGCACTAAATAGCAGTGTTTGCCTTTGTTCTGGTACCCTTTTTAGAATGCGATTAATTTCCCTCATAAAACCCATATCAAGCATGCGATCAGCTTCATCAAAAACCAAATAATTCAGCTGTTCCAGACTAACTGCACCTTTGAATAGAAAATCCAATAAACGGCCAGGTGTTGCTACTAACACATCACAACCCTTGGCTAATTTATCAAGTTGTGGGTTTAAACTAACACCACCATACGCTTGCACTATTTTTACCGGCATTTTTTTAGCGTATTGGCTAAAACTTTGAAAAACCTGCTGGGCTAATTCACGTGTTGGCGTTAAGACAAGGGCTTTAACGAGAGCAGTCGACTTTTTTGAATCTTCATTATCCTTACTGGGCTCAAGCTCGATTTGCTCCATTAACCGATGGATAATAGGTAAAGCAAAAGCGGCTGTTTTACCTGTTCCCGTTTGCGCACCTGCCATTACGTCTTGCCCTTTTAATATGGCGGGGATCGCTTGCTGCTGAACCTCTGTAGCTTGTTGATAACCAAGTTGTTCAATTCGGTTTAATAAGGAAGGGTTCAACGAAAGTTCAGAAAAATGCATGAGTAAACCTAGTAAGCAAAACTAAGCTTATTTTATCTGAATGTAGTGAGAAACTCGAACGATAAGGCGAGGAAAAAAAGCGGCTAACACAGCATAAGGAAGCCGATAAGGTTGCTTTGGAGCTTCAGTGAAACAAGTTTTAGTGGTTAGCGACCACTTGCATGTCGGTTTGAGTCTGTAACGACATTTCGTGTTTTATATAAACAGGCGATAGTGCTAAAAAAACCGAACTCATGATAAAAATTAAAAACGATACCTTTAGTGCCTTCATGGTTAATCCTTCAGTGTTCTTATTATTCCGTCGAACTTAAATTCAAAACTGGTCTTAAGGTCTGACCAGACAATGATGATTGTAGGAGAACCTGATTTTAAAAACGTTAACCTGTTCACATTTTGAGCCAATTCTGTAACAAATTTGTCATTATTTTATCGATATAAATTGATCTAGCCCCTTGGCTAGTTGTTAAAACTAGCGCTACTATTAATTGAGATTTAAGGAAATCATGGCATTTGATCACTTCTGCATTCAAGGTAGATAAAGATGGTAACAGGGCAGCAAGGCTTCCACTGGCTAAAACCACTTCTGATTGATGATAGCGAAAGTATACGAAGCTATATCAATAGCCTGTTGCACAGTGAGTTTGATATCACGCTTGCAGGGCAAGCCAGCTGTGCAGAATCAGGCTTAAAACAACTCGAAGAAAATAATCAAATCAATCTGCTGATTTGTGATTTAAACCTGCCAGATATGGACGGTGTACAGGTACTGTCTAAACTCAAGTCTTTGCGCTATAACGGTTTTGTAATCGTCGTTTCATCAGTTGCATCGCCTGTACTTAAGTCAGTGGAGCGTCTTGCAAATGAGCTCAATATCAATTTCTTAGGCTGTATTCAAAAGCCTTTTGACGCATCTAATTTTTACCGTTTATTTGTCAGTGCCAATAAAAACAAGCCCAAACAAGACAAAGCCGTTCAACTTAAAATATACGAACTTATTCGCGCTATTAACGAAAGTAAGTTTGATGCATTTGCACAACCTTTAATTGACCTCAATACCAACCAACTCTATTCAATTAAAAGCTTAGTCAGATTAAAACACCCATCAAAAGGACTAATCTCTCCCGATTTATTTATCCCGCTAGCAGAGCAAAATAATCTTATTGATTCGGTCACCTTATCAATGAGCCAACAAGTCTTGAGCATGGCGGATAAATTAGCCGCGATAAAAGATTTAAAAATTGCGCTGAATTTTTCACCTTTTTTGTGCCATTACCCAAATTTTTTGGCTGATTTTTTCAGTTTAGTGGAGCAAAGCCCGTTGAATTACCACAATTTAAAAGTGGAGCTGACTGAAAACGCCTTTAGGGGCGATCACACCAAGCAGCTTACGTTCTTGAATCGATTGGGCGTAAAAGGTGTCGAAATCGGTATGGATGATTACGGAAAAGAGGAATCGACGTTAGAACGGCTCTATGAGTTTCCTTTTTCATTTGTGAAAATAGACAAAGATTTGTTCCACCAAGCCATTGCCAGCGAGCATACTCTTACCCGACTCGATACTTTTATTTCAATGGCAAAACGCGAAAGTTTAGCGGTTATTGTCGAAGGCATTGAAAACAGTCAACAATATGATTTAGCCAAACATTTGGGTTGTGATGCGGCACAAGGTTTTTACATTGCTAAACCTATGCCAATAGAAAATATACCCGTTTGGCTAAAACACTGGCAAAGTCGAATTAACTAGCTAACGGTTCAGTGTTAAGCTGTTCAGCAAACCTTTTGCTGTCATTGGCTAATAGGTACTGTGCTGCAAGGGCCTGGTAGACGTCATCACTGATAAACCCTTTGGTATATAAATAGCGAATTTGCGCAACGACACTGGCATCATAACAACAACTCCCCAGACTGACATTCGCCACAAAATGCTCAGGGTTGTATTTAAGTGCAACGATAATACTTTGAGGTAAATTCCAATATTCTGCAATTTTCACCGTCAACAGCTTTGCCTCTTCGATGATCAGTTGTTTAAACATATCTGAATTGGGTTCACAATCTGGAGAGACGACTTTGAATGCATCCTGCATCAATTGGAAAATGACCATGCTGCCAATCTCACTTATCAAACCAACTAAATATGCACTAGCAGGGTCTTCAAGCTTTATTTTTTTAGCTAAATCATGGCTTAACTGCGCTGTACTTTGCGCATTTTGCCAGAGTGATTGACCAAACATCTTAAAATAAAGATGGGGCACTGGCTTAAATTGACTCAGATAACTCATTAATACAAAGTGTTTTACTTGATTTGCCCCCATCAACATAAACGCTTTTTTTAAATTCGTAACCGGTTTATTTGAATGGTTAAAAAAGCTGGAATTGGCTTTTTCTAACAAGGCACCTGTGATCACAGGCTCTGCTTCGACCAACTGCAAAAAGTGCATTAAATTAAAGTCGTCATTCGATAATTCAGCCAACATATTGTCAACCGATTTAGGCATAACAGGCAGGTGATCCATAATCAGCTCAGGAGAAGCCAATAATTGACGGATGTGGCGATAAACAAACAGGCTTAATTCATCTTCAGATTTAGCATTAGTATGGCTAGTCGCATCAAACAGGTGTTGAAAAAACAGTGAACGAGGGCTGGATAAAACCGGCTCACTAGACATTTGAGCACTGGCATATTCTATGGTTTGCTGCGTTTTATCATTTTCATCAGCAACGGCTTTAGCAGCGTGAGCTCGCATTTTTTCAAAGGTCTCAAAATCAGGCTCACTGGCTTTGGTACCAAATAAAGAATCCAAAGATGCTAAAACCAAACGTATAAACATACCGACACGATTTAAACTGCAATACGTTTATTTTAGACAAAAAAAAGCCGGAGCTGCATGCTCCGGCTTATTCTTTACTTTTCTTTTCGCGATTAAGCTTCAGCTTTTGCGCTTTGAACCACTAAACGCTGAACCTGAGCTAATGAAGCTAACTGGCTATAAATTGCGTCTAATGCTCCTTTGTGGCGGAACTCAAGGAATACTTGGTCTGGTAACTCACGGAATTTTTTCTCATTGATAAGGTAGAAACCACCAATGCGCTTAGTCTCACCTTCTGGCGTTTTAAGCTCTAAGTTTTGAGAAATTAATAAGTCATGTTTAACTAAAAGCTCACAGAATTTACCCGTGATGAACTCTTGCTTTTGCATGTCAGTTAAGAAGTCACGTACACCGTTTAGGTATTCTGTTGCTTCACCGTTTTCGAATAACGCTTGGCCTTCTTCTTCATTTAATGCTGCTGATTCCTCATCAACACAAATTGCGAATTCGCCTTCTTTTTCAGTTAATGTTGCCACGCCAAACGGGTAACGACGAATGATAGCTGGTACGTATGGTGCGTCCCAACGACCATCTTCAGATAAGTAGCTGTTTTGACCTTCTTTCAACCCCATTAAAACAACTGGTTTGTAGTCTTCATTTGGACCTTTAACAAAAACCACAGGGTATGAAGATGCTGCACGAGGGAATTCGCTTACTGTAACAGCAGCCATGTGGATGTTTTGTGCAAAATCAAAGTTTGGTAAAGCTTTAACTTTTTTATTTGCGTGGGCGTCAGAGCTAATAGGTACTAATTTTTTAAACATGGAAAACTCCAAAAATGCTTGAGTGAGATATGTTTGAACCTGTGGTATTAAGGACCATTTTCAGAGTAAGACAACATACCAAATTATTATTTTTATCCGAGTCTAAACTTATAAACCTCGGCCGGTAAAGATATAATGCGTACACAGAATCAGAATTCAACCCTGTTTTTGTAAATTTTTTGTTAACCCTTGTAATTGTGAGTATTTTAGTGAGTACAACAGCCACTTTATTGACCTGCCCGCTCGATAAGAGCCCATTAACAAAACGAGATAATGGCTATCGTTGTGCAAACAATCACCATTTTGATATTGCCAAAGAAGGTTACGTTAACTTATTACCCGCTCATCACAAGCGCAGTAAGCAGCCGGGTGATAACAAGGCAATGGTTCAAGCAAGGCGTCAGTTTCTCGATACAAACTGGTATCAAGCAATCAGTGATTTACTCAACAGTACAGTCAGTCAAACCCTTGATACCTCTCGGACAAACAATTTACTGGACGCAGGTTGCGGTGAAGGTTATTACCTAGCGAGATTAGTTGAACATTGTGATAAAGAGATTAACGCTTATGGTTTAGATATTTCTAAATTTGCAGTTGCAGCCGCGGCAAAAAAATACAAAGCCTTAAATTGGCTTGTGGCTAGTAATCGCCAAATTCCATTAGCCGACTCTTCACTCGATAGCATTATCTGCGCTTTTGGTTTTCCGTGTTATCAAGAATTCAGTGAAAAGTTAAAACCAACAGGTAAGTTGTTTTTGATGGAGACCCAAGAACAACATTTGATTGAACTGAGACAACTTATTTACCCTGAGCTCAAAGCCTACAAGCCACTTGATTTAACACCAGCCGAAAATGCTAACTTTGTGCTGGAAGACAAACAGTCGCTGCAACAAAGTATCACACTCGATAAACAAGCCATCAGCCAATTATTAGCCATGACTCCACACCTTTACCGCGCGCCTAAAGAAGGTATTGCTAAAGTCGAAGCACTATCAACACTGACGTTAACACTTGATGTTGCGCTTTATCAGTTTGGTCGTTGTTAATGTCTTTTTACCCACCGCAGCCAAGCTCAGAGCCACAGTCTGAAGCTGAATTATTAGAAAAAGCCCAAGCCATTGCTGGGTTGAGTTTGGCACAACTTGCTGAGATGGCAGGTGTTTCTGTGCCAGATAATTTGCAAAAAGAAAAAGGCTGGGGCGGTCAATTAATTGAATATCACTTAGGCGCAACAGCAGGCTCTAAGCCCGTGCCTGATTTTGAACATTTAGGTATTGAGTTAAAAACCTTACCCATCAACCAGCAAGGCCGAGTATTAGAAACCACCTTTGTTTGTGTTGCACCGCTGACCGGTAATATTGGCCAACAGTGGCAAACCAGTCATGTTTGCAATAAGTTAAAACGCGTACTTTGGGTACCGATTTTAGCTGAGCGTACTATCCCTATTGCCGATAGAATTGTCGGCTACCCTATTTTGTGGTCACCTTCAGACAGTGAATACAATGCGTTAAAGCAAGACTGGGAAGAGCTGATGGAGCTAATTTGTTTGGGCAAAGTAAGCGAGATCACAGCTAAACATGGCCAGTTTCTACAACTCAGACCAAAAGCCGCCAATGCAGCTATTCGCACTCAAGCGATTGGCCAAGACGGTGAGCCAATTATGAGCCCACCAAAAGGCTTTTATCTGAAAAAAGATTTCACGCAAGCTATCATTAATCGCTGGCTTGGTTAAAGCCACCTTTAGTAATTATTCATTAGCGTTAGCAAATAATAACGCTTTTAACTTATGTTGCAGCTCGCCTTGTTCGCCATCGGCAGAATTAAAAAGCGCGGGGTAAGCTTTAATTTGCACATACTCGCCACAATCTTCTGCCTCTAGCCAATTGGCATCTAAAACCTGTTGTTTATCTAAATTTACCCGTTGAAAAAAATGCTCGCCTAACCACATCATCGCACCAACCCCATAAATATAATCATCGCGAAGCTCCCAATGCCCGGGGTTTGAAGAGGTATCCACTACAATTTGGTTTATAGGAAAGGGTTTACCATTATCTACTTTTGGTAAGTGACTGTGATCGATACCTTCGCGTTCATAAAAATATAAATCATCCCAATTTTGTTGCCGATCATAATCATAAAACCCGATTCGTGCTTGTACAAAACTCGGGTGTTTTAATAATTTGGGTAACCATACCTGCCAGTGCTCAATTAATTGTTCAAAACCAATAACGTCAAAGCGACCAAATTCGTTCAACAAATTGACAAAACTAATGTACACATGCTCTTTTGGGTGCAAGTCGAATTTACGTAACCTAAACGAATCTAACTTCGTTTTTATCATATGATTATTTAAATTTTTTACTTGGATATTGCGCCCTGTATCTGTACACCTTATTTTTTGTAATTGCTCGAGCTCAGTTAAATATTTAGATAACTCGCAGAATTCCCAAAGGTCAATACCTTTGGGAAAGGCTTGATAATCTAAAACAATTTCTAAAAAGCGCTTCATATTGACTCTGTCTTTATATTCTCTAAGGCATAGTTAATTCTAAATAAATACATTTTATCGCCCTATTTATTATCCACACAGCATACAAAATTCGATTAAAGAAATCTCGATTAAACTAATGGGTTCAGTATGTAAAGCGCTTACTAAAGTCACGACCCAGCCTATTTCAACGTAATCAATCTAGCGGCTTGGTTACCCGTAAAAGATGGATAACGATTTTGCTCTAATACCCATAAAAAAATTATAATTAATTCACTCGGTTTAACCTTGCACTGCCCGCTTAGCTAGGTAGAATGCGCTCCTTTTTTGTATTCGCAACCTGAGAGTATCTAGCTAACTATGCGCAAATTGTTGTCCTTGCCAGTTAAAATGAATTTATCTGAAACGGAAAGTCAGATTTACCAGAACATCCTCAAACCGGCTTCCGAATTAAGCTTAAATTTAATGGCAATCAAGGTCACTGAGCGCCCAGAGCAATTCTTACCTTGGTGCCAAGAGTTTATGCGTTTGTGCAGCGAAGAATTGAACTTAGATTTATTAGAAGCAGAACAATTTCCTGCGTTAAAAAAGTTACAAACTAACTTAGAGTTAGCCATTAACTACAACCAAATTAAAACGTTGCGAATTGCACCATGGCCTATTTTTGCCAGCTTCATTCAACAGCAAGCAGAACTGCATGCTTTAACTGAACGAATGGCTTTGCTCGATTATGTTGCGCAATTAAAAGAAAAGTCGCTTACCGAGCTTATCTCTGAAGACTTATTTGTCATTGCGGGTAAGCACACGGCAAAACACGAACCTAGCCTTTACCCGTTTGATTTAGAATGGTTTGGCAGCACAAAAAGCGCCAAAACCTTCTTGAGCTTATTAAGCGATCACGATGCAGAGTTCGATCAAGCTTTATCGCATATTCCACTGACAGGTGATGTCAGCGCGCAAGATTACAAAAACTTTGTAATTGCGTACCACGCTATCTTTGCTCACCATGCAGCAGGGGAAAAAGTCACATTAGCACCGGCTACACGCCTATTGGCGATGCGACGCCCAGACCAATTTATTGCCCTGACCAATAGTAAAATCGAAACCTTGTGTGCTGGTTTTGACGTAGCTAAATTCAAAAATACTGATTTCGATGCATATTGGTCAGACTTAATTGAAAGCATGCGCAGTATGGCTTGGTGGCGCAGCAACGAGCCTGAAGATGCCGAAGAGTTAAAACTGTGGAAAAACCGTGCAATCTTAGTTGATTGCTGTTTATATGCCGATAAACAATTAGCGGCTAACTCAAACTATATTCGCTTGCGCGACAAACCAAAGCGCGCATCAAGTGCAGGCTCTGGCACTACTGCCCGTCGCAGCAAAGCGTCAGCACAAGAGTTAGTCGATAGAGCCTTGGCGAGCGATGATATGCCTGATGCAGTTAAAGCACAGAGAGATTCGATTATTCGCCAAGTTGAAGGTGGTAAACGCGTTGAAGATGTGATTTCACTGTTAAGAACCATTTTTGGCTAACGATTAAAATCGCTCTAACTTAATTGAAAAGGCCGTTTTATAACGGCCTTTTATTTTTGAACTTCTCTTCTATTACCTGTGCTTGATAATCATTAAGCAAATTGAAATTGGCATTGATAATTGGCGCTAAGTCCGTGTTGATGTGCACGTCTTTAAGCCATTGTAAGTTAAACGGGCATTTGTCTATTAATGCTTTAAACAAGTTAAACGCTTTTTCGCTGATGGCCGTGTCAGCAGATGACACTTGGTGCTGATAAAAAATAGCTTGGGCGTAACCGGTTGGCGTAATTAAGTAACAGCGGTCAGACTCTTTGTCGATAAATGCAGGCTGAAAACTAGATTGAGCCAGTAAACGGTTGGGTTTGATAAATTCAAGTCGCCAGCCATCAAGCGTTAACACTCGCCCAGATGTTTGTACAAAACCCTGTTTGGTAAAGTAATTAATTAAATAGTTGCGCTGTCCGTGACTCAGCACATCATAGTCATTACTGAAGTAGTAATAATCATCATAAACAGTGATCAAAGGCAAAGATGCATCGACAAATAAGTGCTTGTCTTTGTTTATGGCTGCTATATCTATCATTAGCTGTCTCTTGGTTTGGGCTTACAATAAATATAAACGTTTTGCTCGTAATAAGTGATCACCTCACCAATTAAAAGCCATATGGAAACAATCATTATCAATTCAGAGTATTAATCTTTAAAAATGGATAACCTATACTAGCTCCATCAAATGACAAACTGTTTCGAAGGGAAGAAACCATGAAATTATTAGCTTTAGCCGCAACAAGTAGTAGAAATTCAATCAACAAGCAATTAGCCAGTTATGCCGCCTCTTTAGTACCTGGTGCTGAGGTTGAAGTGTTAGATATCAATGATTACGAAATGCCACTTTTTAGTGAAGACAAAGAAAAAGAGTTAGGTCAACCTGCACTTGCCAAAGCCTTCTTTGAAAAAATAGGCCAAGCTGATGCCATTATCATTTCTTTTGCAGAGCACAATGGCTCATACACTGCAGCTTTTAAGAACTTATTTGACTGGACTTCACGCGTAAACATGAAAGTTTATCAGAATAAACCTATGGTCATGTTAGCAACTTCACCAGGTCCAGGTGGCGCGCAATCGGTATTAACAACCGCAACAAATTCTGCGCCGTATTTTGATGGCGATGTAAAGGCATCACTGTCTATCCCGAGTTTTTATGACAACTTCAATCAAGATGAACAAAAGTTATCGAACAGTGACTTAAATCAAGCATTGATTGATGCGGTAAATACCCTAGCTTAGGGCCCTGCATCAAAACAGCTCGTCTATTTACTAGCTTCCCTTAGTACCTAAAGTGATTTAGTGACCCATCCTAGTATGGGTTGACACTTTTTTGATTAAAACGCCTGATGAATTTCATCGGGCGTTTTGTATTTTAAGGCCGAATGTGGCCTTTGTTGATTATATAAATCGACTGATTGTTTTACCATTTCCCTTGCCTCATTTAGGTTATTTGGTTTCATTAACACGTATTCGTTTTTAAGAATACCGTTTACTCTCTCAGCCAGTGCATTTTGATAGCAGTCATAACCATCTGTCATTGAAC
>NZ_JABULX010000010.1 GCF_013328345.1 Marinifaba aquimaris
CTCGTTGCCTCGCTGCGTTGTGGGGGCGCATTATAGAGATCTAACTTCACCCGTCAACGCTTTTTTTGAAGTTTTTTGATAAAAAACTTCCCTCATTATTAATCTGTTCATAAGTTAATCAAACAAGGCTCAGCTTGTATAAAGTTACCCTTTTTATGTAATTAAATTACAGTTTTCGATTTATAAGTGGATAAGTAGATAAGTAGATAAGTAGATAAGTAGATAAGTAGATAAGTAGATAAGTAGATAAGTAGATAAGTAGATAAGTAGATAAGTAGATAAGTAGATAAGTAGATAAGTAGATCTTAGTGATAAAAACAAAAAAGGGCCAATAAGGCCCTTTTTTTAAAACTGAAGTAAATATTACTCAGCTTCTACAGCTTCAACTGCTTCTTCCTCAACTTGAGGACGGTCAACTAACTCAATGTAAGCCATTGGAGCGTTGTCACCTGCACGGAAACCGCATTTTAAGATACGAGTGTAGCCGCCTGGACGCTCTGAAAAACGAGGACCGATTTCAGAGAATAATTTGCCTACAACTTCTTTATCACGAGTGCGAGCAAACGCTAAACGGCGATTTGCAACACTATCATTTTTAGCTAATGTGATCAGTGGCTCGATAACACGGCGTAATTCTTTCGCTTTAGGCAATGTTGTTTTAATCACTTCATGACGAACTAAAGAGCTTGCCATGTTGCGAAACATTGCTTGGCGATGACTGCTGTTTCGATTTAACTGACGTCCACTATTACCATGACGCATAATCTTATCCTTCTACCTCTATTAATGAGGTTAGGTTAATCTTTTTCAGCGATACTGGCCGGTGGCCAGTTCTCTAATCGCATACCTAATGACAAACCGCGTGAAGCAAGTACGTCCTTAATTTCAGTAAGAGATTTCTTACCAAGATTAGGCGTTTTTAATAACTCAACTTCTGTACGCTGTACTAGGTCACCAATATATTGAATCTGTTCTGCTTTCAGACAGTTTGCTGAACGAACAGTCAATTCTAAGTCGTCTACTGGGCGAAGCAGGATAGGATCGAACTCTGGTTTCTCTTCCTTCTGCTCTGGCTCAGATACATCGCGCAGTTCTACGAACGCATCTAATTGTTCAGCTAAAATCGTAGCAGCACGACGGATCGCTTCTTCAGGATCCAAAGTACCGTTTGTTTCCATGTCGATAACTAACTTATCTAAGTCAGTTCTTTGCTCAACACGTGCTGAATCAACACTGTATGCAATACGCTCAACCGGGCTGTATGATGCATCTACTAATAGACGACCAATTGGACGATCATCTTCTTCTGAGGAACGACGCACTGAAGCCGGTACATAACCACGACCGCGCTCTACCTTGATACGCATATTAATCTCAGCATTACCTGTTAGATTACAAATAACGTGCTCTGGGTTTTTGATTTCCACATCGCCGTCGTGTGTAATGTCAGCCGCAGTAACAGGGCCAGCACCTTGCTTGCTTAACGTTAAAGTAGCTTCGTCTTTGCCCTCAAGGACAACGGCTAAGCTTTTAAGGTTAAGTAAAATTTCAATAACGTCTTCTTGAACACCTTCTTTAGAAGAATATTCATGTAGAACACCATCAATTTCTACTTCAGTAACAGCTACGCCTGGCATTGATGATAATAAAATGCGACGTAGTGCATTACCTAACGTGTGTCCAAAGCCGCGTTCCATCGGCTCTAAAGTGACTTTTGCACGATAGGCGCCAATTGACTCGATATCAACAAGTCTTGGCTTAAGGAACTCAGTAACAGAACCCTGCATCGTTTCCTCTCTGTTTAGTTAGCTTACTTAGAGTAAAGCTCAACAATTAACTGTTCATTAATATCTGCAGATAAATCGCTACGCTCAGGAAGACGTTTGAAAACACCTTCTTTCTTTTCTGCATCTACTTCTACCCAAGATGAATTTTCACGTTGCGATGCAACTTCTAATGCAGCTTGGATACGTGCTTGCTTCTTCGCTTTTTCACGAACAGAAACGTTATCTTCAGCACGTACTGTGAATGAAGGGATATTAACTACCTGACCATTTACAGTGATACCTTTGTGAGATACTAACTGACGTGCTTCAGCACGTGTAGCAGCATAACCCATACGATAAACAACGTTATCTAAACGCGTTTCTAACAAAGTAAGAAGGTTTTCACCAGTGTTACCTTGTAAGCGAGCAGCTTCTTTATAGTAGTTACGGAATTGTTTTTCTAAAACACCGTAAATACGACGAACTTTTTGCTTTTCACGTAATTGTAAACCGTAGTCAGATAAACGACCACGACGAGCACCGTGTTGACCAGGTGCTGTTTCGATATTACATTTTGAATCAATCGCGCGAACACCACTCTTCAAGAAGAGGTCTGTTCCTTCACGGCGACTGAGTTTAAGTTTTGGCCCAGTATATTTTGCCATCTTCTTTCTCCGTTATCCGAGGAACAATTATTAAACGCGACGTTTCTTAGGAGGACGACAACCATTATGAGGGATTGGCGTCACGTCAGTAATATTTGTAATTTTGTAGCCAGTTGCATTTAATGCACGGATCGCTGATTCACGACCTGGACCTGGACCTTTTACAAATACTTCAAGGTTCTTTAAGCCGTACTCTTGTGCAGCAACACCAGCACGCTCTGCAGCAACCTGCGCAGCGAACGGAGTTGATTTACGTGAACCACGGAAACCTGAACCACCAGATGTTGCCCAAGAAAGAGCATTACCTTGACGGTCTGTAATCGTTACAATTGTATTATTGAAAGAAGCATGGATATGAGCCATACCGTCTGCAACTTGTCTTTTAGCGCGCTTACGCGTGCTACGAGCTGGAGCTTTTGCCATTATTCAGATCTCCTACTTCTTAATAGGCTTACGAGGACCTTTGCGCGTACGCGCGTTAGTCTTCGTTCTTTGACCACGAACAGGCAAGCTACGACGGTGACGGATGCCACGGAAACAACCTAAATCCATCAAACGCTTAATGTTCATTGATACTTCACGACGTAAGTCACCTTCAACGGTAAACTTACCCACCTCTTCACGAAGCAAATCTAGCTGAGCTTCATCAAGATCTTTGATCTTGGTAGTTTCAGCGATACCAGCAGCGGCACAAATCGCTTGAGAGCGAGTTTTACCGATACCGTAGATCGACGTTAATGCGATCACTGTATGCTTGTTAAGAGGAATGTTAATGCCAGCGATACGGGCCACTATGCCACTCCTATATTTTAAGTTTAAATTCGCCTCAGCGCGAAAAGCCCGAGAGGATACTCGAACCGAGGCAATATAGCAAATAAAAGTCGAAATTATTTTTCAATTCCGACTTTATTTGAATTTCTTCAATTAACCTTGACGTTGCTTGTGCTTAGGATCTGATGAACAGATTACGCGAACAACACCATTTCTTTTGATGACTTTGCAGTTACGGCAAATCTTTTTAACTGATGCACGTACTTTCATAACAAGTCTCCGCTAAGTTTTGGCTAACCTATTTGCCAATGCTTTTTAGGTTAGCTTTTTTAAGGACAGACTCATACTGACTAGACATCAAATGAGTCTGTACTTGAGCCATAAAGTCCATGATGACAACGACAATGATAAGTAGAGATGTACCACCAAAATAGAATTGTACATTCCACGCTACCATCATGAATTCAGGTACTAAACAAATGAACGTTATGTATAACGCCCCCGCTAGTGTTAAGCGAGTCATCACTTTATCAATATAACGTGATGTTTGTTCACCTGGACGGTATCCAGGGATAAAAGCACCTGATTTTTTCAAATTGTCAGCGGTTTCACGCGGGTTGAAAACCAACGCAGTATAGAAGAAGCAGAAGAATATGATCGCTGCTGCATATAGCATCATGTATAACGGTTGACCTGGTGCTAACACCAATGAGATCTCTTGTAATACTTCAGCAACCATACCTTCGCCTTGACCAAACCAACTCGCCAGTGTACCTGGGAATAGAATGATACTTGAAGCGAAGATAGGCGGAATTACACCAGCCATATTCACTTTTAATGGTAAATGCGTACTTTGTGCTGCAAATACTTTTCTACCTTGTTGGCGTTTTGCATAGTTAACGACGATACGTCTTTGGCCACGCTCAACAAACACAACAAAATAAGTAACTGCAGCAACAATCACAGCAATAAGAAGAAGTAAGATTAGGTGAATTTCACCTTGTCTAGCTTGCTCTGCTGTTTGACCGATTGCTGTAGGTAAACCTGCAACAATACCGGCAAAGATTAGCATTGAGATACCATTACCTATACCACGTTCGGTAATTTGCTCACCTAGCCACATAAGGAACATAGTTCCTGTTACTAAGCTCACTACCGCAGTGAAATAGAATCCAAAACCAGGATTAATAACCAAACCAGAAACCATGTTAGGTAAGCTGGTAGCTATACTAATGGACTGGAAGATCGCTAAAACTAAAGTACCATATCGCGTGTATTGGCTGATCTTACGTCGACCTGCCTCACCTTCTTTCTTCAATTCTTGAAGCGTCGGGTGTACATGCGTCATCAGCTGTACGATGATTGAAGCCGAAATATACGGCATGATACCAAGTGCCATTACAGATGCACGTTCTAACGCACCACCACTGAACATGTTAAACATTTCAATGATGGTTCCTTTTTGTTGTTCAAACAATTCAGCTAACACTGCAGAGTCGATACCGGGAATTGGTACATATGAGCCAGCTCTAAAGACTACGATTGCTCCAAATAAGAACAATAAACGCGTCCAAAGTTCTGACTTACCGCCTTGAGTGCTATTGAATTCCAGTCCAGGTTTAGCCATGGTTTAATTATTCCTCGATTTTACCACCAGCAGCTTCAATAGCTGAGCGCGCACCTTTAGTAACACCTAAACCTTTAACAGTTACTGCACGAGTGATTTCACCCGATAAGATAACTTTAACTGCTTTAGTGCTCTTGCGAACTAAGCCAGCTGCTTGCAATGTTGCTAATTCAACAACATCACCAGAAACTTTAGCGATTTCGTTTAATGTTACTTCTTGAGAAACTAATGATTTACGAGAAGTAAAACCA
This sequence comes from Marinifaba aquimaris, assembly GCF_013328345.1. GTDB lineage: Bacteria > Pseudomonadota > Gammaproteobacteria > Enterobacterales > Alteromonadaceae > Marinifaba > Marinifaba aquimaris. The sequence continues at coordinate 5,081 of NZ_JABULX010000010.1, forward strand.
AACTTTGGTAAACGTTGCTGGATAGGCATTTGACCGCCTTCGAAACCTGCACGTACTTTACCGCCAGAGCGAGATTTTTGACCTTTGTGACCGCGGCCGCCAGTTTTACCTAAACCAGAACCGATACCACGACCAACTCGCTTGCCAGCTGGCTTAGAACCAGCTGCAGGGCTAAGAGTGTTTAAACGCATTGCTTAACCCTCCACTTTGACCATGTAGTAAACTTTATTGATCATACCGCGAACAGAAGGAGTATCTTCTAATTCTACAGTGTGACCAATACGACGTAAGCCTAAACCTTTTAAGCACGCTTTGTGCTTAGGTAAACGACCTATCGAACTTTTAACCTGAGTTACTTTTACAGTTGCCATGTCAAATTACCCCAGAATATCTTCAACCGCTAAACCACGCTTCTTCGCAACAGTCTTAGGAGACTTCATGCCAGCTAAGGCATTGATTGTTGCACGAACAACGTTGATAGGGTTTGTTGAGCCGTAACACTTAGATAGTACGTTTTGTACACCTGCAACTTCTAATACTGCACGCATTGCACCACCTGCGATGATACCCGTACCTTCAGAAGCTGGCTGCATGTATACTTGCGAACCTGAGTGACGACCTTTAATTGGGTGTTGTAACGTATTACCGTGAAGGTCTACGTTCACCATGTTACGACGCGCTTTTTCCATTGCTTTTTGGATAGCTGCAGGTACTTCACGGGCTTTACCGTAACCGAAACCTACACGACCGTTACCATCACCTACTACAGTTAATGCAGTGAAGCTGAAGATACGACCACCTTTAACAACTTTAGAAACGCGGTTCACAGCAATCATTTTTTCAAATAATTCGCTGCCTTTTTGCTGTTCTGTATTAGCCATTACCTAACTCCTAGAATTGAAGACCAGCTTCACGAGCTGCGTCTGCTAGAGCTTGTACACGACCGTGGTATTGGAAACCACTACGATCGAAAGCAACATCTTTGATGCCTTTTTCGATTGCGCGTTCAGCAATAGCTTTACCAACGGCTTTAGCTGCTTCTACGTTACCAGTGTAAGAAACACTTTCACGGATATCTTTATCAACAGTTGATGCAGCCGCTAAAACTTCACTACCATTTGGCGCGATTAATTGCGCGTAAATGTGGCGAGGAGTACGGTGAACGACTAAACGGTTTGCACCTAACTCGCTAATTTTTGCACGCGTGCGAGTTGCACGACGTAGACGAGATGCTTTCTTATCCATCGTATTAACCTACTTCTTCTTAGCTTCTTTACGACGTACATGTTCATCAGCGTAACGAACACCTTTACCTTTGTAAGGCTCTGGTGGACGGTAGCCACGTACGTTTGCAGAAAACTGACCAACTAATTGCTTGTCAGCGCCTTTTACAACGATCTCAGTTTGAGAAGGACATTCAACAGTTAAACCTTCAGGTACTTCAACATCTAATGGATGTGAGAAACCTAAAGTTAAGCTTAATGTTTTACCTTTTGCCGCAGCACGGTAACCAACACCAACTAACTGTAATTTCTTCTCGAAACCTTTAGCACAACCAACAACCATGTTGTTAAGTAATGCGCGCGCTGTACCTGCTTGTGCCCAAGCGTTCGCGAAACCTTCACGCGGTTGAGTGCGTAAAACGTTTTCTTCTTGAACAACTTCAACAGCTGCGTTTACAGATAGGCTAAGAGTACCAGCTGAACCTTTTACAGTTACGTCCTGACCGTTGATTGTTACTTCAACGCCTGCAGGTAATTCGACAGGAGCTTTTGCTACACGAGACATTATCTATACTCCTTACGCTACGTAACCGAGGATTTCACCGCCCATACCTGCTTTACGCGCGGCACGGTCAGCCATGATACCTTTAGAAGTAGAAACGATAGCAACACCTAAACCACCCATTACCTTCGGTAACTCATCACATTTTTTATAAATGCGAAGACCAGGACGGCTAACACGTTCGATTGTTTCGATAACTTCTTTACCTTCGAAGTACTTTAAAGTTACTTCTAATTCTTTCTTCACATCACCAGCTACTTTGTAGTCTGTGATGTAACCTTCAGCTTTAAGTAAGTCAGCAATAGCTACTTTAACTTTTGAAGAAGGCATAGTAACAGCGACTTTGCTCGCTGCTTGACCATTACGGATTCGTGTAAACATATCCGCGATAGGATCTTGCATGCTCATAATTCGTTACTCCAGTCTGTAGCCAATTACCAACTAGCCTTACGAAGGCCAGGGATCTCACCACGCATACAGGCTTCACGTACTTTGATACGGCTCATGCCGAACTTACGTAAATAACCATGTGGACGACCTGTCACGTTACAACGGTTACGTTGACGTGAAGGGCTTGAATCACGAGGTAAAGTTTGAAGTTTTAAAACCGCGTCCCACTTTTCTTCATCAGAAGCATTAACTGAACTGATGATAGCTTTAAGTGCTGCGCGTTTTTCCGCGTATTTTGCTACTAACTTTGCACGTTTTACGTCACGTGCTTTCATTGATTGTTTAGCCATAACCCTACACCTATTTCTTGAACGGGAAGTTAAAGGCAGCCAGCAACGCACGACCTTCCTCGTCTGAAGCAGCAGAAGTAGAGATAGTAATATCCATACCACGTACTTTATCAACTTTATCAAAGTCGATTTCAGGGAAGATAATTTGCTCGCGTACACCCATGCTATAGTTACCACGGCCGTCGAACGACTTAGGATTCAAACCGCGGAAGTCACGGATACGAGGGATTGCGATAGAGATTAAACGCTCTAAGAATTCCCACATACGCTCGCCGCGTAGAGTTACTTTACAACCAATTGGATAGCCTTCGCGGATTTTAAAACCAGCTACAGACTTACGAGCAACAGTTACCACTGGCTTTTGACCAGCGATTGCAGCCATATCAGCTACAGCGTGCTCTAATACTTTCTTGTCTGCTAAGGCCTCACCTAAACCCATGTTTAGAGTGATTTTTTCAATCCGAGGGACTTGCATGACACTCTTGTAACCGAACTGCTTAACAAGCTCTGCTACAACGGTCTCTTTATACAAATCATGCAGTTTCGCCATCGTTTTCTCCGATTATTAAATCAATTCATTATTCGATTTGAAGAAACGAACTTTTTTGCCGTCTTCAATTCGAAAACCAACGCGATCTGCTTTACCCGTTGCCGAGTTATAGATCGCCACGTTTGATACGTGAATTGGTGCTTCTTGCTCAACACGGCCACCTTCAACCTGCGCTTGCGGGTTTGGTTTTACGTGCTTAGTTACAATGTTAACACCTTCTACAATCACTTTATCGTTAGTTAAAACACGAGAAACTTTACCAGTTTTACCCTTGTCTTTGCCTGCGATAACAATGATTTCGTCATTACTACGAATTTTAGCTGCCATCTTTCATTACTCCTTAAAGTACTTCAGGTGCTAACGACACGATCTTCATGAACTTTTCGTTACGAAGTTCACGTGTCACAGGACCAAAGATACGAGTACCGATTGGCTGATGGTTTGCGTTTAACAATACAGCAGCATTGTTATCAAAACGAATTAATGAGCCGTCTTGACGACGTACGCCCTTTCTAGTGCGAACAACAACCGCGTTAAGTACATCACCTTTTTTAACTTTACCGCGAGGAATTGCTTCCTTAACAGTAACTTTGATGATGTCGCCCACGTGAGCGTAACGACGATGTGAACCACCTAGGACCTTGATACATTGGACTCGACGAGCGCCGCTGTTATCAGCAACGTCAAGTGCCGTTTGCATTTGGATCATTTCGTGCTCCGATAATACTAAATTACGCCTAAAATTTAGGCCTGGCTACCCTTAGGGGCGCGACATTATAACAGTAAATCGTTCAAATGCCATAGCCGCGTTTGATTTATTTATTTTTTGTGCTTTGGACAAAAAAAAAGCCGTGTTCAAAATGAACACGGCTTTTCATATTTGCTAAGTAAAACAATAAATTATGCTTTACCTACAACGTCTACTAATGTCCAAGATTTCTTTTTAGAAAGTGGACGACATTCAGTGATAGTTACTACATCACCTTCTGCACAAACGTTGTTTTCATCATGCGCGTGGATCTTAGTAGTACGAGTAAGGAACTTGCCGTAAATTGGGTGCTTAACACGACGTGTTACAGCAACAACAATTGACTTGTCCATTTTATTACTAACTACGCGACCTTGTACTGTACGAACTTTATCGCTCATTACGCACCTGCCTTCTCAGTTAAAACGGTTTTAACACGAGCAATGTTACGACGAACTTGCTTTAACAAGTGAGTTTGAGCTAATTGGCCAGTACTCAATTGCATGCGTAAGTTGAATTGCTCACGAAGCAACTCAAGTAGTTGAGCTTTTAACTCTTCTACTGACTTTTCTTTTAATTCGCTAGCTTTCATTACATCACCGTACGAGTTACGAAAGTTGTTTTAAATGGTAATTTAGCAGCTGCTAAAGCAAATGCTTCGCGTGCTAATTCTTCAGGTACACCTTCCATTTCATAAAGGACTTTACCTGGTTGGATTTGAGCAACCCAGTACTCAACACCACCTTTACCTTTACCCATACGTACTTCAAGCGGCTTCTTAGTGATTGGCTTGTCTGGGAATACACGGATCCAGATTTTACCTTGACGCTTAACATGACGAGTCATGGCACGACGAGCGGCTTCGATTTGACGCGCAGTCATACGACCACGTTCAGTTGATTTTAAACCAAAAGTACCGAAGCTAACTTTGTTACCCGATTGAGCTAAACCACGGTTACGTAATTTAAACTGCTTACGGAATTTAGTTCTTTTTGGCTGTAACATTATGAACGCTCTCCTCTAGGTTTGCGCGCTTTACCTTTACGTTGCTTAGGCTCTTCTTGTTGTTGGCCTGGTAATGGTAAACCACCTAAAACTTCACCTTTGAAGATCCAAACTTTAACACCGATAATACCGTATGTTGTTAAAGCTTCAGCAGTTGCGTAATCGATGTCAGCACGTAAAGTGTGTAGAGGTACACGACCTTCACGGTACCACTCAGAACGAGCGATCTCAGCGCCGCCTAAACGACCACTAACTTCAACTTTGATACCTTTAGCACCAATGCGCATTGCATTTTGTACTGCACGCTTCATAGCGCGACGGAACATAACACGACGCTCTAATTGGCTAGCAATGCTTTCAGCAACTAATTGTGCATCTAGCTCAGGCTTACGCACTTCAGAGATGTTGATTTGAGCTGGAACGCCTGCAAGTTGTGCAACTTTCAAACGTAACTTTTCAACGTCTTCACCTTTTTTACCGATAACAACGCCAGGACGAGCAGTGTGAATAGTCACACGAATACTCTTAGCTGGGCGCTCGATAACGATTTGAGATACAGATGCTTTCTTTAACTCTTTAGTTAAGAACTGGCGAACTTTGTTGTCGCTGTTTAAAGTATCTGCAAACTCGTTTGAATTCGCATACCAAGTAGCACGATATGGCTTAGTGATACCTAGGCGAATACCATTAGGATGTACTTTTTGACCCATTATCTTGCTCCTAGTTATCCGCAACAACTACAGTGATGTGGCTGCTACGCTTTAAGATACGATCTGCACGGCCTTTAGCACGTGTCTTGATGCGCTTCATTGTAGGGCCTTCGTCAACGAAAACCTTAGCAACGTATAACTCATCGATATCCGCACCTTCGTTGTGTTCTGCGTTAGCGATTGCAGAGTTTAAAACTTTATTTACTAAGTCCGCGCCTTTTTTCGGGCTGTACTTTAAGATTTCTAAAGCTTTTTCAACGTGAAGACCACGGATTTGGTCAGCAACCAAACGTGCTTTCTGTGGAGAAATACGAGCAAATGTGTGTTTAGCTAAAACTTCCATAACTACTCCTATTTCTTCTTCGCTTTCTTATCAGCGTCATGTCCGCGATAAGTACGAGTTGGTGCAAATTCACCTAACTTGTGACCAACCATTTCGTCAGAAACGAAAACTGGCACATGTTGGCGACCATTATGAACAGCAATAGTCAGTCCGATCATATCTGGAATGATAACTGAACGACGAGACCAAGTTTTAATAGGCTTCTTGGCACCGCTTTCCACCGCTGTTTCAACCTTCTTCAGCAAGTGTAGGTCAATAAAAGGACCTTTCTTGAGAGAACGTGGCATGGTGATTCCCCTAAATGTTATTTATTACGACGACGTACGATGAACTTATCAGTACGCTTGTTCTTACGAGTTTTGTAACCCTTAGTAGGCATACCCCAAGGTGATACAGGGTGACGACCACCTGATGTACGACCTTCACCACCACCGTGCGGGTGGTCAACCGGGTTCATTACAACACCACGTACTGTAGGACGTACGCCGCGCCAGCGTGAAGCACCTGCTTTACCTAACTGGCGTAACATGTGTTCAGCATTACCTACTTCACCAACTGTCGCACGACAATCAGCTAAAACTTTACGCATTTCGCCAGAACGTAGACGAAGAGTTACGTATGCACCGTCGCGAGCAACGATTTGTACATAAGTACCAGCAGAACGCGCGATTTGCGCACCTTTACCTGGACGTAATTCAACAGCGTGTACAGTTGTACCTACTGGGATGTTACGCATTGGTAAAGTGTTACCTGCTTTGATTGGTGCATCTACGCCAGATACGATAGCATCGCCAGCTACAACACCTTTAGGTGCTAAGATGTAACGACGTTCACCGTCTGCGTATAATACTAATGCGATATTTGCACTACGGTTCGGATCGTACTCTAAACGCTCAACTTTTGCCGGAATACCGTCTTTGTTACGTTTGAAGTCGATTACACGGTAATGATGCTTATGACCACCACCAATGTGACGAACTGTGATACGACCTTTGTTGTTACGACCGCCAGATTTAGAGTTTTTCTCTAATAGTGGTGCGTAAGGAGCGCCTTTATGTAAATCCGGGTTTACCACCTTAACTAGGTGACGACGACCCGGAGACGTAGGCTTACATTTAACAACTGCCATTATTCATATCCTCCGGTTACTCAGCGCCTGTGAAGTCTAATTCACTGCCTTCTGCTAAAGTAACGTAAGCTTTTTTCCAATCGCTACGCTTGCCAAAACGAGCGCCAAAACGCTTAGTTTTACCTTTAACATTAACTGTACGAACTGCGTCAACTGAAACTTCGAAAAGTTTTTCAACAGCAGCTTTGATCTCAGCTTTAGTCGCGTCTGTAGTTACCTTGAAAACGATAGTATTGTCGTTCTCAGCAGTTAAAGTCGCTTTTTCTGAGATGTGTGGTGCTAACAATACTTTTAGTAAACGTTCTTCACTAATCATGCTAACGCCTCCTCAAGTTGCTTAACTGCACCTGCAGTGATTAATACTTTATCAAAAGCAATTAAGCTTACAGGGTCGATACCTTGCACATCACGTACGTCAACTTTGTGTAAGTTGCGTGATGCTAAGAATAAGTTCTCTTGAACTTCTTCAGTCACGATTAATACATCGCTTAAATCTAACTCTTTTAACTGAGCAACTAATGCTTTAGTTTTTGGAGTTTCTGCTTCGAAGCCTTCAACAACGATTAAACGCTCTTGACGAACTAATTCAGATAAAATGCTCTGAATAGCACCGCGATACATTTTACGGTTAACTTTTTGGCTGTGATCTTGTGGAGCAGCTGCGAAAGTTACACCACCTGAACGCCATAATGGGCTACGAATTGTACCAGCACGAGCACGGCCAGTACCTTTTTGACGCCATGGTTTCTTACCACCACCGCTCACATCTGAACGGTTTTTCTGAGCACGAGTACCTTGGCGAGCGCCTGCACTGTAAGCAGTAACAACTTGGTGGATTAGAGCTTCGTTGAACTCACGACCGAAAGTTGCTTCAGAAACTTCTACGGTGCCAGATGCGTTTTTTAATGCTAATTCCATCATCTGTCTCCAAGTTACGCTTTAACAGCTGGTTTAACAATAACATTACCGTTAGCGGCGCCTGGAACAGCACCTTTTACTAATAGTAAGTTACGTTCTGCATCTACACGAACTACTTCTAAGTTTTGAGTAGTTACGCGCTCTGCACCCATGTGACCAGCCATTTTTTTGCCTTTAAATACGCGACCTGGTGTTTGACATTGACCAATTGAACCAGGAGCACGGTGAGAAAGTGAGTTACCGTGAGTCATATCTTGAGTACGGAAGTTCCAGCGCTTAACGCCCCCTTGGAAACCCTTACCTTTAGACGTACCAGTTACATCCACTTTTGCAACATCTGAGAAGATGTCTACTTTGATTTCAGAACCAACTTCGATGCCAGCTTCTGCATCACAACGGAATTCCCATAAACCGCGACCAGCTTCAACGCCAGCTTTAGCAAACACACCAGCTTGTGGCTTGTTTACGCGATTTGCTTTTTTAGAGCCCGTAGTAACTTGAAGTGCAGAGTAACCGTCTGTATCTACAGATTTTACCTGCGTGACACGGTTGGCTTCACATTCGATAACCGTAACAGGAATTGATACGCCATCTTCAGTGAAGATGCGAGTCATACCTACTTTACGACCGATTAAACCAATAGCCATGTTAATTACCTCTTAATCTTTCGATTGCTTGAATTTCTATTAGCCTAGGCTGATTTGAACATCAACACCTGCAGCTAGATCCAATCGCATTAATGCGTCAACTGTTTTATCAGTTGGCTCAACGATGTCTAACATACGCTTATGAGTACGGATTTCGTATTGATCACGAGCATCTTTGTTCACGTGTGGTGAAACTAGAACTGTGAAACGCTCTTTGCGTGTAGGAAGAGGGATTGGACCACGAACTTGTGCACCAGTACGCTTAGCCGTCTCAACAATCTCCATTGTTGATTGGTCGATTAAGCGATGGTCGAATGCTTTCAAGCGAATTCGAATTCTTTGACCTGCCATTGACAAATCTCCAGTAAAAAGAACAAAAATAAACACACTTTCCCGACCCTTTTTTATTAAATCCAGGGGGAAGTGCGAATGAATTCATTGTTCCCAAATCGGGAACGTTGTATATATTTTGCTTCTCATATTGAGAAAGCCCGCGAATTATACAGGCTTTATCCTTTAGTGCAAGAATAAAGTTCGATTTTTATGCAAGGCACTTAGCAAGTCTGATGAAGGTATAACGTTTTTGATTTATATAGGCCCCATATCTCTCACTTTTGCTTAACAACTTAGCGCCCTACTAGATCAACTAACCCCCACAGATATTTCAGTCTTCATTTATTAACGCTAGCTTTTTCTTTTATGCTCTACAATCATCTGTAAATTCTACGATTTTCTGTATCAACTACATTACTCGTTAAGTTGAACAACTCTTGTGAATATAAATTTACAAACTAATAGAGTCATATACAATGTGCCGCAAATGAGGGAGTCTTTAGCTTTATGTTCAACTTATTTAATCTCTCGACGATACGTGGAGATATTTTAGGCGGCGCAACTGCAGCCATCGTTTCTTTACCACTTGCACTTACTTTTGGTGTTGCCTCAGGTTTAGGTCCTGAAGCTGGTATTTACGGTGCTTTATTAGTTGGTATTTTCGCCGCAGTCTTTGGTGGTACACCTACTCTTATATCCGAACCTACAGGTCCAATGACGGTCTTAATGACAGCTGTTATTGCCTCCCTAATTGCGTCAGATCCTGAAAATGGCCTCGCTATGGCATTTACCGTCGTAATGCTAGCCGGTTGTTTCCAGATGCTGTTTGGTGCATTTAAGCTCGGTAAATATATTACCTTGATGCCTTACAGCGTAGTCTCCGGCTTTATGTCAGGTATAGGCTGCATCCTCATAATTATGCAAATTGCACCGGCTATTGGTCAGGCCTCACCTGGTGGTGGTGTCATAGGAACGCTTACTGCCCTCCCCGACCTGATTGGTAATGTGCAATTTACTGAACTTGCGCTTTTTGCAGCTACACTAGCCATTTTATTTTTAATGCCTAAAAAATGGACGCGTTATGTACCAGCTCAACTTATTGCCCTTATAGCAATTTCCCTCGCGTCTTTATATCTCGTTGATAGCGATGATATTCGTCGTATTGGTGAAGTATCAGTAGGTTTACCAAGCATTATTTTACCATCGTTTAGCGCAGAGCAATGGCAAACTATGATAGTAGATGCATTGGTACTAGGTATGCTGGGTTGTATTGATTCTATGCTGACATCTGTTATTGCAGATAACCTGACAAGAAGCGAACACAAATCAAACAAAGAACTGATGGGCCAAGGTTTAGGTAATCTGATGTCTGGCTTATTTGGAGGTTTACCTGGTGCTGGCGCCACTATGGGTACTGTGGTCAATATTCAATCAGGCGCTAGGACTGCTTGGTCAGGGTTAACCCGTGTTATTGTCTTGGCAGTAGGTGTCTATGGAGCGGCATCTCTTATCAGTACAATACCGTTAGCATTACTTGCAGGTATCGCGGTAAAAGTCGGTGTAGATATCCTAGACTGGAGCTTTATTAAGCGTGCACACCGTGTCTCTTGGCAATCGACTTTAATTATGTATGCCGTTCTATCTTTGACTGTATTAGTTGATTTAATGGTCGCTGTTGGCATTGGTTTATTTGTTGCAAATATCATCATTATAGAAAAACTCAGCCAAAGCCAATCTAAACAAATTAAAGCGATTTCAGATATGGATGATGAACTGCCGTTATCTAAAAGTGAAAGGGAACTTCTCAATCAAGGTAAAGGACAGATCCTTTATTTCTACCTAAGTGGTCCTATGATTTTTGGTGTGTCTAAAGCGTTATCAAGGGAAAGAGCGGCCATAGCAAATCATAAAGTTGTCGTTATTGATTTAAGTGATGTTTCCCTGTTAGACGATACAATCTCCCTATCCATAGAGAACATGGCAATTGAAGCTATGAGCAACAACAAAACCGTTCGTATTGTCTGCAAATTAGATGCGAGTAAACAAAAGCTAATCTCGATGAATAAAGAAAATTTACTCACTGAAGATATGTTTGTTCATTCAAGAGAAGACGCTTTAAATCAAGCGATTGAGCATTTAAACGATTAACTTAAAGTGGGCTAGTTATCTAGCCCACAAGCAATTACTGCCCGAGAAGGGTAGTTTGTAAATATCCCATCTACACCCAACGCCTGCATCGCCTTCATATCCACTTCCTCATTAACTGTGTAAACCAATACCTTGATACCCCGGCTATGTGCATCCTTTACCAAGGCTCGATCAACAAAATCGATACAGCAATTGACTGAGTATGCTTTCAGCTCTTGGGCAAATTTAGCGTAGTGCAATGGAATACAGCTAGTTAATGCTCCAATTAATGTAGCTGGTCGTAACCTTTTTGCTTCAGCAAGAATTTGATGATTAAAAGACGATAGGATTATTTGTTCATTTCTAAACGACAGCTTTTTAATTGCATACTCAATTTCAGCTAAGACCGCACGCTCAGTTGCCCAAGACTTAACCTCGATATTGACCACACAATGGCCTTTGATGAGCTCAAGTACCTCTCTAAGAGTTGGGATGGATTGACCATGGCCGGCATCCAGTGTGCGTAAGTGAGCTAAACTGTGCTGATGCACATGGCCATCACCATTTGTTGTCTCCATTAACCATCGATTGTGGATAACGAGTAATTCGCCTTCAATTTCATGCACATCAATTTCGATGCCATGGCAATTCATATCTAAAGCAAGTTGAATAGCTTTCAAGGTATTTTCTGGTGCATGACCACTTGCTCCGCGATGAGCAAATATCCACATAGTTAATCCCTATTCTATTTTGACGCTTTTTTAACGGCTAAGGTTTCAAAAACTGCCGCACTAACAACCAAGGTACCACCAACTATAGTCCAAATATCCGGATACTCAGCAAGTAAAAGCGCAGCTAGAATTGCACCGTAAAATGGCGACAAGCACGAGATTAACGCCATACTCTTGGCTTGTAAGTACTTAAGTCCAGATACAACAAGGACATGTGGCAGGGCGGTAAAAGCAGTACCTAATAATAAGAAATACCAAACCCAAGGGGAAGACGGAATAGCAGTAAAGGCTTGCCATTCGAATGGCAACAAGCACAGGGTAACAATCAAGGCTTGGAACATCATGTTCTTCGCTCCTGAATAATGAGCAAAGACTTGTTTATTCATGATATTGCGAAAGGCAAAGAAAATAGCAGATAGAACCCCCAGTAAGATCCCCACAGTATGTTCACTTTTAAGAGAAAACTCAGGAACCATTAAAGCGACACCAATTACAACTACAACTGCCAAAAAGATATCCGAAAACTTGGGGAGCTTTTTTTGCATAAGAGGTTCAATCAGCACAGTAATAACGGGAAAGGTATAAAGTGCAATCATACCTGTTGCCACACTTGAAAACTGCATCGCATAAAAGTAAGTCACCCAATGCGCAGCCATCAGTGCACCTAATATCGTGCCATTTCGATAATCACGCCAGCTGTGTAAGCGTATACGCTTTTCGGTAAGCTTGACCAGACAAGCCAACACCCAAAATGCAATAAATGCCCTACCCAATGAAATGACTGTTGCGTTGTATTCAATGACTCTTGAAAACAAAGCCGTGCCAGCAAGTAGTAAGATAGCAATATGTGTTTGAGCAAGTGCTATTTTGACCTGTTGTGTGTCATGTGAAGACATTTTATCTTTCCTGATAAACAAAAAAAGCGACACTTGTGTATCGCTTTAAATAGAAATTCATTGAATTAAACTTGAAGAAAATTACTTTATTGTCGCTACTTTCCTGCCCAGACGAACAACCGCTTCTTCTTCAAAGTCATCTTCAAAATCAATCGTGTCTTGTGGCATAAGCAGAATTACAGTTGAGCCTAATTTGAATAGCCCCATCTCTTCCCCTTTTTCCAAAGTAATGGCTTGTTCGTCTTTATAATGCCAAGTAAAAGGTCTTGCTCCAGTTGGAGGTGTAATAGTACCAGCCCAAACCGTTTCGATACTTGCAACGATTGTTGCACCGACAAGCACCATAGACATTTCGCCAAAGTCTGTATCAAAGGTACAGATTACACGTTCGTTTCTAGCAAATAAGCCAGGAACATTGCGCGTCGTTGCAGGGTTTACCGAGAAAAGTTTACCAGGTACATAAGTCATTCTCTTTAACTTACCTGTAACCGGCATATGAATACGGTGATAATCCTTTGGTGACAGATAAATAGTCGTGAATTTACCGCCTTCATAAGGTTTAGCTAATTGCTCATCACCGCCTAATAAGGCAGTGACACTGTAATCATGGCCTTTAGCTTGGACAATCAAATCATTAACCACATTCCCTTGCTGGCTTACCGCCCCATCAACAGGACAAACAAAAGCGTCTTCAGCAGTATCAACGGGTCTTGCACCAGGTTTAAGTGTACGAGTGAAAAATTCGTTAAAGCTCGCAAAGTCTTTAAACTCAGATTTATTTGCTTCTTCAAGTGAGATACCGAAGCGATTAGCAAATATACGAATAAAAGCTTGGCTAATGGTTTTATTTTTAGAGGCGGCTAGCAAACCGACTAAACGAGATAAACCATGCTGCGGAAAGCAATATTGCAACATGACTTTGAATTTTTCTGGTAACACTTATGTGCCCCTCATCTTTTAAAATTGTGGATATTGTAGCGGATTTTATAACTCTACAAAACGGTTAGGTTTATCTTGTGCTAATGACTCAATAATTCGATGGTAATTATCGAATCTAGATTGAGAAATTAACCCGCGCTCAAGCGCTTCTCGAATGCCACACTTTGGGTCATCTTTGTGTTTACAATCTCTAAACTTGCAGGTTTTATATTGACCAAACTCAATAAAGCCATCAAAGATATCTTCCGGCGTGAGATGCCATAGTGAAAACTCTCGAATACCTGGTGAGTCAATTAAACGCCCGCCAGATGGCATGTGATAGAGTCGAGCTACTGTCGTGGTATGTTGACCTAAGCCTGAGTTATCAGAGATAGCCCCAACATCTGCATTGGTTTCAGGCAATAAAATATTGACTAGAGAAGATTTTCCGACTCCAGACTGGCCAACAACAATTGAAACCTGTTGATTTAATTCGGCTAGTAGTGAGGCTACTCCAATATCGTCTTTAACACTTACAAAGTACACCTTGTAACCAATTTGCTCATAATAAGCTAAATCATTTTTAACCTGTGTGAGCTCGTCAGCGGATAACAATTCAATTTTATTAATGGCAATTATTGGTTGTGCACCCATGTGCTCAACCGCTACGAGATAACGATCAATAATCTGTAGTGATAAATCAGGTTTAATAGATGATAAGACAACAACCTGCTCAATATTGGCTGCGACTGCTTTAAGCCCATCGTAATAGTCTGGCCGCGTTAAAACTGATTTTCTTTCTTCTACTGCTTCAACTACACCGTCTGAACCGCCTTGGCCATCGAGAAGTTCACGCCATACTACCTGATCACCCGCAACAAGTGATCTTACACTACGCCTGAGATCACAACGTTTTAATTCACCTTGCTCATTTTCAATATCTGCATGCTGACCATATCGGCTAATGACTAAACCTGATAAAGCAGGACCTAACATACTTGATTCTGGCTCGGGTGCTTGATTTTTTCGCGATAATTTACGCGATTGATTGGCGCTTAAACGCCTCTGTTGCTGCTTATTGAGCTTTTTTTTCTTTGCCACTCTACGACTTTTAATAAATAATTAAGTGAATTAACCTAAATTTAGCAATTAATTGCTGAAAAACCTTTATATATTACATTGAGTTCGTGTAATGTTAAAAGAGGATTGTCGTTTAAGGTCTCTATATGTCATTTAGCGAAAATAACCTTGTCTGGCTCGATTTAGAAATGACAGGTCTCGAACCTGATACAGATAAGGTACTTGAAGTAGCCACAATAGTCACTGACAGTGAACTAAATATTATTGCCGAAGGGCCCGTTTTTGCCATTAAGCAACCCGATGAAGTGTTAGACAACATGGATGAGTGGTGTGTAAATCAGCATGGTAAATCGGGTTTAACGCAACGTTGTCGTGAAAGTAATGTTTCAATTGAAGAGGCTGAACAAAAAACAATGGACTGGTTAGCGCAGTATGTGCCTGCTGGTAAATCACCTATGTGCGGTAACAGCATAGGTCAAGACCGTCGTTTTATGTATATCCACATGCCAAAGTTAGAAGCATTCTTTCATTATCGTAACCTTGATGTAAGCACAGTCAAAGAGCTTGCGCGCCGTTGGCGAGCTGAACTAGTGACTGATTACAAGAAAAAAGGGACTCACCTAGCATTGGAAGATATTCGTGAATCTATTGAAGAATTAGCAAGATACAAAGAAAAATTCTTTAATTTATAAAAAAACACTTGCATTGAAAAATTATATCTTTACAATGCGCCCCCACTTGAGCAGTAAACCTCAAGTAACCCAGGAAGCGGCTGTAGCTCAGTTGGTAGAGCACGACCTTGCCAAGGTCGGGGTCACGAGTTCGAGCCTCGTTAGCCGCTCCAATTTTACAAAACATTCTGTTTTTATCTTTCTTAATTTTTCCATTCTATCGAAATCAGACTTATTTTTTGTCATAGTGTTGTTGTGATTCAATTTTCAGGATAGCTCTATGCGCAAATCAGTTATTTCAAGCATGATTGCTCTATTCATTGCCGGTTGTGGTGGTTCTGGTGGCGGCCTAAGTGGTCCAAGTAGAGATTCAGTACCAAACAACATTGCTCAATGCTCACAACCGGATAAAAACTTAGTCTGGTTTGATTTCTTAGAAAAGAATTATCTTTGGGATCAACAGCTGCCAAATTCTATCGATGCATTTGCTTATGCGACTAGCCAGGCCATGTTAGATGATGTCAAAGCCCCTGAAGATAGATTTAGCTTCGTGCTGCCGTCAAGTACCTGGGACGATATCAGCTCTGGTAATGCATTTGGCTATGGTATGCGATTAGATTTTAATGAATCCGATGATTACATACGCATTGTTTATACTTATGAAAATGCCGGCGCAGGACGTGCAGGTTTAGAAAGAGGCGATAGAATTCTTTCTTTAGGTGACACTCCTGCTAGCGATATTATTGATTGGGCAAGAACAAATGATAGTCGCTATGATGAGTTGTTAGGCCCAGATCAAGCTGGTTTTGAATTAGCAGCCAGTTGGCAAAAGCCAAATGGTGAAATCGTTAATTCAACTTTAGTTAAAGGCAATATCCAAGTTAATACCGTGATGGGGGTAAGTACCCTCAATTCTAATGCTGGTACAGTAGGTTATTTATCTTTCCAAGAAGGTTTTCTCGACCCATCGGCTGGCGAACTCGATCAAGCATTTGATTTTTTATATGACTCAGCCGTCAAAGAGTTAGTACTCGACCTTAGATATAATGGTGGTGGCCGCGTCGACGTATCACAACGTTTAGCCACACATATAGCAGGAGATAAGGTGAGAGATAACCTATTCCTAACCTTCCTCTATAACAGTAACATTTCAAGCGATAATTATTTTTTCAATAACGCTATTGATTCGTTAAAACCCGACGATGCACAGCCATACAATGACATCTTTAATAAAGCACTTAATTTAGATCGCTTAGTTGTCTTAACATCCGCAGAGAGCTGCTCCGCCAGTGAAATTGTCGTCAACGCGCTAAGACCATACATGGAGGTCACTACCGTTGGTTCGACCACTTGTGGTAAGCCTGTTGGGATGGTACCTGATGAATATTGCGATGAAACTATGCTGGCTATCAACTTTCAAGCAGTTAATGCAGTGGGATTTGGTGATTACTTCAACGGCATTACAGCAGATTGCCCAGTCAGTGATGAGACCGTGGTAGCCAACTGGGGAGACAGAAATGACCCTGCTATTGATACCGCAATTTCTTATTTGGAAAATGGCAGTTGTGCAAATGCCGCTAGCATGGGTTATAAACCAGAGCCAGCAACAGCTAAACCGCTTTATTTACCACAATAATTGAAAATGACTCACTTCATTAAAATGTGTTGGCTAGCCCTTATATGGGTTAGCCTCTTCAGTGCATATGTAGCACATGCAAAAGAGCCAACTTATACTCCCGCGGTTTGGCAACTCGAATACAAAGACAATACTTCATGGTTACTCGGTACGATACATGCCAGCGATACACCTTTAATATTGCCCGATGCCATTGATAAACAATTTAAACAATCTCGAAAATTAATAGTAGAAATAGACATTACCCAAGTTAGCCCAGCGGAAATGCAACAAGCTTTCATGCCACATATGGTCAGTAAAAAACCATTGGCAATAAATATGCAAAAGCAAATCAAAACCGCCCTGCCTAACTTTTTATATGACAAAAATACACAACCTTGGCTTATCAACATGCAAATGTTGCAGTTTTATCTGGCATCACAGGGTTATGATTATCAGCAAGGTGCAGATTTAACCTTGATAACTAAAGCTCATCAAATGGGTAAACAGGTCATTTCTCTTGAACGTTTTGCAGAACAGCTCACACCGTTTTTTAGCCAAAAGGATCAGGGACTGGCTAATTTAAAAGACACATTAGCAAGCTTTGATGAAGAAGAGCTCAACATGGCATATTTATTATCTGCTTGGCAACGGGGTGATTTAGCAGCAATTGAGAAAGTGGCTCAACACACGAATCAACTTTCAAAAGAAAGTCAGCTGTTACAGCAACAACTGCTAAAGAGCCGAAATATCGCTTGGGTTGATAAATTAATACCAATCTTAGCGCACCCCGGCAATTTTATTGCCGTAGGACTTATGCATATGACAGGAAAGCCAGACGAGAACTTGCTCAATTTACTTAGCGAACAAGGTATTAAAATACAACGTTATCAGTATGGCAAATAACTTGCTTAAATTTATCTTCATAGATAAGTGTCAAAATTTGCGCGGCGGTGCCGATAACTTTACTAGCCATATAAATTTTCACTGAAGATAAATTTAAATACGAGCGAGTGATGAAACAACATAGCTTTTGCCCTTTAAAACTTTGTTTACTATGCGTAGCCGTAGTTTTGTTCTTCTATGTATCAAAAGCGAGTGCTGAGTTAAAAGTAGTACAAATCTACAAGCAAGATGAACTGATTAGTTGGATAAACAAAAATCAGCATTTAGCCCGCGTGGTTGAAGATAACTGCCAGCTAATCCAGGATATTGAAGCTAGAGCCAAAGTTGTTAAAAACCCAGCTTATCAATTCTTATGGGGAGATATGCTTGCATGGGGTGTATGTGTTGATAAGAACCCAACACTTGGCTTGTACTATATTCAAGAGTCAGCTAATCAAGGATTACCGGCAGCGCTAGAGCAACTTGGCCGCTACTATCATCAAGGTACATTGGTACAAATCGATATTAAACGCTCTTTAATTTACCTAAGAGAAGCTGCAGCTATGGGCAATTTAAATGCACAACTTAGGTTAGTAGAAATGTACTGTGATGATTTAGGTAGTCCAAGAGATTATGAAGATGCTTATCATTGGCTACACAACGCGGTTATTGCCGATAAGTTTCAGCACAAACGCGCTAAAAACTTACTCGCTAATTTAGCTGAGCGAATGCCTGAGAAAGTGCTCAAAAGAGCAATGCGCCCTCTCGAATACTAAGAAAAAGCCAAGTTATACACTCAGCTTTTTATTTACTTGTTCAGGTTTAATACATTAAACCGTATAACTTTCTTCTGAACTTAGCAGCGACCTCATCACCAGTTGGCATCGCTTGAAGAATATCCATGAAGATGCGCTTAGCTTCACCATCTTGCGCATCTAACTGCTTTTTAAGTGTATCAAACAGTAGTGTTAACGCTTCTTCGCTTCGCTGCACCTGATGTAATTGAACCGCTAATTTGATTTTTACTTCAATGTTATCGGGTTCACTATCCAGCTGTGTTTGCAAAGCTTGAATTTCAGGCGTATCAGCCGCTTGTTTTTTCAACTCTAATTGCGCCATTAATGAATGATAATAGTCATCCTGATCAATCATTTTTACAGCAGCGAGTATCGCCTCTGCTTCAGCTACTCGACCTAAATTGAGTAATACATCCGCATTTGTCTTTTGAATGTCAACACGTTCAGGTGCTAACTCAAGCGCTTGCTTAATTAGAGGCGCAGCTTGAGCAAATTGACCAGAAGCAAGCATAAGTTGGACCTGATTGTGTAAATCATCTTCAGGTTTAGGCATATGTTTATTTAACAACTCAGCAATAGCTTCTGCAGGCTGTGGACCGGCTAATCCATCAATTGGCTGCCCTTCTTTAATTAAGGCAATCGTCGGTAAAGCCTGAACACCAAACTGCATCGCAATGCCTTGTTGATGTTGGCAATCGACTCGAGTCCAAATTACAGCATCAGGAGCGTTTGCTAATGTTGCAGCTATAGCATCGTGTTGTACTTGGCATTCAGGCATACCTTGCACATAAAAATCGACGATAACGACTTTGCTACCAGCTTGCTCTAGTAATACTTGTTGGAAATTTTCAGGTGTCAGATCAATACTCGTTGGTGTCTGCACGATTCTGTCCTTATATAAAAAATGAGGGTTTTATAGCCAAGCAAAAGATAAATCTTACTTGGCTATATCAAATTATTTTTGGCTATTTATCCACGCCTTAATTTTATTTTGTAATATTGGCATAGGTACTGAGCCGGATGATAAAACTTGGGTATGAAAGGCTTTAATATCAAATTTATCTTTCAATTCCTTTTCACCAAGCGTTCTTAGATCGCGAATAGCTCGCTCACCCATTTTATAGGCTAATGCTTGTCCAGGGATCGCAATATAACGTTCGACTTCAGCAATAATATCTGATTCTGCTAAAGAAGAGTTCTTTTTCATAAAATCGATCGCTTGTTCACGGCTCCAACCTTTAGCGTGCAAGCCAGTATCTACAACTAAACGCATCGCTCTTAGCTGCTCATCAGACAGACGGCCATACCACATGTAAGGGTCGCTAAAGAGCCCCATTTCCTTACCTAAACTCTCAGCATAAAGTGCCCAGCCTTCGGCAAAAACGGTTGAGCCAGCAAAACGGCGAAATTTAGGTACATCTTTTAGCTCTTGCTGAATACTGATTTGAAAGTGATGGCCTGGAGATGCTTCATGAACACTCAAGGTTTCCAGTAAAAACTTTGGTTGCGCTTTTAAGTTGTATGTATTGATATAAAAAACGCCTGGTCTTGAACCATCAGGAGCTGGAGATTGGTAGCTGGCACCCGCTGCAGATTGAGCTCGAAAAGCTTCAACGGGCTTGATGATATAATCCGCTTTTGGGAATACTTCAAATAAACTCGGTACCGCTTTATCTATTTTAGTTTTAATAGTTTGATAAGCATTAACCACTTCTTTTTCAGATTTGAAGTAGAACTGCTCATCTGTTTTTAAAAACTCAAAAAAGCTCGCTAAATCACCGTCAAAATTGACTTGCTCTTTAACCTTTTTCATTTCAGCTAAAATGCGAGCAACTTCCTGTTGACCGTATTCATGTATTTCTTCAGCACTAAAATCAAGAGACGTATTTTGCTTAATTTTGTATTCGTACCAAGCACTGCCATTTGGTAAATCACTATAGCCGACTGTATCGCTTGCCTTCGCTAAGTATTCATTTTTTAAAAAGTCGTGTGCCTTTTTATAGCTAGGTTGAATTTGCTTAGTAATTAATTCTCGGTAAGCTTTTTCTAATTCTTTGCGTTGGACATCTGAAATTAATTCAGAAAAATTGGCAATCGGTTGCCAAAAAATACTGTCTTCAACTTTACCAGATATATGTGTTGCAAACTGAGGTAGTAGTTTTTCAACTAGCACCTTTGGTAAAACCACACCCTGCTCTGCACCTTGTTTCATCGAAGACAGTGCACTATCCATATATTTGATATAGCCCTCTGATCGTGTGATGAAATTCAAGTAATCATTAAAAGTCACAAAGGGTTGGCCACTTTGGCCTGAACCCAACACTGCAAAGAAATTGTGGACACCATACATTTGATTAAAAGGAATTTGATAACTTGGGAAGCTAAATCCTTCGATATTCAATTCTCTTAAATATTTAAAATGATCATAGGTTATCTGACCTTCAGCGGTTAACAGGTTGCGATCTATCTTTTTGAGTTCAGCCAAAAAGTGCTTCTCAAATTTGAGTTGCTCAGCGCGATTGGCTTCATTTATCTCTGGGTAAAAATCATCATTAAACGCTTTTTCACCCGCAAAGGTTGCACTCACAGGATCGTATTTGAGGCTGGCTTGGAAGTAGATCTCCGTTAATTTATTAAGTGCTTGGTCGGCAGTTTTTATTTCGGCATGTAATATTGATTCATGATGTTTATGGCCTTCATGTGCGATAACAGAGGTTGTCACGCCAAAAGCACATAACATAGACGAGGCAAGTAATAAGTTTTTCATTTGGTAACCTAATTGAAAATTTACCCTGAGCATAATCAAAGTAAAAGCAACTGACTAGGCTAGGCATTTGAAAATCATTATCTTTTATACGTTAAAACCGTAAAGCGTGAGTTGATTATCGCGCTTTACTCGCCGCTTTTAACATACACGCTGTAATATCTTGTAGCGCCAATACTTGAGCAGCAGCATTTAACTCAACGGCAGCGCCAGGCATTCCCCACACCACACTGGTCGCTTCATCTTGTGCTATGGTATGACAGCCGGCATTTTTCAGGTTCAGCAGCCCTTTAGCACCGTCAGCTCCCATGCCAGTTAATAAAACCCCTGTTGCACGGCCCTTTGTTGCCACAGCAACCGAGTCAAACAGTTTGTCTACAGCAGGACGATGGCGATTAACTGGGGCATCTTTATCTAAACGACAAATATAACCATCGATTGTCCGTGAAATGGTTAAATGATCATCCCCTGGAGCAATATAAACATTACCTTTAACCAGTTTTTGTCCGTGCGTTGCTTCGTGAACAGTAACTTTGGCATTTTCGTTCAGTCTTGCCGCAAAGGATGTCGAAAAGGCCGCAGGAATATGCTGAGTGACGACAACAGGAGGGCAATTTGTAGGAAGAAGCTTAACCACTTCTTTAATTGCTTCAGTTCCACCTGTCGAAGCGCCGATGGTAATAACGTGATTAGGCAAGTAAGTTAAGCTATCTAACTTAATGAGGTGTGAAACGTTAGCAGAAATAGCTTTTTCAGTTTTAGCTCTTACTCTGGCAGAGGCCGCTACCCTTACTTTTTCATGGAGTTCGTCTTTGTAGTGGTTAAGCGCATTAGCTACATCGACCTTAGGCTTAGCAAGATAATCAACAGCCCCATATTCAAGTGCTTTTAATGTAGCAGGAGCCCCTTCAGCGGTTAGCGTTGAAACCATTACAACGGGCATAGGTCTTAATCGCATTAGATTTTTTAGGAAACTAATGCCATTCATCCCTGGCATCTCAATGTCCAATGTTAAGACATCTGGATTAAGCGATTTTATTTTATCCCTAGCATCATGCGCATCTTCAGCTGTACCAACTACTTTGATATCAGGTGCGGCATTTAAAATTTCAGTCAATACCCCTCTAATGAGCGGAGAGTCATCAACTACAAGTACTTTAATCGACATAAGCTACCTAATATTCTCTAAAACAGTTCGATATCACTTTCTTGCTCGTTTTTCTCAATATCTTTGCGATAAATTGATTCACGTGCTTGGATGGTATCATTGTGTAAACTTTTGAGCTTTTTGATTTTTGCCATCCCTGAATTAGGATGAAATATAACTTTGCGTGGCCAAGGCCCACCTACATCATGTGCAATAACTGGAATAGACTCTTGCTGAAGAAAGTGTCGCACAAATTGAATGTTACTCGCACCTACATCAGACATGTTAGGAACGATTTTTCCACCGCCAAACACTTTAGCTAACATGTTCTCGCGTCGACCTCCGTATTTAATAATTTCATTAATCAAATACTCCATCGCCCAGTGACCGTATCTACAAGTGTAGCTTAAGTCGCCTTGCCAACCATCTGCGCCGTGTTCATCGCGTTTTACGGGTAACATGAAATGATTCATCCCGCCGATCCCTAGCTTTTCTTCCCAAATACAAGCAGAAATGCAGCTACCTAAAACGGTCGATACAATTTCGTTTTCTTTAGTAACATAAAACTCACCCGGTAAAACTTTAGCGACGACGATTTGCCGTCTTCTATCAAAAAAGCGTTTTATATGCTCAAAGCCAACAAGTGAGGGTTGAATCGTGCCCAAATTAGCCTCGCCTTCTATAAATAGTTTGGCCTAGTGGCTCAAAAGCGCTCATACCACGATTCATGCTTTCTGAATGTCCTAAAAACAAATAGCCTCCGGGCTTTAATAACTGAGCATAACGATTAAACAGTTGCTCTTTGGTTTCTTGATCAAAGTAGATAACCACATTACGGCAAAATATAACGTCAAATTGGCCTTTCATAGGCCACTTTTCTAATAAGTTTAAACGTTTAAACCGGATCACACTTTGAAAATGCGGCTTGATTTTATAGCTATCGCCTTTGGTATTTCGAACGAAGCAACGACTTTTAATCTTAAGGTCTAAATTGCCGACATTAGAATCGGAATAAACCCCGGAGCTGGCTTTTGCCAGCACATTTGAATCAAGATCCGTGGCGAGTACTTTTACATCCCAACCAGGCTTTACCAATTTATCAGTAATCGTCATAGAAATTGAGTACGGTTCTTCGCCTGTCGAACACCCTGCAGACCAAATACGCACGCGTTTATCGACACTATTTTTTTTCAATAACTCAGGGATGACCGTTTGCTCTAAAAACTCAAAATGATGCTTTTCTCGAAAGAAGGAAGTCAAATTGGTCGTGATCGCATTAATGAAATGGCTAAATTCGGTTGTTTTATTTTGTTCGAGGTAATCTAAGTATGCGTGAAAGTTGTCGAGTTTGAGTAAACGCAAACGTCGACTAAGTCGCGAGTAAACCATTTCCCTTTTGTGATCACCAAGCACAATTCCGGCTGATGCATAAACTTGGTCACGAATACTGGCAAAATCAGTATCCGTCATTAGGAACTCGTGTTGTTTCAAGAATTAGGCTTCCTTGGCTAGCGAATAAAGATTATCCAATCATGAGCGAATAGTTATCTAACTTAGCTTAGTAACGATAACAATTCCAAAGATTTATTTGTACTAGATCAATTCTTTAGCAACAAATTGTATCAACTTTCAGCACTGAACGGTTTGCGCTGATGCATCGCTTCCATGGCTTTATAAAATACATTTTCATCTTTAGCGTGATGACGGGCGTTCTCACTTAAAAAGCGTCGCCATTGGCGGGCACCTGGCTGCCCATTAAACAAACCAAGCATATGACGTGCAATGTGCCAAGTAGTCGTGCGCTCTTCATTTTCAATACAATCTTTGACATAAGGAATAATCGCCTCAACCACGGCTTCTCTTGACAATCTATTTGCCGAATCACCGTATATCAATTCATCAACATTTGTCATCATGTAAGGGTCTTGATAAACAGCTCGCCCAATCATGACACCATCCAATATGGCTAATTGCTCTTTTGCTTGAGTGAGTGTTTCAATACCACCATTTATTGAAATCAATAACTCGGGGTAATCCTTTTTCAGCTGATATACCCTATCGTAGTTTAACTCTGGAATTTCCCGGTTTTGCTTCGGGCTTAAACCTTTTAACCAAGCTTTTCTTGCATGCACAATAAAGTGGTTACAGCCTGCTTCGGCATTTTTCTCAACAAAGTCAGTTAAAAACGCGTACGAATCGAAATCATCAATGCCAATTCTCGTTTTAACCGTCACAGGCAAAGAAGACGCTTTTTTCATTGCAACAATGTTATCAGCAACAAGACTGGGCTCTGCCATTAAACACGCCCCAAAAGCACCGTTTTGCACTCTATCAGATGGACACCCCACATTAATATTGACCTCATCGTAGCCGTACTGCTCTGCTTTTTGAGTGGCTTGGCTCATCGCTTCAGGATCACTTCCACCTAATTGCAAAACGAGCGGGTGCTCTGATTGGTGATACGCAAGGTAATCTGCTTTACCATGTAAAATTGCGCCTGTGGTAACCATCTCAGTATACAAAACAGCCTTTTTACTCATAATTCGATAAAAATAACGGCAATGGCGATCTGTCCAATCAAGCATGGGGGCTACGGAAAACTTAGCGTCAATAACAGGTGCGGTCATAATAGGAAAATACACTTAATGTTGAATGGAAAAACAGACCTTGTAAAAAGCCTTCTCTATAAAATAATTTTAACAAACTATCGGTTTAGGAAAAAATAGTATTTTTACTATCGTGAAAATATGAAATCCGGCATGATAAGTGTTGCGTAAACAGGAAAGTTAGAGAACAAGGAACCGCCCATGTACGTCAAAATGCTTTTATTTATTCTTTGTATCTTGTCTATCAATGCTATAGCGAGTGAACACCCTGATTCTTCTTGGCTCAGATATAACCACCTTGGCTACCATGCAGTGCAAGACAAAGAACTCATTTTGATGTCAGATCTTAACTTAGAGGGTCAACACTGGCAGCTTTTATCAGCAAATAAAGTTGTGCTATCTGGCACTTTAGATAAAAGCTTGGCTGGAAAAACCAAACACACAGCTAAACCTTTCAACTTCCTTATTGATATCTCAAGTGTTACTGGAAAAGGCGAATACCAACTTCAAATCGAAGATAAGCTGTTCAGTCAAATCTATATTAAACAACAACCTTACTTATTTTTAATTGATGAAATGCTAATGCATTTTAAAACAGCCAGAAGTGGAACGGCCGATGCTCACCTACATTCAATCAGCCACTTAGGTGATGCAAAGGCGCCTATCTATAAACCTAAAGGCGAAATGTCACTTGGACAATGGCAACTTGAAAAACCAGTACAGTATGTTGATATGCAAGGAGGCTGGTATGATGCTGCAGATTACATTAAGTTTACGCTAACAACCGCTTACAGCGCTTATTATCTGTTACGAGCCTACCAAGTTGAACCAGCTTTATTTAATAAAAAACTCAGTCAATCCGATTATGTCGATATTCTTGATGAGGCAAAACACGGACTCGATTATTTATTGAAAACCTATCCTGAAAAAGATGAATTTATTATTCAGGTATCAACTGGATTAGATCATCAATTGGGTTATCGCTTACCTGAAAATGATACACGAGATGGTAAACGAGAGGCTTTATCAGCACTTTCTCTGCCTCACATGGCATCAACGGCAGCCGCTCTTGCACTTGGCTCACAGGTATTTAAGCCTTTTGATCTAAGATTGAGCCAGCAATACCTAGCAAAAGCCAAAGCAATTTATCAAAGAATGAATCAACCGGATGTTCACAAAAAAGGAGCTTTTGAACGCGACATAACCAATGACTTTTATCCAGATAAAATTTCACTTGATAACTTAGCTCTAGCCAGTGTTGAACTGTATCAAGCGACTGGACAACGCCAATACCAAGATGCAGCGATAAATGCTCTCAAAAAGCTGGGAGTTAGTGGTTGGGTTGCATGGGCCGACGTCGATTTTTCAGCTAATTATCGTTTATCGGTGAATAAAAATACGGCAGCTTTAAATAGGCTAAAGGCAGGCCTTCAAAAATATAAAATGTATGACAAGACACAAGGCAACATATGGCATATTCCTATGCCTCCTTATTGGGGACCTTTGATAGGACAATTCATTATTTCGAGCTACTCTGGGCTAGCCTATGCTCAAGGGATGATTGATAGTCCGAAACAACATTGGCAAAACTTAGATTATTTTCTGGGTAAAAATAACTGGGGGATCGCCTTTATTGCATCAGAACGCGTTCCTCGTTCTGTTAAAAACATTTATAGTCAAATTTACCAACTACAAAATCAATACCCGACAGGTGCTGTAGCTGGAGGCCCTGGCCACAGAAATAGCTATAATGATTTAAAGTGCTTATTCAAACCCGATCCAAGCGATAGATACTTTGAGCAGTTTAATACGAGCGAACAAATATTCTTTGATAACGCCAGTAACTTCCAGACAATGGAAACCACGATCACTCTGCAGGCTGCAGCGATATACATGATTGCCGTCAATGCCAAAATAATGACTGAATAAAATCAATCCCAAAATTAATGTTCGGGTCGTTGCCGTAAATATGATGCAAATCTCGGCAAGCCATTTTTAGTCATCCCCCAGTACTTATAAGTTACTTGAGTACCGATAGCAGGAGGGTGCTTCCTTTCTTTTACAGTAAACCCAGTACCAATTTTAAATGTTCGGCCTTGTGCATCTTTGACAACAAGTGCACCTAACATTCCGGTGTATTTACCTTTACCTGCGATATGTTTGATTACCATAGCTTCTGCATCTTGGTATTTTTTTACTTTTATTAGGTTGTTTGAGCGACCCGCTTGATATTTATCGGCTATCCTTTTGAGCATCAAACCTTCACCACCTCTTGCAAGCGTAGCCTCAAGTAATTGAGATAAAGACCGATGGTTTTCTACTCGCTGCTGCTTGACGATAATGATGTGCTTACTTTGCCCTTTTAGCTGTTTTTTCCATTCAATTAGGAAATGGTATCTTTGCTCAAAAGAAAAGTGCTGATGATGCATATCAAATATCATTAATTTCACATTCCGCCATTCTTTTTCAATGGGTACTTTTTTTCTGGTGATACCAGAGACAAGATCAAATTGCTCACGGTCAATCCAAAGTTCTGCATCTAAGTGCCAATCGGGTAATGAAGCCACAAACCAATTTGGAGTGATTATCTGATTACCTGATCGAGTCAATAATTCACGACCATTCCAATATGCCCTAACCCCATCATATTTTTCACTAACAAAGTACTCTTTAATATTCTCGCTACCTGTGTATACGCTAGCTAAAGTCAGAGCTGGTTTTAAGTTGCCTTCAGCATAAGCAAAGCAGCTTAAAACCAGGCTGAACCATATAGCTTTGATAATTTTCATAAATGTCCACAATAATAAAAAACCACTTAAATAGAAAACTAGTTTACAGCTATCATTTCGGCCAATTCATTTTTCTGTAGGAAAAGTCTTACATGACATGAGGGCTATTTATCGCAAAAAGAAATATCTATTTTTGTTAGAATAGCGAATAGGAAATTAGGACATGGACGATTAATAAAGGTAAAGCAGCTTCATTCAACAAATGTAGTGAAGAGTGACTTCAGCATTTGAAGAATTTATAGAAGCGCAGAGGAATATCATAATGAGTACAACTAAAAAAGTAAGAAAAGCGATTATCCCAGTGGCAGGTCTTGGCACTCGAATGCTGCCTGCGTCAAAAGCCATTCCAAAAGAAATGTTGGCAATTGCGGATAAGCCGTTAATTCAATATGTAGTGAATGAGATTATCGCTGCTGGTATCAAAGAAATTGTTTTAGTAACTCACTCAAGTAAGAATTCAATCGAGAACCATTTTGATAAAAGCTTTGAATTAGAGTCAATCTTAGAAAAGCGTGTTAAGCGTCAGCTACTTGAAGAAGTGCAAGCCATCTGCCCTAAAGATGTAACAATTATGCACGTACGCCAGGGTGAAGCAAAAGGTCTAGGCCACGCGATTTCATGTGCTAAACCATTAGTTGGCTCCGCACCATTTGCTGTTGTATTACCAGATGTATTAATTGATGACGCTGCGGCTAACCCGAAAAAAGACAACCTAGCAGAAATGTTGGCTATGTATGAAGAAACAGGTGCTAGTCAAATCATGGTTGAAGGTGTTCCAGAATCGGAAGTGGATAAATACGGTGTGGCAGATGTGCAAGGACGTGACCTAAGTGCGGGTGAATCGGTAAAAATGACCGCAATCGTTGAAAAACCGCCTGTGGATGAAGCGCCTTCTAACTTAGCTGTAGTAGGTCGTTATGTATTATCTGGTGACATTTGGGATATTCTTGAAAAAACGCCAGTGGGTGCCGGCGATG
This sequence comes from Marinifaba aquimaris, assembly GCF_013328345.1. Lineage (GTDB taxonomy): Bacteria > Pseudomonadota > Gammaproteobacteria > Enterobacterales > Alteromonadaceae > Marinifaba > Marinifaba aquimaris. The sequence goes on from NZ_JABULX010000010.1 coordinate 33,992, forward strand.
AAATTCAATTAACAGATGCAATCGCAACACTCATGGATTGGGAACCGGTCAATGCTTATTACATGAAAGGAAAAAGTCATGACTGTGGAAACAAACTTGGTTATATGAAAGCGTTTGTTGAATACAGTATGCGACATAACCAGTTTGGTGAAGAATTTAGCGAATTTGTTAAATCTATCTAAACTCTTTTCTAAGGCCAAATACAGGATTATTTGGCCATCATTTAAGGTATAAAAATGAGCCAAACAATATTAGTCACAGGTGGTGCGGGATATATCGGCAGCCACACAGTTTTAGAGCTATTAGAGCTCGATTATCAAGTTATCGTTTTAGATAACCTTTCGAATGCTAGCCAAGAATCTTTAAACCGAGTTGAACGAATCACAGGAAAAACGGTTAAATTTTACCAAGCTGATATTCTTGATAAGTCAGCCCTAGACGAAGTATTCACCGCTCATAACATTGATAGCGTCATTCATTTTGCTGGCCTAAAAGCAGTTGGTGAAAGCACAGAAATACCATTAACCTACTATCACAATAATGTCACTGGCACGATTTACCTTTGTGAAGCCATGGCAAAACACGGGGTTAAAAACTTAGTGTTTAGTTCTTCTGCCACTGTTTACGGTGAACCAAAAGCTTTACCACTTGTCGAGACAATGCCAACAGGGGTTCCAACAAATGCCTATGGCCACTCAAAACTTATGGTAGAAGAAATCTTAAATGATTTGTATGAATCCGATAATGAATGGAACATTATTTTACTTCGATACTTCAACCCCGTGGGTGCTCATAAATCAGGCCTTATTGGTGAAGATCCAAATGGTAAACCAAATAACTTAATGCCTTTTATCAGCCAAGTGGCAGTAGGGCGAAGAGAATGCTTAAGTGTCTTTGGTGATGACTATGATACTGAAGATGGTACTGGAGTTAGGGATTACATCCACGTGGTAGACCTTGCGCTTGGCCATGTAAAATCAATTGAGAAGCTCACTGAAAAACCAGGTTGCTTAACTTACAATCTAGGTACTGGGCAAGGTTACTCCGTCCTTGATATGGTTAAAGCCTTTGAAAATGCCTCCGAAAAAGCCGTGCCGTATCAAATTGAACCTAGAAGAAATGGCGATGTTGCAGCCTGTTATGCCAATGCAGAAAAAGCAAAGTTAGAGCTTAACTGGCAAGCTGAGCTTGGCTTAGAAGCTATGTGTGAAGATACATGGCGCTGGCAAAGTCAAAATCCAAAAGGATTTAGTGCTTAATACCCTTAAACGTTGGCTAGCATGTTTGCCTGAATACGCTAGCCATTGACCATCAGTCATCTAACTAATCACTCCAATTTGTAATTTTTTGTTTTAATACAACAATTCTCTTAGTAAGAAGCTTTTCGAATCTGATTGTTATGCTACAATTGCGGTGTTTTTGTACCAAGTCCGACTGAGCAAAGATAATAAGTCTAAAAAATCAGTCTGATAATTCACACCGATAACGGAGATTACATGGAATTTATCATCGCGTTAATGACCACATTAATTGCAATTCCATTTCTTAAACCCATCGCAGATAAAGTCGGCTTAGTCGATGTCCCCAACGCTAGAAAACAACACGATGGTGCGGTTCCATTAATTGGTGGCATTGCTATATTCTTGGGTACATTAACGGCATGTATGATCGCATTCCCAGATGACTCCACAATAAGGCTTTTTTTAATATCCGCTGCACTAATTGTTTTTTTAGGAGTAATGGATGATTACCATGATTTGCCTGTTGGTTTAAGACTCGTTTCACAATTGTTAATCGGTAGCATATTAGTTTATGGCGCAGGGAACTACTTAGATAATCTAGGGGACTTGTTTGCCGTAGGTGAAATAACCCTCGGGGTTCTGGGTACTATTTTCACAATGGTTGCAGTACTTGCCGCTATTAATGCTTTTAATATGACTGATGGTATAGATGGGCTAGCCGGCTCTCTAGCCATTAATACTTTCTTATCAATTGCCACTTTATTTTATTTACAAGGTCAGCATCAAAATGCAGCCTTACCTGTGATTGTTGCTTTTTCTGTTATACCTTTTTTACTCTTTAACTTAAGCCTACTACCTGGTAAGGCACGTAAAATATTTATGGGCGATGCTGGCTCAATGTTCATTGGTTTAAGTGTTATTTGGATGTTAACGCTTGGTACTCAAGGTGAGCAACCAGCATTTAGGCCGGTTACTGCACTTTGGATTATTGCCATTCCATTGATGGATATGGCAGCTATCATGTATCGCAGAATCAACAAAGGCCAGTCCCCTTTTCAACCTGATCGCGACCATTTACATCACATTTTTATTCGCGCCGGTATTCAACCCCGTTCAGCCCTGATTTACATCTCTTTAGCTTCTGCATTACTATCGGGGATTGGCTTAACTGGAGAGTATTATCAGGTACCCGAGTGGATTATGTTCACAGGTTTCTTGTGCTTATTCGTAGCCTATAGCTTTGTCATTATGCACATTTGGAAAGCAATTAGATTTGTAAAAAAAATTAAGCGAGCTAAAAGGCTAAAAAAATACCGTCGAATCTAAAACTATGTCATCTAAAAAAAATATTGTTTTACTTATTGCTGGTGAAGGTGGGCACTTTGAACAAATGTCCAGACTAACCAGTACTTTAAAGTTTTCTGATAATATTGATGATATTTATCTAATCACTGATAACATTAAAAAAGAACTCAATCTTGAAGGTGTGAAAACTCTTGAATTAGGTGAATTAAGAGGAAAGGATGGTTTTTCAATCAAAAATGCTTTTAGATACCTCACAAAAAATACCATTATATTATCCAAGTTAATCTTTAAAAATAATACCAAAATCATTTCGACTGGCCCAGGTATCGCAATTTACCCTTCTCTTTTATGCCGTTTAAGTAAAGGAAAAGTTTTGCATATAGAAACTTGGTCTCGCTTTTATAGTAAATCAATGACTGGAAAGTTGATGTATCTGATCTCTAATCGATTTTATATCCAAAACAAAGAGCTTGCAGAAATCTATCCGAAAGGCATTTATTCGGGTAGGTTGTAATGGATGTACTTGTAACTGTTGGTACATACCAATTTGACACTTTAATTAAAGCAGTTGACGAGATCAGTTCAAAATTTCCAGATATGAAATTTACCTTACAAACAGGTAATGGAGCATACCTCCCCAAACATTGCCAGCATTTTAGTTTTAAACCTGAATTAGATTTTAACCAGTTTGATTTAATCATAACGCATGCTGGAGCTGGTAATATCTATAGATTACTAGAGATCTCAAAGAAAATAATTGTTGTTCCAAACTTATTACGGGTAGACGACCACCAAAAAGAAATAGCGACCTTCGTTCAATCAAATAATCTAGCTCTTGCCTGTAATGATTTAACGAATCTTGAGTCTGTAATACGGAAAGTTCAATCCTTTCAACCACGCCCTTATAAGAAAGTAAGCTTCTTTAAATCAACTGAAATAGAGGAATACCTTCAGCTTTAGCAACTACTTGCCTATAGCTTGTATATTTTCACAACCTCTCTTGCAATATTATCTAACTTAAATTTTGAAGCACTTAATTTTGTAGCTTTAACAATTTTCTTATATGTGTCTCCAGCCCCATACTCGTTCGATAAATTAATAATATCTTGCGCTCTAAAATCATTTTGCGATATTAAAACCCCATTGACACCGTCTTTGACTTGAGTAATTGAACCATCCGTTGTAGTAGCAATAACAGGTGTACCACATGCCATAGATTCAGTCATAACTAGGCCAAATGATTCATTGTGGCTTAAATTAAGTGACCAAAGACTCCTCTTATAAGATTGAACGAGCTCTTCTGGTGTTTGAAAAGGTTTGTAACTTATATTGGTCTTCTCTAATAAATTATCTAATTTATGTCGTTCAGGGCCAGAACCAACTATCAGTAACTTCTTGTCACTTGGTAAAATAGCAGCAAGTTCATTTAGGCGCTCAACACCTTTATTTATATCTAACCGCCCTACAAAAATAAAATCAAATTCCTTTTTATAATCCCCTTCTGAGAAAAAAATAGACGGGATACCAACAGGCAAAATACTGTGGTTTTTTCTATATTGGACTAAACGCTCTTTAAGATGACAACTCACAAAAATAGCATGGTCAAGATACTCTAAACATAGGTTGTAAGTTTTTGAGAATGGAACGTATTTATAAATGTCACTACCATGAAAGGTAACCACTATTTTTACTTTAGGGTTCCTTAAAAGCTTATAGAAAATAGCTAAAAATATGTTAGGGAAAAAGAAGTGAACATGTATAACATTTATGGTCCGCGTTGAAAAAACATAACGGACAACAAAAGACAAAAAGAAAAATAAATAGCGAAGAATACTAGAGCGGATATTTTTGCATACAGTAGACATAGTATAATATTCGACAGATTGTGCTATTTTTTTTACCGCTTCAAATTGATTTCGAACAAACAGACCTTGAGCTGGCTCGCTTTCAGTTGGTGACATATTAGTTAAGAAAAGGATTTGCATAAATAGTTTGAAATGGCACAGGAATAGACATGTATCTTAAGCGATCAAGCATTATCAAATCTAGCATTGAATTGGTTAAAACATCGTAATTTGATATCATCATCCCCTCAAACTGATAAAAAAGGAATTTATTGTGTTTAAACTTTTCATCCCCTTGATATTAATGGCATTTCTAAATTCTGCTTGTGGTGGGGGGGGGAGTAGTTCCAGTTCTGTAGCTGCAACGGAGCCTGCTATAAAAGACGCAGATACACCAACTGAAACAGAAAGACTGTTCGAAGTAAAAATAACGGCCCCTTCCGTTGTAAAAAGCAATCAAACATTTAGTTTTAATTTAGCTTCCGATAACCTTGATGCTATTAACAAGATAGAAGTTCAGCACGACTATATTTTACCCATCAACATTAATGTAGAGGCTAATGATGAGGTAAGGGTTACTATTCCAGAAGCATATATGGAACAAGTAATTCAATTCGACTTTTCTATTTCAAACCATCAAAGTGAAATTATTGAGCAAACTCATTTAATCTCTGTGATACCGAATGATAAACCCAAAATTACTGTAAAATCGAATACTGAATCGTACCTAGATCAACTACCTTTTACACTTGAGTTACTTGCTGAAGATGAGGATGAAATCATAGCTTATGAAGTTTCGTCCAAAAAGCCAATTTCCATAGAAAAAATAGAAGAAAATATATTTCAAATATCTAATTACACTGACAATTTAAATCTAATAGTAAAAGTTACCGATAAATTTGGAGCCTCGACTGAACTACACCATCACATTCAAACTGTTGAACCTCCGGGAGTATACATTTCTGGGCAAACAGGTGTGATGCCCAATAAAAGATATTATTACCACATAGAAGCACTAGATGATTCGGTATTCACAGTAGAAAACTGGATGCTAGATACTAATGAATATTCAATTATTGAGACAGGTAATGATTTTATAATTTTAGAGTTTAAAAGCTCTGATATAGAAAAGGACATCACTTTAACAGCACAACTTTCATCAACTGAACAGGGTACAGAAAATCTATCAAAAAAGATTAAGCTCTTGCCATCACTTACTTATAAGTTAGAGCCACTATATAGTCTACCAAACCCAGTAACTCCTCCTAATTTAGATATCAACCAAGATGGATTGAATGAAATAGTGACATTTGAAAATGGTAATATTTACGTTTCATTTAGTGTACAAAACGGTGAGTATGAGCAGAGCATACACGCAGGAAAGCTGACTTTGCATAATAAAGATTGGGGGTTAGCAAGTGACTTCCTTACAGGGAGCGAACTCACAGCAAAAGAACTTTTCGATATGAACAATGACGGCATAGCCGATCTTTTGTTTGAAGGAAAGCTCGCAAGTAACCCAGGTTCAGTCATCCCCTTACCAGTTTTAGGCTGGGTAAAAGGTTTAGAAAATAAAATGCACTTCGCTGGTGATTACCTGTTACCTAGCGATAATATTGCTAGCTACATCGTATACAGTAATCTCAATGGTGACAGCTTTAATGACGCCATCTATTTAAAGAGTTTACCTTATCCTACGGGTCCGTTTTCGCAATCTTGGCAGGGCTTGTGCTGTAATAAACTTGTGCACTTCGATGAAAGCTACATTGAGGCAATTGCAATCATTAGAAATGATTTAGGTCGTTTCTTACTGTCATTATATTCTGAAAGTAGTGACTACTTCTCCGCAACGAAACAATGGATCAAAGTAAATAAATATAACTCGGATAACTCAGAGTTTGAGCAAGAAAAAATCATTGAATTAAATACGGATAGCCGAATAAGAACTATTGACGTTTTAGACATCAACCAAGATGGTTTAAATGAAATAGTATTATCGCTAAGTAATAACGAAAAACTCCTACTCACCTTTTAAAACATTATGTGAATTTCTGCCAGGGGAACATACAGACTGCATTATTAACTATCAAATTCAACATTTAGATTTGGTAAGTTAATAGTACTCTTTACTAACTAGTGAATACCTATTAGAAATTTATAAAATATGTTAATTTCAAAACATTGAAATACAGAATTTAAGTTAATATTTTGAACATTTTAACCATTACCAATATGTGGCCAAGTGAAGCATCACCTTGGCTTGGTACTTTTGTTAAACAACAAGTCTCATCCATAAAAGAAACTGGAATTGATAATGAAGTTATTAATATTCGTTCAAAAAAATCTGGGGGTAACAACTTCAGCTATATTATCGCATTTTTTAAAATTTTCATTATCGCATTCAGGAGTAAATACCAAATAATTCACCTTCAGCACTGGATATGCTGGTTACTTTGCAGTGGCATTTTTTGGAAGAAAAAAGTTTATACTGTCCATGAAGGAGAGTTTTTTTTAGGTGGATATCGGAAGTTTTTTATAAGTTTAGCTATAAAGTATTGTGACGCGGTAATCTTCGTCAACCACAAAATGTACCAAATTTATAAAAAAAAATACCCTTCTAAACTAATTAGGTTCATCCCTTGCGGAGTTGACACTAAAGCATTTTCACCTCAAAACAGCACTAAGGCTAAAAAGCATTTATCTCTTGATAGCAATTCACGCTACTTATTTTTTCCAGCTAGCCCCAATAGATTAGAAAAAAATGCGCAACTTCTCCAACAGTGGGATGAAGAATTAAATGACAAAAGATATAAAATACTGTGGGGGGGAAGTATTTCATACCAAGACATGCCGCACTATATGAACGCTTGTGACGTTCTAATTACTCTAAGTCATTACGAATCAGATGGCATGGTTGTAAAAGAGTCCCTGGCATGTGGCAAGCCCGTTATATCAACTGATGTTGGAAATTCTCGACGGTATATTTCATCGTCTAACAAGGGTAAGATCATCGAGCCGAATTTATCGGCTTTAAATCAAGCTATAAATCAAATACCCACTCAAAATACGGTAGCTTCTTTGCTAGAATCCGAATATAAATTAAATTGTACAGCAGAGAAAGTTGTTCACCTATACCGAGAGGTTTTGATAAAGTAGTGTCAGATAAAATACCAGAGTGTTTTGGGATCTCGTTTGCAGCTTTTAACGAAGAGCTAGCCCACTATTACACTTTGAGAAAAGAGTTTGATCAAATCATAACGATTAATTCTGAATTCATCGTGAAGAATCATGAAGATAAAGAAAAGCTCAGAGATATTATCAAAAACTCAGTCTGCACTATGGATGGACAAGTTCCACTATGGCTTGCCAAGATATTTGGACACAACACATCTCAATTAAAAAAAGTCACAGGTTCAGGGTACTCAAAAAAATTACTTACTTATTGCATAGACAATAACATCAAACTGTTTCTTCTTGGCGGTAAACCGAATTCTGTTGCAACAATTCTCAAAAACACCAATAAGCCAGAAAATATATCAGGTTATTGCCCCGACTTCTCACCCTATCCCTTTACCGAATTGCACAACCAGAAAATTAAAGCTCAAATTAGCGCGTTTTCTCCTGATATTATCTTGGTCGGATTTGGAGCTGGGAAACAAGAGTACTGGATATCAGACCACAAAAACTTCCTGATTGAAAATGGAGTTAGAACGGCTATTGGTGTGGGGGGAACATTTGAAATGCTATCGGGAGAAATAAATAGAGCACCAAATTTTATACACAAAGCTGGATTTGAATCTATTTACAGGTTATTACAAGAACCCTCTCTTTTTAGGTTCAAACGTATTTTAAAATCATTCAAAGTATTTAGGTATATCAAGAAGAACTAGCCTACTTTTTAAGCTTAAGCCTCAGATCTGCCAAAGCAGGGAAAAGGCAACGTAACCAGTACTTTATAACCTTTTCTCTAACAGGGCTGTTTAGTAAAGTAAGAACACTAAAAAAGCTAATTTTTTCTCCTGCCGCTTCTGCTATCTGAAAGGCTAAAGCCTTTTTATGCTTATCTTCCATGTACTTTTTATATTTTTTTTCAAATTGAAAATAACCTTTAACCCTTTTAGGGTTGTCAGAAATGCGCCCCGCCCCATGATGAGTGTCAATAACATAATCACATTTATCCAATCTTATTGCACTGCCATATTCTATAATAAGACGAGTCCAAAGCTCCCAATCTTGACATGCAACAAATCTCTCATCATAACCACCAACAGCTAATAAACGTTCTTTTTTAATCAAAACTTGATTTGAAGCATGATTACAATACAGCTGAGAGTCTAAATCAATAATCATCTTGGTATTGTAAATAGGGCGTTTGACTTTACCGTAATCCCAAAAACAACCACTACAGGCAAAAGCATAATTATCAGAGTAGCCTTCCATCAAATGCTTTAAACGATCAGGTAAAAAATAATCATCATCATCTAGACCGGTTACATAATCACCTTGAGCATGCTGTAATGCAAAGTTTCTCGCAGCGGGTGCTCCTTTGGATTCATCAAAACGAAAATAATGAACCCTACTATCTTTAGTAGCAATTTTATTAATAACTTCAGGTGTATCATCAGTAGAAGCATCATCGACGATAATGACCTCGATATTTTGGTAAGACTGAGATAACACACTATTTAAAGCTCTTTTTAATAGTCCACTTCGGTTTTTACTCGGTATATAAACACTTATTAAGGGAAATTCGCTCATTTATAATCCTATAGGCTTATTAACTTTTTTGATAAAGATAAGCCCATTTAAAAGCCCCCAAATTAACCCTAACATACCAGACATCATAATATGGCCACTTAAAATAGAGAGTAAAATTAGTATCAGGTTAACCAGAATGATGATCGGCGGAAGATATTTATCCGTTTTTAGCACGGACAACGCAGTAACAGTCATAATTATAATAAATGCGTATGAGGCTGTAAGGCCAATTAACCCGTAGTATGCAAATAAGTCAACGGGGTCAACTTCTGCAGAATACTTTGTTGCGAAAAAGTCTGATATACCAACGGCCCCAATACCAAAGAGGTATTCAAAACCTGAGGCAACAGACATAAAAGCGCTGAGAATAGCTTCAGAGAACTCAACTCGCCCAGATAAAATAAGGTGTAAAATACCTCTTTCATTTAAAATAAAATGCATTTTGTCGTATAGGCCTACAGCTTCTAAGAACTCAATAATAAAAACGACCAATAGCAAGGAAAGTACAGAAATTGGGACGAATAACTTAAGTTTCAATTTGGTGAAACGAAATATGTTCTTTCTTTCATTAAATAGCGGTATCGCAAAAATTAATAGTAACGATGCAATCATTGCCGATTTAGTCGCAATTAAGGCTCCGGAAATAAAAGTAGCAATAGCCATGAAAAAGAAGTGTAATTTATTTTTATTCCAAAAGTAATGAAGCACAAAACCAAAAAGTAAGATAAAGCAGCCACCGAATTCATTACCCGCGGTATAAAAACCGTTTATTCCAATTCCTTCATCATCTACTCCACCACTTGCGTAACTCGGATAACCAAACCCCATCACACCGATAATTAAATTAAATACGATTGCACCAAAGTTAATCCAGAGCGCTCTAAGGCCATACTTTCCTAGCAAGTTTGGCGCGACTTCTGCAAGAGTTTTGCAGTAACAAAATACAATAAAGGGAGTTAGAATTTTGACAACATTGCCGAAATCTTTTACGTAGAAACTTATTTTGGGACTAGTTAAAAAATAACTTGATGGGCCGAGTAACAATAGAAACATGGCTAGCATAATAGCCAACATCAACTTGTGATTATGCTCTCCAACCACATATAACATACACAATACAAGTGGCAGCTTATATAATAAAGATAGCTTAATATTGGATATACCATAAAGTTGGACCATCCCGGTTAAAGCATCTATCCAAAGGGTAAAAGATAACAGTAAAAAAATAACTTGATTTAATGTTATCCAGTGAGGAGGTTTAGCTTGCTCTATGTACATTAAAATCGCTCAGGGTGTCTTTCATACAGACGTCGATAATTTTCGATATAATCATCAAGCGGCTTGATAATTTTGGCTGGGTTACCTGCTACAACAACATTATCGGGTATATCTTTACAAACAACACTACCTGCCCCAATAACAACATTAGAACCGACTTTAACCCCAGGCAAAACGATCGAATTCCAACCGATAAAAACATTATCACCTATTTTAATAGTTTTTCTGTATGAATTACGGCTTTTGGGTAAATAAGAAAACTCACGGTTGATAAGTTCAGGGAGAAATAAAGTAGGTGATGCATCATGGGCTAACAAAGTAACCCCTGTTAAAGTACAATTTCGTCCAATAATGAATTTATCACCTTTACTACTTGAAGACAGAGTGCAATTAATTAGCAGCGTATTGTCTCCAATACTCGCACCTGATTTTTTGTGTTTAGCAATAATACATTTGTAACCATATTCGGCTTCTATGTCTTTTAACCATGGAATAGAACCTCGAATAATAATGTTCAACACTTTAATAGCCAGATAAATAAGCCTACTTTTCATTATTGAATACCTCTAATAAATCATTTGCGAGATTATTCCAACTAAAATGATCCTCGGCATGTATCCTAGCCATTGCCGATTTTTCACTCAATTCATCTGGTGACAAATCCAAGATCCGCTCAATTGAATTTGCTAGTTCATCACTATTCGCTTGATTAACAAATAATGCACAATTTGAATTTAAAATTTCACGAGATGCAGTATTAACGTCATTAGATGGCTCAAATGCAATTACAGGTAAACCTGATGATAAAGCTTCTAGAATTGTTTGCCCCAAAGGCTCATAAATAGAAGACATGAGGAATGTATCAGCTGCTCGATAGTATTTTTCAGGCTCTAATGTTGAACCGATAAACTTTACTTGCCCCTCTAGACCAAGTTGTTCCACTAAATATTTGTAATTGTCGAGTAAAGGGCCATCACCCACAATCCAAAGTTGATTATCTGTGCCTGTTTGCGAGCGAAAAGCATTAATAGCTAAATCAAAGCCTTTAGCTGCAACGCATCGACCCACACATAAAAAAACATGCCCTTTACAATTCAAACCTAGCGCATTTCGCTCAAGATTTTTTTGTTCTTTTGGCAAGGGATAAAAGCGATGACCATCAACTCCAGGCTTAGTGAGTAATAGCTCTTTCTTTGGATTTATGACCGAATTCACTTGCTTAATCATGTTGTGGCTAAAAACAGCAAGTTGATCACTACTTTTTAACGCAAAGAATTGCAATAAGTAGTGGTAGTACCACCTCAAGTACCTTTTTAAGGAATAGCTACTCACATTTTTGCTAGCATTTTGAAACTTTACGACACCAGGCACAAGGTAGACAGTATTTTTCCCTCCTGCCCATTTACAAAAAAGTTGGTTAAAGTGATAACGAGTGATAATCAACTCTGGCTGATATTTTTGTATTACTTTTTTATAAAGTGATAGAGAGTTGAGAATGCCAGAGATAACTTTTGGTAATCTTACTTTGCCCAGATAATAAGGTTTGGTCATGCTATAACGATAAATCGTGATACCGTCAATCTCTTCCACATCTGCGAGTTTAGAGTTATCAGGTGAAATATCACTTACTACAATAACAGGCCACTTGCCTTGCTTTTTATATGCTTGAGATAAATGATATAGAGAGTTTTCAACACCACCAAAATGTGGGCGATAGAGGTTACTCGTTAGTAATATTACATCTTTATTTTGGGTCATATATCAGAAACCGGGCGGTCGAAGGAAGTAATTTATTTATCAACTTATTGTAAGAATCCTCAATCATAGCAAGGTTTCGTCGCTGGCTAAACTTATCAGCTGCAAAAGCAGGGACTACATCATCCAAGATTTCATTTTTCTCAAAGTGCTGCTGAATAACATTTTGGATAGCAGGAGCATTTGCTTGTTCAAAAATATAGGCGTTTGGGGTCTTTATATCAGCGACCACCTCAGGTAAACCGCCACTATTTGAAACAGCAACAGGGCAACCGCAAACTAAAGCTTCTAAAGCTGCAACTCCAAAAGACTCTTCTTGTTGAGTTTCTCTATCCCGTAAAGATGGCTGTATGTATAAAGAGTGCTCGCGAATTACTTCTGGAATTACAGCATGTTCTAAATAAGGGATAAAACTTACACAATCTTTAACGAAGAGTTTTGTAGCAAGTCTTTTGCACGTTTCCAATTCAGGGCCCTGTCCGACTAATGTTAAACTCAGCTCAGGTATAACTTTTTTAGCATTAGCAAATGCCTCAATAAGATAGGCCTGGCCTTTACATTTTATAAAGCGGCCGATACAAAGAATCTTGAAGTGATTAAGAGTATTACCCTTGCTCTTATCAAAAAAAATTGGGTTAAATGCATTATAAACAACTCGTATATTTTCTGGCTGTAAGCCTAACTTGGATACAGCTTGTTGCTTCAAAAATGCCGATGGAACAGTCCAATATATCTGATGGCTTTGATTTGCAGTTGCTAAAGTAGGTCGATAACGTTTTGTAATAAGTGGCTCCATCGTGACATCAGAACCATGTAAAGATGCCAAAATAGGAATATCCAAACCTAATTTATCTAAAATATGGATGACAGTCTTAATACCATGCCCGGTATGACAATGAATGACTTCGGGCTGATAACTTGAAAGTAACTTTTTCCACTTTTTATAGTCTAAAAAAAGTGGCAGCCATTCTAAGCCAAATGCTAATTTTCGAGTAACTCTAGGATGAAAATCAAACCTCAGAGGTATCAAATCTAGGTTGGAAAATGGTCTTTCAGTGAGGTTTAATAACTGACTAGTTACTACTTTTACTTCAAGTTCGTCTTGCCTCGCTAGACCAGTAATTTGATCATAAATAAACGTTTCAGACATTACGGAAAATTTAGGGGTATAGTGTAAAACTTTCATCCTAATATGCCTTAACTACAAATAACTGAGGTTTCACAATCAGCCATTTTAACAAAATAGTGATACTGTACTGGAGTAAAATTGCAAATATGATCCCCAGTAACTCCAAATTAGGCGCTAGCACAAGACAACCAACTACAAAGGCGATATTTGCTAAAGCAGTAATTAACAGTAATTTTTTTACATGGCCTAAAGCTAGAAATATAGGGTGAATGCCCAACATACAAACAGCCATTGCATGAATAACCAAATAACTCGCAAACTCGATTTGATAATCGAGAAAAGTTTCATTAAATATAAGCGGTAGCCACCAAGGCATTGTTAAAGCTAATAATACAGAAGTAGGAATTGAAATAATAAACAACGATTTAGTTAGCTTTTTGAATATGAAAACGACTTTATCGGCAGCATTATCAGCTAGAGCTTTTGTTAATTCAGGGTAAATAACCTGAGTTATGGGGCTCGTAAACTTAGTTGTGATAGTTCCAACCTGTTTAATTACTTTATAAATACCAGAAGCTTCCACACTGGCTAAACTTCCCACTAAAATGGTATCAAACTCCCTTACTGGCAAATCAACAATATTAGTTAAGTGAGTAAATAGGTTAAACTGCCAAAATGCTTTTTTATCTAAAGGTAAGTCATCTTTTAATTCACTATCATCGGCGATTCTATTATTTTTTAATACTTGAAAAGTCGCCATAGCTTGGATAAAGAAAACCCCAATCAATAAACATGAGATATTTGCAATAAAAAACCAAGTCACTTGAGTTCCATCGTTCAAGCAACCATAGATAACCGCTAATAAAAACAAGCCGCTGCCGATAACATATTGCAAAGCTAAAAGCTTAAACTTCTCAAAAAATCTTAGTAGTCCTATTGCCGTACTTACCTGATTCAACACGACAAAAATACTAGCCAACTGTATATAAGGTAAATAACTAGCATCGAGCGACATTAAGTTTAAGTATACAGGTGCGAAAGAATAGGCAAATAATCCACCAACTAAACAACAAGTTAGGTCATATAAAACAACATGCTTAGTCAAAGTACTAAAATCACGTCTGTGAAAGGAGAGGTATTTGATATAGCCTTGCCAAGCTTGCGGATTGAAAAAAGCAGCCGTTACTACGACATAAGCCAATAACAATACATAGCTACCAAACTCGTTAGCAGATAAATACTTAGCTAGTAAAATAACAGAAAAAAAATTAGCTCCTGCAGCAAAAAGGTTGCTACCGAGTAAAACAGCAACCTGCTTTAAGAGTTTATTTATATTAACCAAAGGGAAAATTTAATCTTTTACTCTGAATATCGCATTGGCAATAAAGGCGAGTATAATTGACAACAATCCACCTAAGAAAGTCCCTACAATACATATAAAGGCACGACTCGGGTGGTTTTTTTCTTCGGGTAAAACTGCGTGAGCTAAAGTTTCTAATACATACTCCTGCCTAACTTCAGCCAACATGTCACTTTTCATTTGTTCTTCTAACAAGTCATAAAATACTTTCCTTACATTAATTAGCTCTGTACTTTCTAATGTTTTTTGAAGGTATTCGATACTCGCTTGAGCTTCTTGTTTACTCTTTTGGCGATGTAGTTCATTTATTTCGAATAAAAGTAGCTCGACCCACTTTTTCGCTAAATCAGGAGAGTAGTGATCGACCGATAGTTTTAACATGCTCTTTTTTGGCATAGCCTCGATGGTAATAGAGCTAAGTAATTTAGTATAGGCTTCCCAAGGGGTAGGTATTACTTGTCGATTAGGTGGTGGAGTACGAGTCCACATTTTATTCTCAGCATCATAAATTTCCTCATTATAGATTAGCTTTCTAGAAGAAGGCTCCCAGCCTTTCACAGCCAAAATATCGGCTGTTAAATCATACTTTTCTATGAAAGCATGCAAAAAACTTCTAGAGCGAACTAAGTCTTTAACCTGGTCTAAGACTTTTCCTGAACCGCCACCAATATTTACACCAGCAAGGCTAGCCAAGCCTCCCAATTTATTTGCAAGCCCCCCCATTGCGCCACCACTCTGATCGTCAGGTAATTTAGCAATTAATTCTCCGCGATATACATTAGGCAAACTTACCGCGTAAAATGCGCTTGCCCCAGCAGATAGAGTAACAACAAAAGCAATAAGAAACTTCCAGCGCCATAGCACCTGAATTAAAAAAGAAAATTTAATAATGTCCTTATCTTCAACATAGTGTTGAGTCATTTAAAACCCCAATTGATATTTAATATCTTAAGACAATTAACATATTTAAGCGCGCGAATTCTATCACTAATTCCTCCCAAACGACACGGTTACAATTCACAGAAATACTAACTTAAACGGTTCAGGACAAACCCAAAGCTACTGATTTACTGTCTGATAGAGTCTTCATTAAAAAGCTGATATGGCCAAAATTTCATTGAACAGCTCCAAATTCATGCAGAAATAGCAATGTCTAAAGCAAGGTTTCTTACAGGCCCCAAATCAATAAAATCTGATAAAAAAGCAAAAAACTACATTTAAATTCTGCACTTAATATTTCTCATAATTACATATTCTACATCAGATTTTGAAGAGGTCGCTCAAGGTAAATCTAAAAGCGTGGTCTCTAGAGAGGGCTTTTAATTAAGCAAACCAAATACAAAGCTTTGCACAAGTGTCCTCTTTACAATGCAAACCAGGGCTAAACATAACCTATTGACAATTTACCTGTTGCTAGCAAGCACTTTTTTAAAAACGAAAAATAAAGAAATAAAATTTATAGCGGCCAAGGCAATTGAAGTTATATATGAAGCAGCTAATGCCCCACCAATAGGAATAAAGTAGAGCAATAATAAGAAAGAGATCGAAGATATGATAATTGTATTTTTTAAATGTAACTTATGAAAACCAGTCATTGTTAAAATGCTAACCACAGAACCGCATGATAAATTAACTATTTGCCCAATTAATAAAACTTTGACATAACTCTCAGCACCTAGATATTCATCACCAAATATACCTAAAACAGTCTCAGCAGCGAACCATAAACAAGCACCACTGACCATAGCAATTAACATAAGTAACTTTTGGCTAAGTCTAAAAAGTGATTTTAAATCATGGATTTTTTTCTCTGAATATAACCTAGAAAAAAGAGGTGCTGTATAACTATTCATAGCAATTAGTGGGACGCTCATCAACATCACGACTTTTAAAGCCAAAGTAAACTCAGCTAATTCAGCAAGGCTTACATATTTCCCTAAAAGAAGAGACGGTAATTGTTGATTAACCAAAGCACATAGAGCTAAAACAAAAAAGGATAAATTGATTGATATTATTTTAGAAAAACTAACACTATTATTCTTTGCTTTCTCTAAACCTCTATCGGAAGCTAAAGTAGATAAAGTCATCAAAAAAGAGCAAATACAATTAAAAACAACCGATATTGAATAAATCCCAAAGGCTTGATAAGCACTTGTTAACTCTGAATTGAGCAAAATCATCAATAAAAGAAAGTTAGGTAAAAGACCTGAAAAAAATATTGATATCCCAGCTTTTCCATATGCTGTTAGCAGAGAGCAATTGATAGTATTAAAAGTGAAAAATATTACGGCTGTAGATACCCAACCTATTAGATGAATAAGTTCAGCATGCCCTAGGATTTCGAGAAAAATAAACTCTTTTAAAGAATGGATTGTAATAAGCAGGGGTATAGAGAAAAAGAAAGCTGCTAAAAGTACTTGATAGTAAACCCTTCCTCTTTGTGCCCCATTTAAAGCGCTCGCTATTTTTAAAAGAGAGTTATCGAGCCCCTGTTTTACAAATACACTTATGATTAAACAAAAGCTCATAGCTAAGCAATAAAGCCCAAATTCACTAGCAGCTAATTGAGTTGTTAACTGAATTGTAGATAAAACACCAAATATTAAAGTAATTACTTTTAAAAAGGAAAGCGAAGATAACTTTTTAAAGAGGAACTGAAATGACATTTCACTGATAAAAATGTTGATAGAACTTACTATTCTCAAGCTTATATTTTATATAAGCTGGAATTTCAAACTCAGTTTTAAATTTGTGATAAATATCAGCATACCATTTCATATCAGCAGAATTATGCTCGGAAATATTAATAGAACAGTCTAAAAAGCTTTCAATTTTATCCAAATTTTTATTTAGCGTTTCCTGAGCTAAACAAATAACGCGATGCCCCCTCTCCTCTAACTCTATATAGCCAACCTTTTTATCAAAACGATAAGAATAAATATTGATCCCAGTTGTTTTGTAAAACTCGTTATCAAACCAACAAAGAGGGTAATTATGATCAAATTCATTCGTAAACACATCTTCCAAAATAGTGGAGCTCTGATTTCTCGTTGGAAGCAACTGTTTTCTTGTATTTAAAAAATTCGTGTGAGCCATAAACAAATATGCATCTATGTCATGAAAGAACATAGACATATTTCTTTCAACTGGATTACGGACTAAAGTAATTATTTTTTTATTCGCTTTTACTTTAAAAAGAGTTCTTTGTAAAAATCTAAATAGGCTATCTGAACATCTTTTTAAGCGGTTTTTAAGACCAATCTGATTTACTTTAATTCTGGCTGGGCATGTATGGTTTGCAAGATAAAAGCAATGAACATGGAAAGACTTGTTAATGCCAAGCTCTAGTGAAGTAGAACCCACCTTTCCCATTTGATAAATAAATATAGTTTCAGGGTCAAGAATTTGCTTTAACTTCAAGAACTCTCCCTTGAAATAGTCTTTCACTAATTAAGCTCCTCAAAACAATAGTTAAATTTCTTTATATCTGATGCATAGTATTTCGCTACCCATTCAGCACTTCGATCTGTATAAAGTGTCCGGTAATCTTTTTTTCGAAGAACTAAAGACTTTAACAGTCTCAGCCATTTTCTATCTGTGGCGTTTTTATGAGGTAGTAATTTCGATTGCAGGTTTAACTTGTTTGCGATGAATGAGAAGTCTTCATCTAGCCTCTCAAACCGCCCGACAAAATCTACACACAGTTTGTCTCCCTGATAAATAAAGTCCACCTGTGGGATCACATGACGATAGTAATCTTTATTTGTGTGATGATTATCATCAACAGGCTTTGGAAAGAATTTAAATATAAAGTCATCTAAAGTGCCTTGGTAAGCGGCATCTCCATGCCCTTTTCTATATAAATATTCAGACGCTAATCTTGACCATGGATTTCTTACAAAACAAAACTTAAAGTAACTATTAAACCGAGTCTCATCTATATAGCCAAGGTCGATATACTCACTTGCAGTCAAATGGGCTAACCTTGGAGGGCCTAGCTTTTGATCATTATTGGGTTTTAACAATAGCTTAGACCTCTGCTCCCAAGCTAGACCTAAGTCGGACAAAAATGCACTTTCAACACTTTGCCCAGCAGTTTTGGGAATATGAATAAATAAAGAACGGTGATCGGAAGAAATCATAAATTTAAAATTTATTTATTGTTATCAATGACACTATACGATTTAAAAGTGATTCATTTAATTTTTGAATATCAGCTATATTATCTACTTTGTGTCTAGCGTTTATAATTATCTCGCCTACCTGATCAAGGTTATTGAACGCCCATAAGATAGAATCTCTAAGACCGTTTATATCTTTTTCTTTTACTAGCAATCCCTCTTTATTTTCAGTTATCAGCTCAGGTATACCGCTATGTTTAGTTGATATGCATAATCGACCAATTGCCATTGCTTCCATTAAAGCAACGGGTATACCTTCCATATCACCATTTTTTGCAGTAATGCTAGGTAAAATAAACAGGTTACACTCATATAGTTTTTTAATGACTTGATTATGAGAGGTAGCGCCTAACAATTTAACTTCATCCTCTAATCCGAGTTCAATTATTAATGACTTTAATTTATCAGCTAACTCTCCAGTTCCAGCTATCTCTATACTGAACTGATGCCTATTGGGTAACAGTGCAAATGCTTTAATTAAGTATTCGTGACCTTTTTTTTCACATAATCGGCCAACAGAGAAAAGTTTAAACTTTTTGCCTGGGTTATAAGTTCGCGGTGAAAACTTAAACTTATTAAGCTCTATTCCCATCCTATGGGTATGCACTTTTTGAGGTGTAGCTCCTTTAGATATCAATTCATCATGCCATAAGTTACTAATAGGTAAAAATACATCACCGTTTTGAAAAAGGCTTCGATAATTTTTTTGGTTTTGCAATTGATATGCTTTTGAAGAAACATCATAACCATGAAAGAAAGTGATAATTTTGCCTTCAAGTATTTTTAATCGTCTTAGCTTTTCAGCTAAAAAGCCATTATGCGCGAAATGACAAATGATCACATCATAATCAGCCTTTGAATTTAAGCTAACGATTATTTCTGATAACAACAAGCTTTTACCCTGAATACCATAATTACCAAAAATACTCTTCAGGCTTTTTAGCAATAGAATGGGTTTAGAAAAAAAAGGCTTTAACAAAAATAAGCTACGCTTGATTAGCCTATTTTTCTTAAAGTTTTTAGTGAGGTAAATAACGTTTATATTGCCGCTACAATTGAGTTCAGACTCAGCTTCATTCGATAACTTCCCCTTCGCTAAAGCCAGTACATCAACGTCAGCTCCCAGGTGCGCAATGCCTTGAACTTGATTTAAAACAAATGTCTGAGAGAGGCACGGAAACTCATCAACTAAAAAAGCTATTTTCATTAAATTTGATCAAAAAAAAAAAGCGAGCAATGCTCGCTTTTTTCGGAAATAGTTTAATTAACTAATTCTTAGTAAGTACCTAAACGGTCTTTGTCAGCTGTATCTTTGA
The DNA here is from genome assembly GCF_013328345.1 of Marinifaba aquimaris. Classification (GTDB taxonomy): domain Bacteria; phylum Pseudomonadota; class Gammaproteobacteria; order Enterobacterales; family Alteromonadaceae; genus Marinifaba; species Marinifaba aquimaris. The sequence continues at coordinate 54,159 of NZ_JABULX010000010.1, forward strand.
ATGCTTTGAATAACTGAATGTCATCAGCTGGAGCATCGATTGTTACAGTGATTGTAGTCTTACCAGACTCTTCACCTGAATCAGCAATGATAGCGTTAGAGATGATGCCACCTAACTTAGTGATACCATTAGCTGCAACTGTAGCGATGTTTTCTAAAGTTACAGTTTCACCAGCTTCATTTACATAAGTGATTGAAACATTTGCATCTTCATCGAATTTGCTGATAGCTTGGATGATCATTTGAGTGTTAGGACCAAATGGCATGTAGTTGATAGTATCAGTTTCACCGTTTAATGACCAAGCACCAGCAGCTGTAGCATCAATAAGAGCTAACTCGCCATCTTGACCTTCTGCATCTGTGTACTCAACGTCAACGTCTAATGTGAAAGAAGTTGGGTCAACAGCAACAACTTTATCTTCATCAGTGTTTAACGTTAAAGTGTAAACAGTGTCGTTAGAAGTAGTTAAAAACTCGTCTGCAGTTGTTGTAGTTGAAGTAGTGTAAGTGAAAGTTGCTTCATCTTTGTCATCTTCGTCAATTGCATATGCAACAGCAGTTTCTGAACCTGTTTTACCAGTGATTGATGCAACAGCTGAGAAATCACCTTTAAGAGTAACAGTTACATCTGTAGCAGTACCACCAGCAGAAACAGTAGCAGTTTCAACTGTTAAAGTATCAGTAGTCTTTTCAGCATCTGTTGTACCAACGAATGTTTCGCGGTCGTTAGCAACGTCAATTTTAGCATCTAAAGAGCTGTCTTTTTTGATTGCAGCAGTCCATTGGTCAGCTTTAGTTGCAACAACAGCAGCAGCACCAACAGTAGAAGAAACCTCAACACCTGATTCAGTTAAGAATACAGAATCAAATTTAACTTCATCACCAGTAACGATTAAGTTTAAGTCTAATAAGTGGATCTCATCGTTAGTATCAGCAACAACGTCCCAAGTACCAGATAAGTCAAAAACTAACTTAGTTGAAGTACTTTCACCAGCATTAGCAGTTAATACACCACCAGTTACAGTTGTAGCAGTAGATGCGTCATCATCTGCGAAGAAACCACCAGTGATGTTAACTACTAACTTAGCATTTGGCTCAATTACAGAATCATCTGACTCAGCTAAAGTTAACTTAACGATATCAGTAGAACCACCATCAAACACTGTTACAGCGCCTGTAGCCGGGATACCTTGGTTAGATAAAGCTTCTGGAGTAGCTTCTGCAGCACCACCAGAGAATGGTTCAATTGTTGTAGCCGCGTTTGCAGTTAATGCAGCACCTGCTAATGCAAGTGTGATTAGAGACTTTTTAAACATCTTTTTATTTCCTATATGTTTCATGAAACGGAGGAGTCTACCCCCAAAGTTTTCTTTAACTTCAAATCCAGATTTGACTTATTGACTCTGGTACCGAGGCAATAAAACCTAGGTGTTTGAATTTAAAGCTATCCCAATTCTATGAAGAGGTTAAACCCTTGTCAACTCATAAAATTTAGAATTTTGTTATAGTAATCAGGCTTAAAGCTCAATTACTAACTTAATTAGCCAAATACTTACACAATTTGTTGTTTAATCTATTTTTTTAAATATTTATAGACGTGAATTTATCCTAGCCTAAGACTTTTAATTTAATATTAAATTTAAATTAATATTAAATTTATAAACCCAATAAAGTATTAATAAGCGACTTCAATTTGGCTTAAACCTTGATAAAGCTCTTGTTTAATGTGTTGCCATTCAGCACTCTCTTCGACAACTTTTGGTGTTACTAAAATAATCAACTCTGTTTTAGTATTTACATCAGATGAGGATTCAAATAAGCCACCTAGCAAAGGTATCTCTGATAAGCCAGGAACGCCAGTGTCACTTACCGTTCTATCTTCAGCGATAAGACCACCTAAGATAATTGTTTGCCCACTATCAGCAACGACCTCAGTGCTAATATTTCTTTCAAAGATTATTGGCGAACCTGCAACAGAGTCATCACCAGGAGCTTGGTTACTTATTTTTTGACTAATCTCCATTATTACGACACCTTGCGCATTAATAGTAGGTGTAACCGATAAATCTACACCCGTTTTTCTGTAAACCACAGACTGTCTATTGCCACTCACAGGATCAGATAATATTTCACCCACAGTTGGTATATCGTCACCTACAGTGATCGTTGCCTCTACACCATCTCTGACAAGTAGGCTTGGCCGAGATAAAACATTTACATTCTGATTTTTTTGGAAAAGGTTTACATCAATACTACCTTTAGTACCGGTAAGTATATAGGACAAACCGCCTGTACCACTGGTTAAGTCATAACCACCAATTATATCAGCCCCCGAGTTAGTAAGCCCAAACTCTACGCCCTGTTTGAACTCTTCTGTTAGTTTTACTTCGGCAATAAGCACTTCTAGAATGATTTGCTTGGGCATAATGTCCAATCGCTTAATAAGAGGGCGAAGCTTCTTGTATTCTTCACCTGTCGTCTGAAAAATTAAGCTATTCGCTCTTTCATCAACAACTAACCCGACATTGGAGTTTATAAGCCCAGTCGCCCTAGAAGCTGCCCTTGAATTCTTTTGGTTATTTTGAGAATTAGCACTTGTTGTTGAATCCAGTCTGGGTTGAGCGCCGATTAAGGCCTCCAAGCTGTCGCCTAGATCTGCGGCTCTTGAAAATTGAGGCTGATAGATAAAATATTGAATTTCATCACCTTCCTCAGGTTGGTCGATTGTTTTTATCCAGAAAAGAGCACGCTGGATAACATCTTCTTTATTTGCAAAAAGCGTTAATGCACCGATATTTGGTAAAGGGACAATCGATAAGGCAGAGTTTGTATTCTTATCCACACCAACAGAGATACCTTCTTGTTGAAGCAATACTCCTAATCGTTCGATTAATGTCTCAGTATCAACATAAATAGACTTGTAAAGAGCTATATCTCTACTAGATAATTTAGGTTTATCAACTAAACGTATAAACTCTACAGCTTTTATTATCTCTCTTCTTTTCCCTCGCAAAACAAACATATTTTGTTTTGCATCAGGAAATACTTGAACTTTAGCAAGTTGGCTAAGTGACATCTGCAGCTGACCATTAAAGCCATAATCAAAAGGTACCATTTGCCAAATTTGTTGAGTCGTAACAGGTACATCTTTGACTTTATTACCAAAACCAAAAACTACATTTGCTTTGCCTTTTGCCGTTTCTTTTTTGTTAATGTAATAAATGCCATCATTGAAGTGCACCATGTAGTTTCTCTCAGACAATAAGTCTTCAAATAAAGAATATAACTTTTTGTGAGAAACTGCCGTTTGAATATTTAACGTAAGTAAAGCCTTGTCTTTTTTTACATCTTTGCCAAGAATGTAATTGACCATTAAGATTTCACCCATGACATAGTGAATGAATTTATTTAATGGTAATTCTTCTGAAGATAGTTGAACCATTTTATTATCACTAAAATTAGATTCGACTAAAGTACTACTTTGCTCCTCATGCTTGAACATAAGAGGCTTTAAGTATTCAACATCACCGGTTACGCTAACTCCAGCTCCTTCTGCTTCTGAGCCAATAGATTTATCTTTTTCAATCGATTTAGGTAAGTGTTCGCTACTTAAATATGATTTATCTGCTTTCAAAGTTGGATCATGAGTAGCACATGCAGATAACATGAATGTAACAACTAAACTTACAATGGTATATTTGATTTTCACAACAAGCCTTTTTTTCTGACTGTTTTAGTTTAACTTGAACATAGCTAATTCTACTGAATGAGCCTTTTTTTGATGACTGAAGCGAATTGCTTTAGTGCTAACAATTTCCATTTTGTAATCGGATAGCTTTTTTCCGCTATGCAGTTTTTTTATCTCGCTTTTTCCTGTTTCTATATTTTTTGCTTTTAAAACAGCAAAGTTTTTATTTTTTTCATCTTTAACAATGGCCAGCAAATGGAAAAGCCAACGACCATCGAGCAAGTCTAAAACCTCTCCGGTGGCCAATTCAGCTTCCGATGGAGCACTCTCACCCTTAGAATTATTTTGTTTATTTTTGGTAACAAGTTTTTCAGGTAGATAACCCGCATAAGCTTTCTCAATTGTTTTTTGTAGCTCGGGTGATATTTGTGGTTTGTTTAAATCAGTACTTTTCCAACTAGCCAGCTCGCTGTCTTTTACACCTAGACTTTCATCTGAGTCAAAACGCTCTATCGCATCGGTAACGACGTAAACGAGCGACAAAAAGCAGACAATCATTTTTAATATAAACATCTACTTGTCCTGCTCCTGAGTATAAAAATACAAAGTCATTCGTCCGGTAATCTGACCGAGGTTGCTCTTCCTCTTCTTGGAAAATCTAAAGTTAAATTCAGAAAGGTCAACCCACTTTGATTGGCTATTTATCAATAGATGTATTTTTTTTACATCTATTACTTTCCCTTTAAATCGTATATCTACCTGGTGCTGTATGACATTCCATCGTTGAATACTTTCAGACGCTTGCCAACCAAGGTTAGAAATCTCAACTTCATGTTTTTCAAAAACTTGTTCTAACCATTGTTGCTGCTCCAGTTGGAATACATTATCCTTTTTGAAATCAAATAGTAATTCAGTAAGTACTTCACGCTTTTGCTGCATTTTATCCAGTGAGGCTACAATTAATGCTTGGTTATCAATAGCAAACTGAGACTTAATTATCTTTTTTTGTTCGAGGTAGTTTTTAGCAATTAGTCTATCTTGCCACTCTATTACAGGGACATAAACAAATTTGAGAAATAAAAGTGCTAATAATACATAGAGTAAGCCTTCATATTTTTTCAATTCAGCCATTGCCTTCACTCCTGCCTAAAACTTCAGGCTGAATTAAAAAACTGATATTAAAGCTTTCTGTTTTTTTACTTTTCCTAGTTGGAAAATCAAACTTAGCATCATAGATACCAGGGATATTAGAAAGCCTAGAGAGAAAATCAGTAGCTTTTGCTGCTTTTCCTAAAATCACAAAACGTTCATTCTGATATCTTAAAGATGAGATCTCAGCATGCTCATATAACATAGCTAAAACAAGCCACACTTCAGATTTACTTTTTTGTGACTGTGTAAAAAGCTCTAGCTTATCAAGCTGAGAATAAGTATTACTATATTTGTCTTGCAGACTGAAAGCTAAAGATATTTGCTCATTTTGACTTGCGTTTTTGGTTGTAAGCTGACTGGATTGATAAGCAACATAAGCAGAGCTCATCATCAAATATAAGCTTAAGACCAAAACTGAAGGTACACCTAGAGCTTTGAAAATATGCGGATAATCCGATTTTGAAACGCTAATTCTGGAAAAGCTTAAAAGCTCTTTGATTGAACAAAGACTGAGACCTTTAGCAAAAGCAGGCACCAAAGACTCTTCCTTTAAATCAATTTTTTTTCCTAATGAAACACCAACAGAAGAGGTAAAACGTGAAACCGACGATATAAGACTATTAGCAATACCAGAATGTGTTGCCTTTTGACTATTGGTGATAAAAACATCTTGCTCAAAAGCACTTAACAAAAGTACATCACCGTTATTGAGTTGTTTCCCTAGCAGAAATGACTCTGGTAATAAAATAATTTTATCAAGCCCACTTTCTTCAAAATCCCATACATTTACCAACGAACTCCCCTGATCTTTATTGGTTATGATATGAGAGATGTTAGTGTTGTTGGAAAACTCAAGTTTTAATAGTTTGCTTAAAGATTTAGGGTCATCTACAGGGTAATTTTTAACAACTTCGCGATAATATTCTCTTCCTAAAATACATATAGGTTTTTGGTTACTAGGTTTTTGGTTACTGGAATTTCCCTTAACCAATTTTACAGTGCCGTTAGACTCTTCAAAGTGGTAAAAAACGCCACCCTTATAATAACAAGCACAAGTAACAAGAATTTTACTGACCAGTTTTTCTTTTTGCACTAGTTACCCACCTGTTGATGAAAACACAGAGTAAGGGGGAGAATTTAATACATATGGTTCAAGATCAATTAGCATGGACCTGCGATAGCTACTTTGATGAAAATCCACATTAATAGAGATTTGATACTGATCTGAGGAAGTAAAAAACACGTCTTCATCTTCTACGATATTAGTAATTTCTTTCATTCTTCTTCTGGTTAGCTCTTTTGCTTCCCTAGCTTTTATTATTCGCGAAACAACTTGAGGCGAGAAGTGAACTTTGAGAACTGACTCAGGGCTATTCATAAAATTAATATAAGATAAACCTGGTATTGTGAAGTTATCAATAACTCTATCAAGCATCTCTTCACTTAGGCTGTTGTGAATATACCACTCTCGTTTGTCAAGCATTGGAGCATTTCTGAAATATGCTCTTTCGCTACCATTATTTCGCGGCAGTCTATCACCATCTTGCCAGTCTAACAATACTGATAAGATGAGCCCCTGCTCTGCAGGGTTTAAACCAAGTGATCTGAGCTGAGCTTTGAAAAGTTCAGGGTTCGGGTACTGTAAATTCAATAAGCCAGCATTATCTTGAATACTAACTGTGCTATATTGGCCTACTTTGAAAGCCTTTCCATAAAGATTCCAATCTTTATTTGTAGATATGCCACTTTGAGCTAAAGAGTCTAGATTATTAGTCAACAATTCAAATATAATTTTGTTTTCAACGCTATACCCTTCCAGAAAAGCTTCCGTTTTATCCAGCCCCCATTGAGCTATCTGTACTTGCTGCTTAGCTGACTTAGTCATAAAAAGAGCAATAATTGACAAAATAGCTGTAATAATAAGAACTTGAATCAGTGCAACACCTTTCTGTTTCATTGCTCAGGTTCCTCAGGAAAATAATCGGAAAGTAGCTCTTCGCTATTTGTTATCATGGAAAAATAATATTCGATTTTGCGACCGCTATGTATAAAACTGAATTTTATTTTCTCGGGAAATAGTTGGCTGTCAAGCCCAGAATATTGAGAGAACCACTTCGGTTTAAGAAATACATTTGGCCTATTTGATATTGACTTTTGTTCGAAGCTTTCAAAACCGTAATATTCAAAGGATGCGTCATCTAAGTCTGTCAATAGCTTGAATTCATACTGAAATACTAATTCAGTACTTGCCTTGGATAAGGCTAATTTATCTAGGGGGGCAGATTGATATACTAAATCTAGCTTTTGCCTATTATTTTTAACTAAAGTAAGTCTGAAAGCCTCTGCAAATTTCTGGTTAAATAACCCTTGATTAGTTATCGATAAAATAGAATTGGAGTTCCCTACAAAAAAGAAACCTGGTTCGGCATCATCTCTAAATACAACGTTATATTGTTGATTATTTAATAAGGTTTGAAATCTAGCAAGATTAATCATTAATTGATTATTTTGATTAAAGCTACCAAGCTCTTTGTTCCACCGTTGAGCAAAGAGACTGTAAGAATAACTACCCACGAGTAAAAGCATAGATAAAATAGAACTTACAATGAGTAATTCGACGAGGGTAAAACCTTTATCTTGCCTTTTTAAAGCCATGTTAACTCTTCATATTCGAATACTTTTGTCGTACTCGTGTTGGTAATAGTTAACTGCACAGACCATAATTTGAAACGCTTGGGGTGCTTATCATATGCTCCAGTATCAGAATTAAACTTATCAGTCGGAGCTTTAAATGCGGTCAATTTAGCAACCCAAGAATATTTATACCCCCAAATATCTCCTTTACCTTCATGTTGTTCAGTACTTTTTTTGCTGCTTTGCTGAAGCTGTTCTTTAATAAGGTAAATCACAGGTTTTACAGTGATAAGGGAATCAACCGTTTTCGATGCTTTATCTGAGGATAATAAAGCAGAGCTATATATTACGCTAACGGTTGCTATTGTTGAGAAAAGAATTGCTGCAGCTACTAACACTTCAACGAGTGTAAAGCCATTATTTTGGTGCATGGTATTTCTCACCTACCGTTAAGATATTCCTTTTCCCCAAAAGGACATAATCAATTTCTGTGTATTCTGTAAAACCAAAAGGGCTTATTTTTATCTGCTGTTTAGGAAACGATATTAAATCAAGTTCTAAATAAGCTTCATTTTTAAGTTTTAATAAATCGTTATCTTTTATTGCTCTCTGTAAAAGCACTTTTCTAGAGTCAAAGGTAACCAAACCTTCATATCCCCTTGCAAACATCTGATATTGCCTGGCATCTAACCACCTCGAAAGAGTTTGTAATTCCTCTTTAGCTTTCATTTTATCAACTTGTTGAATGGTCAATGGCCCAACAATTGACATTAAAAGGCTTAAAATAGCCAATACCACTAATAGTTCGATAAGAGTGAAACCTCTTGGTCTATTCATCTAGAACCCGACATCATTCAATGAAACCATACTCAAAAGCATAGTAACAACTATTCCTCCAACAAATCCCCCCATAAATAAAATCATAAGAGGTTCGATTAATGTGGTCATTTTTTGTGTCCAAGCCTCAAACTCTTGACGAGAACGTTTGGCAATTTCATCAAAAACACGTTCCAAATTTCCAGATTCTTCTCCAACCTCCAATAACGAAATAAAGAATGCTGGGTATATAGACGTTTGTTGCAATGCTGGGGTTAGTGCACTACCCCTCTTAACTTTATTTTTGGCGATTTCCATCTCTCTTCTGAGTAGATAGTTATTAATATTGCCTACTGATAATTCCAATGCCTTGTCAATAGCAACACCCGCTTTAACCATCATAGCTAAGCCGCTATTAAATCTTATACGCTCAATTGTAATAATTGCACTTTTAACAATGGGGATATTTAGGCTTATTTTTTGCCAATATAACTGGACAGATGGCCTTTTAAAAAGAGTAAAAGCGGCACAAATAAATAGGAAAAAGAAAACAACAAGCAACGATTGGTATTGAGTCATCCAACTACTTAAATCCAACATTAGCTGAGTATACCAAGGGATTGAGTTTGACGAACCGAACATACCCGCCATTTTGGGTATAATAAAATTAAATATGAAAAAAATACTCAAAATACAAACAAAGAAAATCACAATAGGATAAGTCAAAGAGCCTATTATTTTACCCCTGAGGTCTCTTTTAAACTTCAGATCAGCAGCGAGGTCTTTAAATATATCACTTAAATTGCCAGATGCTTCTCCCAACTCAATTAGGTTCACATAAAGAGAATCGAAAATAGAGTCATGCTCTTTTACTGCAGCAGATAAGCTTTTCCCTTTTTTTAGTTGAGCACTTAAGTCGTTAAGTAACAGAGCCAATGCAGGTTTAGCTTTAGTTCTTTTTATAATATCGATTCCTCTATCAATTCGAACTCCTGACTCAAGTAATAAACTCAATTCTGCGGTAAGAAATTCAAGATCAGATAGAGAGACTTTTTTCGAAAGATGAAAAGATTTAGCACCTACTTTTAACTCTTTGATTTCCTCTGGAAACAACCCTTGTGCAGCGATTTTTCTATAAGCTTCATCGCCATCACTTGCCTCAACTTGACCATCTATTTTAGCTCCCGATTTATCGAAAGCTTGATATTGGAATGTATTCACTAGCCAGCAACTCTCAAAACTTCATCAATTGTAGTCAATCCTAGCATAGCCTTATATAAGCCATCCTCAACCAATGTACGGCGATTCAATTGCTTGTTATGCGATTTTGCTTGTGGAATAAAGTCTGAATCTTTGGGCATAGCCTTTATTTGATCATCACAACGTAGATATTCAGTGACAGCCATTCGCCCTTTGTAGCCAGTCATCCCGCAGCTTTCACAACCTTTTCCGCGGACTAGGTTAATTTTTTCTAAACCAAATCGAGCCGCAAGGTCATCTAATCGATATTTCGCAGTAAGCTCCTGCTCGTTAGGTTCATCAGCAACACAATGAGGACAAACTTTTCTCGCTAGACGTTGAGCGACAATAGAGACCAGTGCAGCATTTAATAAAAACTCTTCAACCCCTAAATCAATTAATCGAGTATATGCACTAGCAGCATCGTTAGTATGAACAGTGGAGAAAACTAGATGCCCAGTTAATGCAGATTGAAGCGCTATTTGAGCCGTCTCTTTGTCTCTGATCTCACCAAGCATTATTATGTCTGGGTCTTGACGGACTATACTCCTCAAACCGGCAGAAAAATCAAAACCAATGTCACTATTAACTTGCACTTGGTTTATCCCTTCTAACTGATATTCTACAGGGTCTTCTAAAGTAATGATCTTTACATCATCGTTATTAAGAGCATTTAGAAACGTATATAGGGTGGTCGTTTTACCCGAACCGGTTGGGCCTGTTAACAAAACGACACCTGCTGTCGTTTTGATATCCTCCCTTATTAAAGAATCAATATCGTCAGATAGCCCAAGAACAGACATATCGTACTTTACGTTATCTTTCCGTAAAAAACGCATAACAACTGATTCACCATCATTTAGAGGTAAAGATGAAACACGAATATCTAATTCCTGATTAGCGATTTTCATCTCAATTTTCCCATCTTGTGGCCTTCTTTTTTCAGCAATATCCATTCCTGAAAGTATTTTTAGCCTGGTCACAATTGGTAACTGCATCCGCGGAGCCAGTGTTTCAGCTTCGTGTAAAACACCATCGACTCTAAATCGAGCTCGATAACGGCCGTTATAAGGCTCTAGGTGCATATCAGATGCTCCCTGCCTTAAAGCACGTGTAATCAATGAGTTTAGAAGGTTAACAGTTGGTGCTTCAGTCGCTAGTTCCCTTAACTTTTCTTCTTCATCTCCAAATAATTGTTCATCTTCAACTTCTTGAGAGCCTATATTGAACTTTGAACTTAAAGTTTGTACTTCAGTATCACTTGCCAATAATATTATTGGCTCCAACCCCATCTTTGTTAAAAAGTCATTAGCTTCAATATCTAGGGGGAATTTACATGCAATACACAATTTTTTCCCTTCGACGTTCAAAGGAATCCAGCCTCGAGAAATTAAAAAGTCTATATCACTTTTAGAAAGTTCAATCTGCTCAGCATTTAATTGTTCCCAATCGGATACATCAATCTGAGGCAGTGATAAAAATTGGGAATAAAGAGTACTTAGTTGGTCGTCTGGTAAACTTCCCATATTAACCAAAATCTGCTCAATTCTGCCTCCAAATTTTCTTTGAAAACTTTCAGCTCTCGTATAGTCTGCTTCAGAAACAGAAAAGTTATTGATAAGTAAATCTTTCATTTGCATTACTTGTGCAAGATGTCAGCATTATTATCTTCACCACCAACTTGTCCATCTGCACCATAAGACATTAAGGTATATGGTGCTCCATCATTACCTGGGAATTTATACACATAATCATTTCCCCAAGGGTCTTTCGGTAACTCTTTTGGTAAATATGGACCATCCCAGCGAGGCTTATTACTAGTCCTTAGCTCAGTAAGGTTTTCAGGATAAGAGCCCATATCAAGGCGATAAGTATCAAGTGCCGTTTCAAATGCGGCCATCTGAGTTTTTGCAATACCGCGCTCTGCGGTACCTAATTTCCCAAAGAATTTAGGAGCGACTAAAGAAGCGAGCAATCCCAGAATAACAATGACAATCAATAACTCAATCATTGTGAAGCCACGATATTTATTCATATTTAAGAACCTTGTAAATTTGAAATTTTTTAGAGTTTACCACAGCAAACTTTATAGCTTAAAGTTGAAACGGTTAATATGCCTGCAATACAGGTTTAACAAGAGATTTAGAAAACTGGCGACATAAGAACAAAATAGACTGGCGATTACTGTTGCTTTAGTTTTGATTCAAGTATCGCCATTCGTTGTGCTAGTCGGTCCATTTTGACTCTTGACTTAGCCCTCTCTATATCGGCCAAAAGTGATTTGATTAAAAGTATCATGCACGCAAGAACGACTGGTAAAATTGGAGAGTAGGCTATTCCTAAACTTTCAGCAGCTATGTCTGTTATACTGGGAAAAAAACCTAGTATTAGAGTAATAAAAGCAATTGCAAACCACCTAAAGGCAGCTCCCATTAAAATAGCATCACGGCGAATTAGCACAAAAACAACTATAAAAAAAATAGAGACAATAACAGAAGTAAATATTTGGAAGTCGTGCACAATTAATCTCGGTTTGGTAATTTTATATTTTCATGAGTATTGGTTTTAGCTACCTTACTTAAACAAAGCATAGTAGTGTATGCCATATAATAAGCCACAGCCCACCACGAATAGAAAATACGTGAAATCCCAGAAACACGTTTCTTCATATCCACTGCTACTTCTGTTTTTGTTAACCGAAATGTACGTAACATCAACAATACACCTACATCTTGATATTCCAGTAAAGTGGCTGCCTCACTACATAATACAGAAATTGCGGCTTTATTGTATAACCTGAGACCAGAAGTTAAATCTTTAACATTTATCCCCGACATAAAGCGAAACCCTCTCCAAGCAACATGACGAGCAAATGAGCCACGTTTTGGACAAGAGCCAATAACAATATCAACTTGTAGTTCTTTTTGTGCAGACAATAAGGAAGATAGTGAAGAAGCTAAATGTTGTCCATCAGCATCAAATGTAATGACATTTTCAAAACCCTGATCATGTGCATAACGAATACCAGCTTGCGTAGCTTTCCAAGCTCCAAGGTTATATGGGAGAGAGAGTAGATACACTCCATGTTTTAATACTCGTTGAGCCGTTGTATCATCACTGGCATCATCAACTACTAAAATACGCTGAAAACCGTGATGTTTTAAGTCTTCGATAACATGTTCAATAGTTGCCTCTTCATTATGGGCAGGAATGACAACTAGGGTAGATTCCATAAGTAAAAAATAAAACAATTTATCTGCTTTTACATGATTGTATATGTTTGTTCTGCAAACATACAATAGCTTATTACTTCTTACTTGATAATATTCCTACAGGTTTTTGTCTAGTTTTATTACTTACAACGGTAACGATGAATATGCCTAATGCAGTACCTCTAACCCCTCCCAAATAAAGATCGTTATTCAGCTACATAGCGCTTAAAATAGAATAAACACAGAGAATATAATCAGGATAAAATTTGCTCGTAAAGCAACTTTGTTTTTTCAGCGACTCGATTAATCTTAAAAGTTTCATCGAATCGCTTTCTAGCTGCGCAACCATGCTCTTGCAACAATTCAGGAGTTTTTAGATAAATTTCTAATTTTTCGACTAGAGCATTCACGGAGTTTGCTTTAGCAACACTACCAGTTTCACCATCTTGAATAACCCATGACATACCACTACCTTCAACATCGGTAACCAAACAGGCTTTTGAAGCCCTAGCGGCCTCCATCAAAACAACGCCAAAGGCTTCTGTACGTTCAATTGAAGGTAGACAAACCAAGTTAGCATCACTTAAAGTTTGTCCTAGCTCTTCATTTGATAACTTACCCAGCAGGTGAACTGAACTTTCCAAGTTCAAATTATTTATTTGTTTTTTTATATCGACTTCAAGATCACCCGTGCCAACAATGTTTAATTCTAATACAAAACCTTTAGCGATAAGTTCAGAGACAGCTTCAATTAAATACTTATGACCTTTATAATAAGTTAAACGCCCTACCATAAGTAACTTAAGGATATTATCTTTATCCGACGAAAATCTATGCGAACGATTACTACACTGATCATCAGTAATCCCTAACGGTATGATTTTAGTTTTCTCTCTAAAATTTTCTAAAGGCCTACTTGATTCCATATAGGTTTGTGATGTTGCGATTACCGCATTTGCTCGAGCTAACAAAGCTTTTTCAAAAACTGAATAAAATGGATAAAGCATTTTAATTTTAAAATCGGGCACACTGCCTATTACATCTGCATGCCAATGAATGACCCAAGGGATTTTTTTTATTGAAGGGTAAAGCAAACACCAAAAGGCTGATAAGTTAGGCATATGAATATGAATTACATCAGGTTTGACTTGCTCAACCATCTTTACTAAATTTAAACCAAAACTAGGTGAAAGCGGAGCATAAGCGAATTGACCAAAACTCTTAACTCGACACAACAAGCCTCTTTTATTCTGCTCAAAGCATGTCACTTTATTTGTATCATGATGATGAACAATGGCAGAAACCTCATCGGCCATAGCCTGCTGAGTTTTGATAAGATCAAACATAAAGTTTTCGATACCGCCCATAAAAGTTGGACAAAATTTGCCAAGGTGAAGAATTTTCATATCTTCTTTAGACGACTATATAAATCTATGGTTTGCTGTGTACAGTTCTGCCAAGAAAACTCTTTCGCTCTAATGAGCCCAGATTCAGTTAATTGCTGGCAAAGAACATCATCAATTGCAAGACGAGTTATCCCATCAGTTATATCGTCAACATCGTCATGCTCAACTAAAACTGCACTTCCATTCGTTATCTCGTCCATAGAAGTTTTCCGACTAGTCAAAACAGGAGTCCCTGATTGCATAGCCTCTAGAACAGGAAGCCCGAAGCCTTCATACACTGAAGGGAATAGCAAAGCCTTAGCTGATGAATATAAGAGATGTATTTCAGTTTGGGGTAGATAACCTAAGTGTTTTACCCACCTTTTAGATGAAAGCTTGTTAATACGCTTTTCTATTGCTGAGTTATTCCAACCATTACCTCCAACAAGTACAAATGGTATAGGAGAATTCGTTCTCTCTTTAAACGCTTCAAAAGCATCTAATAAATTTTCTAAGTTTTTTCTTGGTTCTAATGTGGATACAAATAGAAAAAATTTCTTATATTCTAGGTTATAGCTTTTTAATAAGGCCTTGGTTTCACGCTCTGTTCTGACTTTAAAGTGCATACTGGCACCAAGGGGAACTGCAGACACTCTGTCTTCATTTACCCCCAAGGTATCAATAATTTCTCTTTTGACAACATCACTAACAGTTATAATGTGATCAGCATCTTTAGAAACGGTTTCTAAAGCGTTATTTACAAAATTAACTCTCGCTATCGGGTGGAAATTTGGGTATTTGATAGTAGAAAGATCGTGTACAGTTACAACTTTTTTTCCATCAAAAGGGGGAAGCACAAAGTTAGGTGAATGATAAATGCAATCCGAATAATCCCGTAAAGCAATACGGTTAATAGTAGGCATCACTGATTGATAACATTTAACCGCTGAAGGAGAAGCTGCAAGGCTCTTTCTAAGTCTCTGCAAAAAATTTCCCTTTTTCGAAACTGTCTTATTTAGGGCAATATCTGGACCTAGCAAATTTATTTCTGGGAAAAACTTACCATGAGCAAAAAGAAAAAGCTCCTCCACTTCAATACTTTTCAACAAGTTCAATGAAAGTTGCTTGGTATAATTACCAATGCCAGTAAGTGGCTGAAGTAAAGGGTCACAGCCTAAAATTATCCTCATTAAGGTTACCATTTTTTGCATCAAACTGCGTTTATTAATTAAAAAACTAGTTATAGAAATTGAAGTTAGTGCAACACAATAATGGCCGACTAATTTCATAAAAATTACTTGCTTTTCTAAGATAAATGTTTAATTAGCTTATCTCTCAGTTTTTTATGTGAGAAAGTACTCCTAGATAGAGTTTCTATAGTTTCAGGTAGTTGGTTATCTCTAAAAGTAGATTTAACTTTTTCCATGACAAGATCGATATCATCCCAGCAAATTGTATGCGAATCATTAAGCTGGACCTCTCTAACAGAACCAAATGGTGCAGTTAAGACGGGAACGCCATTACATTGAGCTTCAATTACAGGTAGCCCCAATCCTTCATTCTGGGACGGAAATAGAAATAAATTTGAGCTTTTAAATTCTCTAGTCAGTTGTTTCGAAGATATTTCTGGGTACCATCGCACTGATTCCATATTTATAGTTTTGAAGAAACTATAAAATTTTTCAACAGGGCAACGTATAGCACCATACAATACTAATTCATCACAAATGTTAGGTTTAGAAAAAAGCTCTTTAAGTATACCAAGTCCTTTACGCTCATCTAAAAAGTTACCTAGAATTATTTTTCTTCCTACCCTTGCAGTTTTTTCATTATCGTCTCTTTCATATAAGCTATTAGGTGTCAGAGGAGAGAGGGTTACGACATTCTTATGATTATAAAACTTTAAGAATTCAATCCTAGAAAAATCTGAGTTTGTGAATACAATATCCACATTTCGATCGTAAAAATAATAACCCAGATGATGTTCATAAGCGAATTCAAATGGTTTTTGAGTTGCTCGTTTCTCAAAAACATAACGATTTGGTATTAAATCATGTACTATTCCAGCTAGTTTTATGTTCTTAGGTATATGAAGTGAAGGGGAAATAACCCAGGGAGCAGTTATGAAAAGCCAATCCAAATTCAAGCTTGATATATCACTACCTATCTGGCTGAAGTAACACTTATAGGAACATTTAGTCTCGTAAAGTCTCTTACCACCAGCACGATTATACACCTCTGGAATATGTTCTGGCTTGCCCTCTATATACCAAGAAGAGGTAAAGTTGTTATTTAATATCATCTCATAAGGAATGTGCATCTCAAACCACATACCATCTAAGTTTGAAATAAAGCAGACTTCAGAAAAAGTTTTAAGCTGAGAATAAATAGTATAAATAACACTTCTAACACCAACATGCTTCGTTAAAAAATCAGGTTCGACTAAGAGACCAATTTTCATATTATTTTCTAGCCTTACATTTAATGATTTTTTTTATGGCACCAATCACACCATTCAACTCTAGTGATTCTGGGCTAAATGCGATAGAAACTATAAACTTAAGCTTCCCAAAAAATGTTTTTGAGAAAGACGAGTAGTGTTCATAACCACTTGAATCGGGCTCTCGATTAAGAAAGTAAAGATAATGTTTTAGAATATAGTTATTAAGAGCACTCTCTGATTGGAACTTATCATCTTGCTTTTTAGATTCAACTATAAAAGTAGAAGTGTAATCAGGTGTAATTCCAATTGTGGTCGCAGAGGATAGTACGTTCCATCTTAGAGGAATAGAGCAATCATAAAACGCCCGGCTAATTTCAACGTCCTCTGCTTGATTCCAGAAAAGAAGGTCATTCATTTTGATACTCTCTAATGAGCTCTTTTTGAATATCAACAGTCCACCATTTGCGTAGCAACGATTGTCAATGTCTTCTGGTTTTTCAACTATAATCGGGCGACACCAAGCAAGTGCTGTTCTTAATTTGGCGATACATGGGAAGCTGCTACCGCATTCATAATTTTGATTTATAGT
Source organism: Marinifaba aquimaris (assembly GCF_013328345.1). GTDB lineage: Bacteria > Pseudomonadota > Gammaproteobacteria > Enterobacterales > Alteromonadaceae > Marinifaba > Marinifaba aquimaris. Next base: position 71,316 of record NZ_JABULX010000010.1, read on the forward strand.
GACAAAATCGAAATCATATCCAAAAGCTTCAAAACCATTAATAAAATCTGGATTCAAAATGTATCGGTCATGTGCGATTAATAGGTTGTTGTGTATAGCATGTTGGGCGATCACATTCTTTTTCTTTGAAATTTCGGCCAAGCCTTCTCTAGTATCGACATCGACGTATTCAACATTAAATTCGGAGTAAGCAATATTCTTTGGCCCACAAATTAATATTTGAATATCTTGGCCACCAAATTGCCGTATGGACTTACAAAATGAGACCACGTTATCAACTTTATTACCAGTTGTTAGGAGGGCCATAGTCCACGAGCGATCTTTATATATGTGAGGGGCCTTTCGGTGTATAGTAAAATTTATTTCAAAATAGCTACCATCAAAGCACTCTTCGGATACTTCTGCAGTTAAAAACTTATGTCGGTATAGGTATCGCTTGATCTTAATAACATTGCACTCATCAGTCTGATTAAAGCGAATAATTATATTGCCGCTTTCTTCAAGGCACCTGATAGCTTCATCAAGAATAGCCTCCCATGACTCATAAGTGGCGAGGCTTTTTTCATATATCCAAACCTGTTTAAATTTAGTATGAAGAGAACTATGCAGCCTGAAACCGGAGGAATGCTCAATGTAAACGGAGTGCATATAAAATGGAGGTTGCTTACCAAACCAAATTTGATGCTCTGCTGGTAAATTAAGATAAAGCGATTCATAATTTAACATGGCATTTCCAATATTAGAATTTTGCAGCTACTATCTGCAGATTTGGATTTATAGCCTTTAGATAAAAGTAAGTCTAAGAGCTTTTGCACGCTAGCAGCTTGAGAGTCATGTAGAACAATTTTAGATTTTTTGTCCAAAAATTTTTCTATTGCTAAATAGTCTCTGGTGGGCTGTTCATAAAAGTGTCCCCCGTCGATAAAAGCAACACCGATAGGTTCTTGAGGAGAGAATTCGTCAAATATAAATGGAGAAATACCTAAAACCTGCTTAACATTCCTAATGCCCCATCGCTCTCGAATTTTACAAGCTGTCTGATATGCAATATTTGATTCTAAAAAGCAAGGAGGAATAACGTTCCTGTTTTCAACGACCTTATCAGTATTCCCGCTTTCAACGAATGAGTCTACCGTATAAATTTGGTTATCTTTTTGAAGCTTATCGAGCATTAACCCCATAACACTTGAACTAAAACCGAAACCGGTTCCAATTTCTAAAATGCAGCGGCCATGAGGGATATCTACCAACATGGTATTATAGATAATATCAATTTCTTTTCTAGAAATTGATATAGGGAAATCAGATGACTTTGCTTTAAAGTGGTAATCAGTGTATAAAGATGTATTTACTATGCCCCCAACATTACACACTTCTATAATACCTTCTTCAAGTAACTGCATAATGCGTAGATCTATATGCGATAAGTCTTTATCTTCTTTATCTTCAAAGCATGCCATATTCTCAATAATTTTCTTCTGGTGGTAACTTCCCCCGAGAGTGAATGCGGATATCAGAGAGAGCTCTTTAGCCAACTCTTTTTTATTCGCTGCTTGCCTAAGGAGCTCAACTATCAGATGGATACCATCGATTGAGTCGAATATGTCTTCATTTCTAATTATTTTTGTTATTTGTCTTACAGCAAGATCTGGATCTTTTTTATTCATCTGCCCACCACAAACTCTGGCTGGAGATCAACAAGACCACCAGAGAGTTTTGAATCTACTTTTTTTGATACAGTTATTGTATCTATATTCGTTTTCAAACCAAAATATTCTTTGAACTGTTCTTTATTAAATCCATCATTTGCGGCGCCGATAGATATAGTGTATTCCCCTTGTTGTAGGAGTACAGGAAAAGTAATCTTAACTTCAACTGCATTATCAGGCTCACAAGGGCCAATCATTACACCTTGACAATAAGTATTCGTTTCATAAACATGCTCCCCCATTCTATTTTTAATAACAATTCCAATATGGGGATCAGAAAGCCTTCTAATTGCTTTCAAGTTCAAAGATATTTCACATACATCTCTCACGACAAAAAATGAGTAACAATTTACCCTGTTTAAGTTGATACAACTGTAAGAAGTTAGATTAAATGGAAAGCAATTATCTTCAGCTTCATGAAGATCCATATTACAGCCTTCTTTTTCTTTTTCTTTTTCTTTTTCTTTTTCTTTTTCTTTATTGCTATTTCTAAGCCTTGCGTAATGTATACTTTGATATGCGCTAATCGCATCATCTGGTTCACCAGAAATTACCATTTCTCCGTTATTTAAAACAATAACCCTAGAACATATCTGAGATACAGCTCCCAGGTCATGTGAAACAAACAAAACAGACGTGCCTTGATTAATGATTTCTTTAATTTTGTTAAAAGACTTTTGCTGAAAATATATATCTCCAACAGACAGTACTTCATCTACAATTAGAAGATCTGTTGTGGCGTAAGTAGCAATAGAGAAGGATAACTTTGCCAGCATCCCTGAAGAATAAGTTTTAATTGGTTCGTTTAGTGTTGCTTTATCTAGCTCAGAAAAAGATTCAACATAAGCAATACAATCAGAGAGATGCTTATGATCAACACTGTAGAATCCAGCTGTTAATTTTATATTATCATAGCCACTAAGCTCGCTATCAAACCCCAGCCCTAATTCAATGATCGCATTACATGAATGGGGCCTGCTAATAGTTCCTGAATCATTTTGTAGTAAATTAGCAATAACCTTCAGTAATGTAGATTTACCACTACCATTATGCCCAATGATACCGAGGACTTCCCCTTTTTTCATAGAAAACGATATGTTTTTTAAGGCACTTTTATACGTCAATTTTTTTTTATTACCAAAAACTAAGTATTTTAAATGTGCTAAAGATGATGCCTGTACAAAAGATTTACATATAGAATCCAACTCTAAAATAGTGCTCATTTATAGAACCTCTTTTATTGCAAGATTTAACCTTTTATACATAAACAAGCATAGTAAGCTAGAAATCAATAAACATGTTATGTAGGAAACAATATTAGAGTCTTGAGCGTTTGCAGTTGTGATGCTTTGAAATGATTGTATTGGGAAGTATACAGGGTTAGACAGAACTATATTAATGAATAGTTCCGGTACTTTATCAGCAGTGTAAACGATCGGTATAAACCAAAACATTAAGTTCATGATTACTTGAACAGTCAGCGTAAGTTGATTGTAAAATGGCGTAATGAAAGAGAAAAAAATTCCTACACTCGCTCCCAATAAGATAGCTAAAAGATAAGAATAAAACACTTGAGGGACAAGTGTAAATAATGAGGGAAATGTATCTGTGAGGAAAAATGATATCGTGAAATATAGGAAGATAAAAAGAACCAGATAAATTAAACTTACCATTAAACTATAAATAATCTCAGCTAGAAAAATCGTTGAAGTTGAAATGGTAGTTTTTTTTAAAAACTCCTTATTTTTTACAAGAGCGTGACTCAATCTAGTGATTACATCCACCAAAAAGTTCCATAAGATAATTCCAGGGATCAAATATAAACTATAAGACCAAACACCATACTCCCCTTCAACTTTCATACCTAAGAAGAGCGTAAATACAACTGCAAAGATCGTCAACTGGAATAATGGTTCAAGAAAAAACCAAACTAGACCCGCTAATGATTTGCTGTACTTCGCATTAAACTCCTTTTTGACAAGGTTAATACTTAATGGGAGATCCATTTTAAAAATCCGTTGCTTTCATACAGTGGGGTAGGCTTAAAAATAATTCCAAATCAGAAGGGATACCTAAACCGTACATTCCATTTGCTTCTTCGCCAATATTGTATACACCAATTTTTAAATTGTTGTCTGCCATGAAACTGTATACAGGAGCAACGTAGAACTCGCCATTACTTCTTATGTCATTTTTAACCATTTTATCTGCGTATTCGCAAAATAGTTCGCCGCTATTGAAATTGTAAATGCCAACTGTTGCTTCATCTGAAATAACTTCTTTTTCAATAACTTTAGTCACTAAGCCATTATCAGAAACTTTTGCATATGACCATTTTGGATCATCTGCCTTCATCGTTAGCATAGAACCATCAAGCTTTCGTTGTTTAATATCGGCTAGATATGAATTTATATCCATATCAACCCACTGATCCGAGTTTGCAATCATTAAAGGGTTATCGTTATTAATAAACACTCTTGCCTTCAATACTGTAATTGCAGCACCTTCAGTTATTTCATCAATGCAGACAACCTCATAGTTTTCGCAATTATCTTGGAAAACGTTATCTAAGTCGTATTTTTCTACATGCTCACGTTGGCAAACAAAGATAAACCTATGCTCGCAATTTGGCTTTAAGTTGTTTATTACAACTTCAATCATATGTTTACCATTAACATCAATTAATGGCTTTGGATCTTTATATCCTTCCTTAGCAAAACGACTACCTCGACCGGCCATTGGAACTACAATATTAAGCATCTTTTTTTCCCTCCTCTAGATATTTATCATTGAGCGCACCTGGTAGCTTGACTACTGCAGTGACAGTGTCCTCTAATGCTTCGAAATTAGTGTATTCACCTGGTTCAATTTTCAAAATATCTCCTTCTACGAGAATCATATCTTTCATTTTGGCTTTACCACTCACAATAACTGTGATTTCAGTTGCTATTTTATGGCAGTGTGAGGCTTCAAGCTCCCCTTTTTGAAACTTCTGTATAGCGACTTCAACATCTGTAGTATTAAATAATGTTGGCTTAAAACCACCTACAAACCAACCACGAATAAATTCTTCGAGATTGTATTTATTCATCTTCGGCTCCAAATAAATAAGCATTCATTTTGTGCATTTTTTTATCATCCTGCCAATAAATCACATCAGTACCAATAAAGGTTTCATTATCTATCCTGAGTATAAATTCTATTACTGATTTATTTTTCTCAACAATTATATTTTCGGCCTTAAACTCTAGCTTTTGCACACTATTAAATATACTCCGTATGTAACTACAAACCTCTTCTTTACCCTCAATATAAACCTCTGGATCTCTTAATGAAAAATCATTAGAGAAATAAGATTTTATTTTATCAATATCCATAGAATTGAATGCATCTATGTAGCCTCTAGTAAGCTCGTAGATAGTCGAGTTTAGGATTGATTTTTTTAGCCTGTTTGATTGAAAAGAGTCTAAAGAATGCTCATCATGAAAGTGATGGTATCGCTCTTTTGGTATATTTAAAGATAAAACTTTTTTACCTCGAAGAATTAGCTCATTCAGCGTCTCGGATACATAAAAGCTTCCGTCAAATTTCACATCTTTTCTAATAAGGTTTTTCGCGGCCTCAATAAAATCTTTTGTTTGCTCAAAATAATAAAAACCGGCAATGGCATTATTACTAATAGGGCGTTTCTCTGCAGCCTGAGTTACAATTCCATCATCATTTTGGTTAACAAATGACCACTTAGGGTGAACACTATTAAAAGTTAAAACTCCAGCATCACTACCTTTACTCCTAATAGTGTCGATAAAACAATTCAAATCCCAGTTAATGATTTGTTCAAGGCTGGTTATTATGAGAGGGGCTTTAATATCAAGCTTATCTATAGCTAAAAGAGCCGAGCAAACTGAGCCTTTGGTTTTATCATTGACGATACATGTGTCAAGGTTTGGTAAAGTTAAAGAAAGCACTGAGTCAAGGTTGAACTTTTTCACAGCTAATTTTGGGATAACTGCAATAAATTTATTGCGTCTCTCTATATCAATTAAGCCTTCAGCTGCTCTTTCGAGTAAGAGTTTCCCATCAACTTCTGAGAGCAAACGAGGAAACTGGTTGCTGTTTGTTGTTTCATATGTATTTTCACCTGCTAGAGGCAATAGTATATTAATTCCCACTTTCAACCTCTCCAATAAATGAGCAAATATTTTGAATATTTACATCCTCTATACTTTCAACTTTCAAGACGTTTGCCCCAGAGGCTATTGCCGCTCTTATACCATTTTCATTATCTTCAACTATTACACATTCTTCAGGGCTTAATCCAAGCCGAGATATCGCTAGCTCATAAATTTCTGGGTCTGGTTTTGGTTTGGTTACGTCTTGGTTAGACAAAATAAATTCTAAATATTGAAAAAGATCAGACCTCTCCATCATAACTTCAACGCTATTCCTAACAGAATTAGATGCTACGGCAAGCAAATACCCCTGGCGCTTCAACTCACTTAGTGCATATTGGTGCTGAAATACAGGTTTACATTTCTCATTTATCAGCTCCATTGTATACATTTGTTTCATTTCATTGAGGAAAGGGTGTAATCCAATAGGCAAGTGGTATACTTTAGATAGCATCTTAAGCTTTTGACCAGTAGATAACCCATCGTATGTGGTTAAGTGTTCATGTCGATTAATGCTTAAACCAAACAATTCGAGAGCTTTATTAAGCGCGTCATAGTGCCAATCTTTTGCATCGATTAACACTCCATCCATATCAAATATTACTGCTTTTATTTTAGTTCCCATTAAAAAAATCCTTTGCTTCCATCGGGTAATCTGTGCAGATACTAATTAAGCCTAAACTGCTAGGATTACACGAAATGTATTGTTTAAGCGTAAACCAAAAACTCTGATAGCAGAATCCATGCAATTCGGGAGAAACAATACACACACTTTTATTATGTCGAATACAATAATCTAACTGCTCAATGTTCAACCTATTATCTTTAAAATTATCCAGCCAGACACCTATCGCCTCTTCATAAAATATAGGTTCCCTTTCAATATCAGAAAGTCGAGTGTAGACAGGCAAACCTCGTTTTAAATAGCTCAAAGTGTCAGGTATGGACATATCAAAGAAAAAATAATTAGCTTTTTTTCTTTCAAAGACATTGGCTAATATCGCAGATAAGCCATCTGACTTTATATTACAAGCCATAGTCAAATTTGAATCACCAACAACATCAAAAAAAGATTGAATAGGTGATGAGCCTGATGTTGGAATATCATGACTTATAACTATCTCAGAGTTGAAGTCTCTAAAATCAGTTTCAATACCAAAACCATTATTTATGGCTCTTTGAAATGCACATACCGTATTTTGCTCTTCCTTTTTTAACCACCATCCACGATGGGCTATTATCTTAACCACTTTTTTTAACCTAGATACTCAACGACGCTGGATATTATAACGTGCCACTCCGCTATGTGAAGCTAGATAACTAATAGTAAATCTGCGTCTAGAGGCGCCACACATTAATCGTTCTTGTTATTAACTTTAGAGAGAACTTACGCGTAAGGTTAAAATTCACATTAGACATGTAACCATCAACACCTGCTTATAAAACATAGTTAGGTACAAACCTTGATTTCTTTTTTATTTTTTCCTTTCAAACAGAAAATAAAAGTATTTCCAGGGAGCCATTTAAACAAGATACTTTACTGAATTTTAGCTCTAGACATCGCCACTTTTAATTTAAAAGAGTTAGGTATATAGCGTTTAGCTTCCGAAAAAAACCATCTTGCCATATCTTTATCTCCCGCACTTGCGGAGCATTGTCCAAGCCCCATAAATACCTGCCCTTTTTCAGTTTCATACTTCAAAGCTTTCATCAAATAAAATTGACACTTGTGATAATTCTCAACTTCAAAATAAAGGAATCCGAGGTTAATGAGTAAATAAGGGTAATACTTACTTTTTGCCAGTGATGGCATTAGCTCGTTTACCTCTTTTATTGCTTGATGATACTTGAATTGTCTCTTGAGTGCAGAAATGTAGTTATTGAAATAAGCATATTTATCATAATAAGCCTGAGTATCAAGGTCACCTTTATTTCCAGCTAAATTAAATGCATTTTTATAGCTTTCTTCAGCCTTATCAAAATGAAATTTATTTATATACAGCTTACCAAGCATTCCATGTATCCTTGGTTTATCAAAATTGTGGCTAAGTTCATTTAAATAAAGTTGTTCTGGTTGGCTCCATAACTCATTTCTCTCCTTGGTCAGGAAAAATAATAACGATAAAATTACAGCAGAGATAACGAAAAACAACTGAGTGAATTTTTGTTTGATAAATATTAAGCAATAAACACTTAAAACGATTAAACCAAAATTAGGAAGGTAAGTTCGATGTTCAAATACCAAATCAGAAATAGGGATAAAAGATGACTCAATACTATGCGCAATTAGATAAAAGAACACAGAAAAACAAATAAGAGGGTGCTTTGGTGCACTTACTAAAGCTAGAGTGAGTAAAAATCCCCAGACAAGAATAGTAAAATAGCTAGTGCTAAAAGTACCGTCTCTCAGTGAGTATATGTATTCAACTTGCTGACCAAGGGGTATGAAGTAAAGCTGAATATATTTTAAAAGCACATGGAGCTGAGTTTCAAAATATTCGAGTCTCGATATGGATTGATTTTCCCTTGTAGCTCTATCAAGGTAAGAGCCAAGATCAGGGATTAAATAAAAGGATATAAATGCGGCAAATACTGCCAATAAAAAGAGAGATATACTCAGTTTACTTATTCTTTTCCAATAATTTACAGGGTTGATTCGCTTTATTAAACAAACTTCAATTAAAAAGAGGGCAACAGGAAGGCTAAAAGTATTTTGCTTAGTATAAAAGGCCAACAATGAACTAATAAAAATAACACTTCCCCACATCACCAATTCAATTTTTTTACTGCTCATTCTAAATTTTATAAATGCGAGCATTGTAGCTAAATAGAAAAGAGCTGCTAAAGCTGTAATCCTTTGCACAATGTATGTAACCGCCTGAGTTTGCAAAGGATGTAAAGCGAAAAATAGCGCAACTAAAAGGGAGGTAATATGAGGGTTTAAGAAAGATTTTTCTGTTATTGAGTTATTTAAACAGACAATTTGAAAAGTGAGAAAGTAAACGGTAAAACAACATAAAACATGTATCAATATGTTCGTAGCATGATAGCCAGTTACATTTTTTTCATATAATAAATAATCAATTTTAAAGCTGGTGTATGCAACAACACGCTGCCCGAATGTACTATAAAGGTCATTCAAGCTTCCTTTGTAAATATCCGCCTTATTAAGAATCGAACTTACATCATCAAAAAGAAAAGGAACATTAAGCGAATTATAATATGCACAAATTATGATAACGGTAAGCAAGAGCAAGTGGGTAGCTTTAATCAAGCCCAAACCCACTTGTTTTTCGGTTTTATTCATCCATGAATTCATACTTTATATTAAATACCACTGATAGCGGCTATAGCAACAGCTGTGTTATATAAAATACCAGTCGCGGTAGACCATAACTCGAGGTTATTCATATATTCTGTATCTAAAGGAACAACAACAGTATCACCTGGTTTCAAAGATGCTGACGAGTTAGATACGAACCAGTTACCTTGATCTAGCATCTTGATACTACCATTAGCTGAAATTACATAGATACGCTCAACATCAGCACGTTTTTTAACCCCACCACTTTGCGAAATATAATCATCCGCCGTTAAATTTGGATCAAAAATATGCGACGAGGTTACCTGAATCTGACCAATCACATTGATTGAGTTTTTCATGGTAGGCACATAAAGCACATCGCCATTTTCCAGTAAAATATCATCTTCTTGTTTAGCGACAATAGATGGAAGATTAATAACAAGGCGTCCTACAGGTTCAACCTTAGTTAAATCAGCCAGTAACTTTTGTAACTCAGCATGAGAAGCATTACTTCCTGAGTCTGTGATGGTTTTCAGTACCATTTCGACACGTAAATCTGATGCCAGTTTAACTAGGTTTTGTTGTTCCATCTCTTTTAACTGCTCACGAGAGAAAACTGAACCTTGTGGATAAGCGTGCTCAGTAAAGCCACCAGCCTTAGCAACAAGGTCTGAAAGCTTTTCACCACGGCGAATCGTATATTTACCCGGGAAAACAAATTCTCCTCGTAGTTCCACGATATGGTTTTCAGACCAAGCAGGAATTTGATGAACGTTCAAACGGTCTCGGCTTTTTAAAAGGATGTCATCATCATTTCCTGCTAATGCTTCACCTAAGTCGATACTCAACGAATCAACTGTGGCCATGCCATTTCGCATTACATTTCGTGTAACCTCAGCTCGCTTTAAGTATGCCGATTCTACAACACCACCACTCGCTGCAACTAAGTCAGATACAGTAGCATTAACAGCTAATGGATAAACCCCAGGGAACTTAACATGACCATCAACTTCAACAAGTTGAATTGGCATACCTGCAGCCCCTTGTCTTTTTAATTTCTCAACAATTGGTGCTAACAGTCGAATACGAGAAAACAACCCTAGCTCTCTGGGATCAATTTCTTCTTCTACCTCTCCACCTGTTATGGATGCAACAGATTGAGTGACAAATTCTTGTAGTTCTTCATCGATATCTTCATCCTGAATTTCAGAACCATCCCCATATTTTTCCCAGAAAAGATTATCGATATACTTTTCTTTGGCTAACTTTCTTTCTTGTTCTAGTAAATACTCTTGAGTAAACGCTAACTCATCAAAAGATGTATTTTCTTGAGCGAGCTTATTGACACGAGAAAAAATAATTACTCTGTCATTTTGTTTAAGTTCAATGTTATCTGAACCACTTGGCTGTTGTAGTGCTTTGGCGATTGAGAATTGATGAACTTCAATGCGCCCTGTTAAATCAACTTCTCTGACGATAATACCGTAGTTTAAGTCAGCATAGTGAAGTAGATGAGAACGGATACTCGGTAATATTTCAGTTAATTTTTTCCCGGCTTGCCACTGATACTTACCGGGACGAGTGACTGCACCTAATAAAGTAATTGATTCAGAGAACATTTCAGAGTTTTTGTGAAGATAGACCATATCACCATTACGAACGACTTGGTTTGAAGATGATTTATCTGATAAATCGACATTAATAGCCGTTCTTAGTTGCTGATCATTTACCCTCTGAACAGAAGCTGCTTTTAAGTAAGCAGAAGGTAGCGCACCACCTGCCATTTTGAGTAATTCAGAAAATGTTTCACCATCATTAACTTCATATATCGCAGGACGTCTAACTGCGCCATCAACAATGACACTTGAACCAACCGGTTCAACAAACACAACATCACCCGATTGCAACATCATGTCATTAGATGAGTCACCGTTAATTAGCAGATCATATAAATCTAAAGTGGTGACTAGCTTGCCTTGTCTTTTTAAACGAACTTTACGCATTGAACCAATATCGCTTAAACCGCCAGCAGCAAATAATGCATGCGTCATACTAGAAAGTGAATTAATAGTGTAAGGGCCTGGTTTATGTGCATCCCCTAGAACAAACACACGAATAGAACGTAATTCAGATAATCCAACTACAGCTTTTACACCAATTAACTTACTTTTAACTTGCTCGCTGATTAAACTTTTAGCTTCTGAAAAAGTTAAACCAACAACATTAATCGCTCCTAATTCAGGTAAAACGATCAAGCCTTCTCTAGAAACCATTTCTTCATGTAAAGCGTTTTTCTTACCGTAAAACTGTATTGATAAAGTATCGCCTGGTGCAATAATGTAGTTTTCAGGAATAGTAATGGCTAGATTTGGTGAGAAAGTAGCTGGAGCATTGGCAAATACGTCATGACCAAAAGGTTTAAGTTCTTCTTTTACTTTTTCTTCTTCTTCAGCGAGTAACTCTTCATCGGTAATAGGGTTACCAAATTCATCAAACTCAGTTCCTCTTGGAAACTTTGGAGTCAGCTCGTTGTCAGTTTCGGAGGTTTCACCTTGAGTCCCCATCATCATTTCTAATTCAGAAATATCAATACCCATTTGCTTAGCTAAAGCTTCTTGTTGGGATTTTGGTAGACGCTTAAATTGCTCAATTTGTTCTTTAGACGGGGTTACCGCAAAAACTAGGCTAGAAAATAAAAGCAGGCACAAAGAAATCAACCAGCTAGATTTGATCATAATTATTCCGTTAAAAAATTAGCGTTAGCAAAAATTAGGGTTTATTTTTTAATTGGACTAAACAAAATATTTAGCCTTTATAAAGTGGGCGAGAATATATCAGAAATTAATCGAAATGGCAGTAACTATCACGATATGCACCAGCCAAAAGCGTTGAAGCGTTAGCTGGTGCTATAAATGGTTATTCTTCTACTTCTGGATTGACAGATACATCAGCTAAATCACTGTTATCCATGTCATCTGCAGAGTCATCAACTTCATCCGAAACAATTTTTTTAGAGCCATAGATACTGCCCATTTTCGGTCGATTGATGCGCTTGATATATTTCAGCCAAGCTTTGGCAGCAATGTGGCTCGGCTCACACTCGCTTCTCAACACAGAAACAAAATGTAAGTCATCATCATCAGATGGCTGAATTTGGCCTTTTTCTAATGCATCGAGAAGGTTGCCATATTTCTCTAATGCATCGGCTTCTTTGATGGAAAAGTCTCCAGAGCGATGGAAACCTTGCGGGTAGTTTTTAAAATCAGAAAACAACCGTGCTAATAAACTATTCTTGGTAGGCGCAGCCATACGAAACTCCACTCTAATTACTGTATTACAAACAAAAATTTATTGATTAGTTAATGCAGTTTTTAGCCTGTGATTCGCTCACTGTCAAAATGTTTTTTGTTAATAAATTATGACGGTATTAGCACTTTCAAATTAAAGGTTACTTTTTTACGAGCTCGTTCTTTTTAGCCATGAGCTCGTCAATTAGAGGCGTTAGGATAAGTTCGATTGCAAAACCCATTTTTCCGCCGGGTACAACTAATGTGTTCATTCGAGACATAAAGGCACCATCAATCATTTGCAGATAGTAAGGAAAATCAACATTCTTTATTCCCCTAAACCGAATGACCACAAAACTCTCGTCTAAAGATGGAATATCTTTAGCTGAAAACGGGTTTGAGGTATCGACAGTAGGCACGCGCTGAAAGTTAATATGGGTGCGGCTAAATTGCGGCGTAATATGATTAAAATAATCATCCATACTTCTAACAATACTGGCCATCACCGCCTCACGAGAATGCCCTCTATCAGAGGTATCGCGAATGATTTTTTGTATCCATTCAAGGTTTACGATCGGTACTAAACCAATTAGCAGGTCAACGTATTGCGCTGCGTTGTGTTCTTCAGTGACTACACCGCCATGTAAACCTTCATAGTAAAGTAAGTCTGAATCTGCGGGTAAATCTTGCCAAGGCGTAAAAGTACCTGGCATTTGATTATATGGGACAGCTTGATCAAAGGTATGTAAGTACTTACGAAATTTCCCTGTACCTGTCTCGTGATAACTTTTAAAGGTTTCTTCTAGCAGACCAAAGTCATTTGCTTCTGGTCCAAAGTAACTAATATGGCGGCCTTGCTCTTGCGCTTTACGGATTTCAACTTCCATCTCAGGGCGGGTAAACCTGTGATAACTATCCCCTTCAATGCCGACGGCTTTAATACCTAAATTACGAAATATGTGGCGTAATGCGGTAACCGTCGTTGATGTACCCGCACCAGATGAACCCGTTACAGCAATGATAGGATGCTTAGTTGACATAAAGAGCAATAAAACCTTAATAGATTGAATAGCTTTACTTTAGCGGTTTATCACTAGCTTTGTGAAGTCTTGCCGGCATTTTTCTTATTTTGTAATTGAGTGAATATCGCCTTTTGCTTATCTTTTGAGTAACTTTGCCATTGGCAAATTTGTTCTAATGTTCGACCACACCCAATGCAAACATCTTCATCATCCAAGCAACAGTTACGCACACAAGGGTTTTGCGCACACGCTTTTTGTTTATTCATCTGACACCTGAATAAAAGTCAGATTGTAATTAATACGACTTATTTTCATATTTTTTTAACTTAAGCCTCATACCATCCAAAACATACGTGCGAATGGAATCGTTGATATAAGAAGAGGTATTACGAGGTAAATCAATGGCTAACCAACGCTCTCTTGAGCTCACACTGAACAAAATTCTTAGTAGCAAGTCTATTCGCACCTTGTTCCATCCAATCTATAACCTCCAGCACAATACTATTTTAGGTTATGAAGCACTAAGTCGCGGGCCCCATGGTTCAGAACTTGAATTTGCCGATACGCTGTTTGGTTTTGCACACAAGCAAAATCAAAGAATGGAGTTAGAGTGTTTGTGTGTTGAAAGAGCACTGGCTAACGCAACACGATTAAATTTGCCGGGTAAAATATTCGTAAACATTAGCCCAAGTACATTGATCAAATGCTTTCACGATAAATATGACCTGCAAACCCTATTGAGACGCTATCAAGTTTCTGGTCATCAACTGGTCATTGAATTAATAGAGGTCAATCCGGCGAAAGATTTAAATCAACTCAAATATCATATGGATGAGATCCGAAGCCTAGGTGTACAATTTGCGATAGATGACCTTGGCTCAGGAAACTCAGGTCTGATCCAATGGGCGATTTTACAGCCTGAATTTTGCAAAATTGACCGTTTCTTCATTAAAAACTGTATTGATGATCCCGTTAAAAAAGCCTTCTTGCGCTCTTTTCAAAAAATCGGTGAAGATACGCAAACCGAAATTATTGCAGAAGGTATAGAAACAGAGCACGAATTACACCTCGTTCAACAGCTCAACATTACTCAAGTGCAAGGGTATTTAATGTCGATGCCCAGTGAAACACCTTCAACAGATAATATCCAGATAGAATCAAACCAAACGAGTTATATTCAAAAACCATTGCTCGAAGAGACAGTTGCTCAATTATTAGAGCGCAATTTAGCGGTACAAAAAAACCTAACGACCCAACAAGTGATGTCATTATTTCGCGACAATAAAGCCTTACATGTCATCCCCGTTTTAGATGGTGAAAAGCCAGTAGGTGTTGCTCTGCGTGCAGATATGATGGAGCACTTTGCCATGCCATTTGGTCACGCGCTCTATGACAACAAACCAATAGAATCTTTAATGCGTAAAGACATTATCGTAGTAGATAAGGATGTTTCGTTAGATGATCTATCAAAAATGGTCACAGAAACACAAAGAGAAGATATCAGAGCTCACTTTGTGATATCAGACAACGATAAATACTTAGGTATAGGTTCAGTAAAAATGCTGCTAAAACGCATTACGGATACTAAGATTCAACACGCAAAATATGCAAACCCATTAACGCTACTGCCAGGTAATGTACCGATAGATAAAGAAATCGATAGCCTATTAAGACAAAGGCATGGTTTCCATCTTGCTTATCTAGACCTTGATAACTTTAAACCTTTTAATGACCTTTATGGCTACAGTAAGGGTGATCAAGCTATTCAGCTTGTAGCCGATTTACTCAAACAACACTGTCCTAGCAAATCGACCAGTATAGGCCATATTGGTGGTGATGATTTTGTTATTATTTATCGGGAAGAAAACTGGCATCAAATGTTATTAAAACTACTGGCCGATTTTGACGAGAAGGTGAAAAACCTGCTGTATCCGCAGCACCTCAAAGACGGTGGTTATTGGGCAACAAACCGCAGTGGCCAAAGAGACTTCTTCCCTATTTTGAGTTTATCGGCAGGCGTTGTTTGGGCAAGTATTGCCAACTGTCAGTCACATCATGATGTCGCAAGCCTTGCAACCCAAGCCAAAAAAGAGGCTAAAAAGCGATTGGGCAGTTCAATTTACTTGCACTGTGAACAAACCAACCTAGATGAAGGTAAACGTGTGGTGGAACAATTTACTCAACCAGCCAATGCGAATTGCGCGCTATCATTAGCAACCAGTTAGTCATTAAAAAGCTAAGTCAGCTAAAAAAAGCCTTTTAATTTGGCCAAGCTGACTTTATCCGATGCAAAAGCACTGGCGATTTGAGCAAGGAATAGCTCAGCCGTAGCCATCACGTCATTCAGCGCATTATGCTCTGTATGCTCCGCTAGGTTGTATCGCTTGCAACTTGTGGCTAAATCTAGTCCGGTTGGAATTTGGCCTAACCGGCTGTACCTAGCGTATTCAAACTGCATGGTATCTAACACTAACTTAGGCTGAAAATTAACATTCGCCTGAGCCATACTTTGCTCAATGAAAGCCATATCTAAATTTGCATGATGAAATACTAGGATCCTATCTTCAGCAATTGCTTTGAGTTTCTCCATAATCACTAAAAGTGATTCACCATCAGCGAGATCAGCTTGCACTACCCCGTGAATAGTACTGGTTTGATTCAGCTCTATGTCACCTTTAATATGGAAATGTTCAGCTTTACTTAGCTGAATAAAAGGAGGCTCAATAATCATCCAGGCGACAGAAATAACCTTTCCTTTATCGATCTCTAAAGCCGTCATTTCAAGATCAACAACTAAGTACTGATATGCACGCCAGTCATTCCTTAACTCTCCACTTATCGCTTCATTTTTATACAGGCGATTTAATTGTTTAAAAATAAAATCAAACAATTACATCACCCCGCGAGAAAATTTAAGTGCGATAGCCTCTTGCGCATTGCGAATTACTTTAAAAGCCCATTTTAGTTGCTGTTGAGTTAACGCATCTAAGCTGTGTGGGCAAATACAGTTTTTAGGCACTTCATCTAGTCTGGGATCAGACATTAGCCTCAACCCCATAAACAACTGCCAGGCACTCATTAACGACTTTGCATCTTCAGCACTGAGTAAATTACTTTGATCAGATGCTAACGCAGACAACCTTTGATAAGTGCTGCTAACCGATAAGTGGGCTTTTAGCGCATAAATCCGAGCAATATCATTAACAATAGCAAGGCCTTGTTTTTTAATGTTGATGTAACTGAGCCCTTGTCGCTCAAATTGAAACTGATTAAAGAGCCCTAGTGGTAAGGCAATATTGACAGTATTTTTTGCCATCTGAGCTAAGAAAAGCCCATCAGTAGCATATGCACGAATATCACCCAATAACTCTTGATATAAATGGCTATCCCCAAAAGCTAGGCGATTATCAAAAAAGATATTAGAAGCAAGAACCGATTCAGGTGTCGGTGTTTTTGTCCATCGATTAAATTGCGCTGTCCACTGCGACAAAGTCAAACAATAATCACTGTTACTGGCCATTACATTACCAGGGCATAACACCAAACCGCATTGTGCAAGACCATTACAAACAAAATCGGCCATCGCTAAGAAGTAACCTTTGTCTTGCTCAGTTGCGACATCGTCAATTAATAAACCATTGTCTTGATCAGAGCTCAGCGTTTGCTCTTCTCTTGCTTGTGAGCCAAATAATAGCCAAGCAAATGCAACAGGCGCTTCACCATTATCTTGCTGAAAAATATCAATTAAACGCTTACAAATAGCATCATAAAAGGTAGCCAGTAAATGGCTAACCAAAGTCACATCTCCCATCTGTGCTTTAAGTTTAAACACATATTCAGGAATACTTCTGGCTAATTCACTCAGCGCATTTAGATCTTTTGCTTGATTGAGTTGCTGGGTGAAAAAAATCGGCTCACTGCGCTGTAACCGAGCCAAGTCAGTATTGGTCAGCATAGCAACTGCTTTATCCGCTTTGACTATTGGTAAATGATGGATATTGTGTTGAGTCATCAATTGAATAGCGTCAAATACTCTCGCTTCAGCTTCTAAAGTTAGTGGTTCACGGGTCATCACCTCGTTAACCAGCACCTGGCTGTCCAACCCTTTTGCTAATACCCGGTTGCGTAGATCGCGATCGGTAATAATGCCAATTAGCGCTTGATTTTGATTGGTGACTAATAAACTGGATACACCAGCTTGAGACATTTTCTGACACGCTTGTAAAACACTTTCGTGCTGAGAAATAGTAATGAGATTAGGATTGGCAACCGACAAAACTGAAGCTAAAGAACTATCTTCATTTTCACTTCGCTTATAAACCGTTAACGCATCATGGCTCACTGCGGCAATAAAAAAATGTTCAAAATCACTGCTTTCATGTCTGAGGTATTCAAAATCGGCTGCGGGTAAAAAATAAATTAAACCATCTTGTACAACTTTCAATGTTTCTTGCTCTGCCTGGCCTGTTAATAAACGGCTGTAACCAAAGCAATCACCCTGCTCTAATCTATCTAAAAAAAGACCTTGCTCGTTGTAAAAATCAAAAACACCTTTTCTGACCAGACACAAGCCATGATCGAGTTCACTCATTAAATGCTTTTGGTTTTGCTGACTGAGGTAAGTTATTTTTAAATGACGCGCGGTGAAATTGAGTAAACGCTCTGGTAGAAGATGGAAAGGAGCGCTTGCCGCCAAAAATTGTAGGACATCACGATTGATTGCCGACATGATAAAAATAAATCCGTTTATCAAATATGAACATAAATAAAAAAGGCTCAGTCTAACGAGTTAGTTTGAGCCTATTCAGTTTAGTCTAACTTTTTATTGCCATGGTTTAGTGTGCTTGTGCACCACCCGCACCTTTAGGGAAACGGATACTCTCAACCATTTCTTGAACTTCTTCAGGTGCATCACCTGTTGCTTTGTTAACGGCAATCGCTACAACAAAGTTCAAGATCATACCTAATGTACCAATACCTTCAGGTGAAATACCGAAGAACCAGTTTTCAGGTACGTTAGCCGCAGGGTTAATAAACTTGAAGTAAATGATATAAAGCGCAGTGAACGTAATACCACTTAACATACCAGCAATTGCCCCTTCCTTATTCATCTTCTTAGAGAAGATGCCCATAATAATGGCTGGGAAGAAAGAGGACGCAGCTAAGCCGAAGGCAAAAGCGACCACCTGCGCAACAAACCCTGGTGGATTAATCCCTAGATAACCAGCAATGACTATTGCTACAGCTGCAGCAAGTCGTGCATAAAATAGCTCTTGCCTATCAGTGATCTGAGGCATTAGGTTTCGTTTCAGTAAATCGTGCGACACCGATGTTGAGATAACCAACAATAAACCTGCCGATGTTGATAAAGCAGCAGCAACACCACCGGCGGCAACCAGAGCAATAACCCAGTTTGGTAAGTTAGCAATTTCAGGGTTCGCTAATACGATAATATCGCGATCCACTTTCATTTCATTGCGCTCATCACCTGAGTAGAACATCTTGCCGTCTTGGTTTTTATCTTCCCACTTAATTAAACCTGTTTTTTCCCAGTTAGTGATCCAACTTGGAGCTTCAGCATAAGCGGTACCTGTTGATTCTGGGCCATTGATTGTTTCAATCATATTTACACGAGCAAAAGCACCAATTGCCGGTGCTGTTGTGTATAAAACAGCAATGAACAATAACGCCCAACCAGCAGATTTACGCGCATCACGTACTTTAGGTACAGTGAAAAAGCGAACAATTACATGTGGTAAACCGGCAGTACCGACCATTAATGCTGCAGTGATAAAGAATACGTCAACCATGCTCTTAGAGCCGTTGGTATATTCATTAAATCCGAGTTCGGTGGAAAGCCCATCGAGTTTATCAAGTAAGTAGGTTTCAGACCCAGTGACTGTTGCACCGAAGCCAAGTTGAGGGAACACGTGGCCTGTCATCATTAACGAAATGAAAACAGCAGGTACAATATAAGCGAAAATCAGTACGCAATATTGAGCAACCTGAGTATAGGTAATACCCTTCATACCGCCTAATACAGCATAGAAAAATACTACACCCATACCGATAATTACGCCCGTTGTGATATCCACTTCTAGGAAGCGACTAAATACCACACCAACACCGCGCATTTGACCGGCTACATAAGTGAAGGATACGAAAATAGCACAAACAACCGCAACCGTTCTTGCAAGTTGAGAGTAATAACGATCACCAACAAAATCAGGTACAGTGAACTTACCAAATTTACGCAAGTATGGCGCTAAACAAAGTGCAAGTAGTACATAACCACCAGTCCACCCCATTAAGTAAACACCACCGTCATAACCCATAAATGAAATAAGACCAGCCATAGAAATAAATGATGCGGCAGACATCCAATCTGCAGCAGTTGCCATGCCGTTTGCAACAGGATGTACACCACCACCTGCTACATAGAAATCTTGTGTTGAGCCTGCTCGAGCCCAAATAGCGATACCAATATAAAGTAAGAAACTAGCACCGACGATAAGTAGGGTAAGCGTTTGAATATCCATATTCTTATTCCTCTTCTACGTTGTATTTACGGTCAAGTTTTAGCATTTGCTGAACGTAAACAAAGATCAGTGCAACGAAGACATAAATTGAACCTTGCTGTGCAAACCAAAAGCCCAATTTAAAACCGAAGAAACGGAATTCATTCAGTACATCGACCAATAATATGCCGCAACCAAATGAGACGACAAACCAAACTGTAAGCAACTTCAATAACAAACTGATGTTTTCACGCCAGTAAGCGGTTGCTTTATCTTTACTTTCAAAAGCCATCGCTAGCTCCCCTTTTTATTATATTTGAGCAAAACTCAACGCAATGCGTTGCTTTTTAGTGCAAGGTAGAAACTAGCAAGGGCATGGCAAGAAAAATATTCGACCTTAGTCGTAATTGTATTTTTAAAGGCTTATTTACTGTTAATTGGGCAGTAACAAAGCTTTGTTGGTCAGGTATAAAATTGTGTTAGAGTCCTTAGTGAGGCGATATAGCCACCAAGCTATCTAACCTCACCGGCACGAAGAAAAACGAAAAAGCTTAGGTGGAAGTAATGGAAATGACCCTGCTGTTAGTATTTGTCTCACTGATCTATGTCGCGATAATGTTCTTTATTGCACAATGGGGTGATAAGCAATCAGCCAGATACTTAGCTCAACCTGAAGCTGTCAAAAAACCACTTACTCACCACCCAGTAATATACAGCCTAGCGCTTGGGATTTACTGTACCAGTTGGACCTATTTCGGCGCTGTGGGTACAGCGGCGCAAAGTGGCTGGCAGTTTTTCCCTATCCTGCTCGGCCCACTGTTACTGTTTGTTTTAGCTTACCCCGTTATTCAAAAATTAGTACTGGTCAGCAAAAAACAACACACCACTTCAATTGCTGATTTTATCTCTGCTCGATATGGCAAAAGGCCCCAAACTGCATTAATTGTCACCATCATAGTTTCGATGGCCGTTATTCCTTATATTGCGCTGCAATTAAAAGCGATCAATGCCAGTTTTACCGCATTTTCGGTCGAAACTGAGCATTTCAGCTTATCGAATTTCAAAGCCTTAATTGCTATCTGTATCATAGGTGTGTTCGCAATTTTATACGGTGCAAGAAAAGCAGATGTAACCGAATATCGCGCAGGTTTAATGCTCGCGATTGCATTAGAATCTGTTCTTAAGATATTAGGTTTATTGGTCGCCGCAGGCTTGGCGCTTTTTTTAATTAATCAAAACGATCAAGTCAGTACTCAAATAGCCACCTTTAACCATAACAGCGAATGGCAATTTGCTAGCATGCTCAACTTTGATTTTGTTGTGCAAACCTTTATGGCTGCGGCCGCATTTTTGTGCCTACCTAGGCAATTTCACGTCACAGTAGTCGATAACCCAAACCCAAAACACTTAAAAACAGCTCGCTGGCTTTTCCCCGGTTATTTGTTACTTACAGTATTAGCCATCATTCCAATTGCTTTGGCTGGTAATACTTTTTTTGCTGGTTCGAATATCAACCAAGATACCTACATCATGCAACTACCGCTGATGATGGACCAAACTTGGGTCGCACTGCTGGTATTTGTCGGTGGTTTATCTGCTGCAACGGCAATGATTATCGTCGCAACACTGACATTGAGTACCATGCTCACCAATGAAGTTTTAATGCCGTTTATTTTGAAACAGCAAAACCGTCGTAACCGACAACAATATGCAGATAGCCAAAGTATTATTCGCTTACGCCGTATCACCATTGGTGTCATTCTATCAATGGCTTTTGCTTACTACTTCTTGTGGACAGGGCAAGCAGCTCTTCACAGCATAGGCCTGATTGCCTTTTCATTAGTCATTCAATTGTTACCGGCCATCATAGGTGGTCTTTACTGGAAGCGGGGTCATGCCTACGGCGTTTATGCCGGTTTACTACTGGGCTTTATCAGCTGGTTAATGTTCTTATTAATGCCATTAGCTTTTGCTAATGAAGAAGCGAACCCAACGCGTATTATTACCCAAGGTGTACTGATCAGCTTGACGTTTAATTTACTTGGCTATATTGGCTTATCACTGTTCTCAAGAGAGCGTTTAGTTGACCGCATTCAAGCCACCGCCTTTGTAGAGCCCAATTTACCCAATGAAGATCAGCCTCATAGAGGTGAACGCACTCGGGCACAAGTGCAAGATTTAGCAGACTTATTAACCACGTTTTTAGGAGAACAAAGAAGCAAAGATTTACTGGCTGAGTTTGAGCAAAAACAGCATGAAATTTTAGATATTCAAGCTAAACCCAGTGCCAGCTTTATTCGTTACTGTGAACGCGCTTTATCGGGTGTATTAGGTTCATCTTCTGCCCGCTCGTTGGTTAACGTTGTACTGTCTCGAAAGCAGCTCGAACTTGAAGAGGTCGTTAACTTTTTTGATGACACCACGCAAGCGCTAAAAACCAATCAGGAGATCTTGTTTAGTTCCATCGAATCACTAAGCCAAGGGGTAAGTGTAATTGATGCCGACTTAAACTTAGTGGCTTGGAATAAACGTTACCTAGAAATGTTCGATTATCCAGAAGACATGGTCAAAGTCGGTCAGCCGATTGCTAGTTTAATTAAATTTAATGCTGAACGTGGCGAATGTGGCTTTGGTGATATTAACGAATTAGTCGAAAAGCGCTTGCGCTACATGCAACAAGCTAAACGTCACCATTACATCAGACAACGCAGTGATGGTAGGGTGATAGAAATGATAGGTAACCCTCTTCCTAACGGTGGCTTAGTAACGAGTTTTAATGACATCACCAACCACATAGAAACGCAAAAAGCCCTGGAAGCGGCCAATATCAACCTAGAGAAAAAAGTTGAAGACAGAAAAGCTGAGATAAGTGACATCACTTCTGAATTAAAAAAAGCTAAATTAGATGCAGAACAAGCCAATCAATCTAAAACGCGCTTTCTCGCTTTGGCTAGTCACGATATCTTGCAACCGTTAAATGCTGCCAGGCTTTATATGTCGGCAATGGATGCCAACTCACTGGATGAAAAACAGCAGAGTTTGCTTGAAAAAACCGATTTATCTTTACAAGCGACTGAGGAACTGATCTCAACCTTATTGGAAATAGCCAAGCTAGAACAAGGTGCGCTCACGCCAAACCTGACACATTTCCATTTAGCAGATTTATTAAAGCCCCTTTGCGCAGAATATGCGACGTTAGCTGAACACAACCAGCTCAAATTCACCCAGCATTGGCAAGATTGTATTGTCTATTGTGATACCACTTACCTTAGACGTATTTTACAAAACTTTTTATCTAATGCCGTCAAATATACCGAACAAGGTAGTGTATTAGTGGGCATTAGGCCGGCAATGCTCAATCACAAACCAGCCATTCGCATTGAAGTATGGGATAACGGACCAGGTATCGCAGCTGAGGCACAAGAGAAAATTTTCAACGAGTTTTACCGTGTTCATACAGGCTCGGTTACCGGGGTCGGACTCGGGCTCAATGTGGTGCAACGAATGAGTCAACAACTGAACTGTCCGATTAAATTTGCCTCTCGCTCAGGCAAAGGCTCTTGTTTTGGTGTTACCGTGCCTTTAGGTGAAAAAGGCAAAGTCACCAAACGCAATAAACCAGCCAAGGCTGATACCAACGCCTTTAATGGCTTGCGTATTTTGTGTATTGATGATGATTTATCTAACTTGGATTCGCTTTCAAGTTTATTGGAAAAGTGGCAGTGCCAAGTGCACTGCATCAACAGTGTTGATGAAGCTTTGAATTATAGTGAAACCCATGACGCTCCAGACATTATGATTGTCGATTATCAACTTTCACCGTCAGCGGTAACAGGATTAGACTTGATTGAGCAACTTCGCGAAAACTGGCATAAGCCGATTGCTGCAGCATTAGTTTCAGCAGTCAAAGAGCCGAGGTTAAAACAAGATGCACAAGATACGGGCGTAACTTATATTGCTAAGCCGGTCAAACCGGCAGTATTAAAGTCTTGGTTAAAAGCTAAAACTTTTTAACAGTCAGAGCATACTTAACTCTTAGATAACTGCGGCGTTATAGCGCCGCAGATTCGAGCTGTAACTTCTCAGCGATAAGTACGGCTTGCGTTCTGTTAGTCACTCCTAACTTCCTAAAAATAGCCGTCATATGTGCTTTAACCGTTGCCTCTGAGATATTTAATTCAAAAGCAATTTGCTTGTTTAAATATCCCTGATGAACAAAAGTCAGTACTTTATATTGCTGAGGCGTCAGCTCGCTAATTTTACTAGCAAGTGCTTGGTCTTCTTCAGATAAATTTTCTATTTGATCAATCAAGTGCTCAGGCACATAAGTATCCCCTTCTAAAATTTGCTCAATAGCCTCGGCAATTTGCTTTGAAGAAGATGCTTTAGAAATAAAGCCAAGTGCACCAAATCCCATGACTTTCGACACAATTTCAGCATCATCACTGCCAGAGATGACAGCAACCGGTAATTGTGGATACAAATCTCGTACCCGAATAAGACCGTAAAAGTCACCACTCCCTGGCATATGTAAATCAAGTAAAACTAAATCTAAGTCATCATCTTGTTCTAACAAAGATAAAGTCTTTTCTAAATTTTCAGACTCTTGAATAGCTAAATCATCAAACGTTTTTTCCAATGCACCTGTGAGTGCCTCACGAAAAAGGGGATGATCATCTGCAATTAAAAATTTCGTCATTTCAGGCTCTTCCTGACCTGTTGATTAATATCAAATATTTGTTTAAAGGTTAATCAAAAACAGCCAACCGATTGAAAAACAAACAGTTTTACAAATCTTGAAACACTTAAGATTTGTAACCAAAGTGTCACAAACGGTATAAAGCTCACCTTTATAAAACAGTGTCGATTCACATGACACTGTCCAGCGTTTTCTACTTTGGTCATATGTTATACCACCCTATTCGACTTTAGTCGAATAGACCAAAGCCTAATTGCACCTCTTTGGGTAGTCACGAATACTGGACAAAAATAACCATACCAATCACTAACTTAGTTGCACTAGTTTGCAGCTTAAGAAATGGAGCCCTTTATGTTTAACAAAAATAAAATTTTACTTGCGAGCGGTTTATTAGCTTTAGCTGGCTCTGCTAATGCTGCTTACGAATTCAAATTATCAGATAAAGATAAAATTAGCTTTGGTGGTTATATTAAAGCAGATGCCCGTTATGTAGACGGCAACATCAAAGCGACAGACTATTGGTACGGTGGTGGTACGGTATTAGAAGAAGACAAATCAAACTTTGGTATGTCAGTTAATGAGTCGCGCTTCAACATGAAATATACCCATGATGACGTTGTTGGTTTTATTGAAATGGACTTTTTTGGTGATGCGGTAAAAGGTGGTGGTAATGAAATTATTTCTAACTCCTCTAACCCTAGACTTCGTCACGCATTTGTTAAATATAAAGATGTATTAGCAGGTCAAACTTGGTCGACTTTCGTCAATACAAGTGCCATCCCTGAAGCGGCTGACTTTGCTGGCCCATTAAACTCAATTGCCTTCATTCGCCAAGGCCAAGTACGTTACACAATGGGCGGTTTCCAAGTTGCTATTGAAAACCCAGAATCATACGGTGGTGAAACAGGTAATGATGGTTTGCCTGACTTTATCGCACGTTATAACTTTAAAGGTGATTGGGGTAATATCTCGGTTTCAGGTGTAGCACGTCAACTTAATACACTCGGCGGTGAAGAAGAAACGGCAATTGGTTATGGTATTGCGGGTAAAATTAACGCTTGGGGTAAAGATGATTTTAAATTCCAAGTACACGCAGGTGAAGTAGGTCGTTATGTAGGTGTAACTGCATCGAAAGACTTAATCGGTGAAGAAGTTGAAGAAACTACATCTATCATGGTAGCGTACCGTCACTTCTGGACAGAAGATGTTCGCAGTACTTTTTTCTACGGTAATACTGAAACAGATGTAGCCGATTATGATAGAACACACTGGGGTGTGAACGTATTTAAAAACCTAACTAAATCACTAGCAGTAGGTGCTGAATTTGGTAACTTTGAGATGGCTGACCAAGATGCCGATTCAAATTACTTCCAAGTATCTGCTAAATACACGCTTTAATCGTCCCTTTATTATTGATTATTCGGCCCCATTTAATGGGGCTTTTTTATTTCTGACTTTCAATAAATCGGTTTAGAGCGTTTGACGCACTATCAAAATCAAAGTTATCAATGGCTTGTTCGATTACATTAAACGACAGTTGCGCATCTTCTGTTAATAAAGGCTTAATTTTCTCTGCCATACTTGAACTCGCACTATCATAAGCTTGCAGTAACGCAGTTAATTTAGCCAAATGCTGCATCAATAAATCACTATCGAATTCATCATCACTTGTTACTAATTTGGTTTCAGTACATTCTTTACTGGTCACCACTTCAGATAAATAATCACTTATCGCGCTGAGCACACACTTTAGTTCGGAATTGAGGTTATCAGTAATACCATCTCTAATACTTTGCTCAATTTCTCGTGCGCTAGCCTGCTCTAATTCAAAGGCAAGTTCAAATAGTGCCTCAGCACCAATATTTCCGGCATTACCTTTTAAACTGTGCGCCAGTCGTTTCGCATTATCAATATCAAGTTTGATTGCTTGTTGATATTGCTTAATAAAGTCAGTTTGATTAGCGGTAAACTTATCGAGTAATTTTTGATAAAGCTTATTATCACCATTGCAAACTCTTAAGCCTGCTTCTGTATCCAAATGCAAATAAGTCTGATGCTCTGATAAATTCTCAGGTTCATCAGCCCTGTGTGATTCTGTACTTTGTTGAGGATGTGGTTCGGGATAAGGTTCTGGATACGTAGCATCTTGAGCGCTGTCACTATCAATTAGTGCTGTATAGGGACGCTCTTGCTCAAGCGAATCGGTTTTGTGAATTACATTTACAGGTGAACTGACAGGTTTATCATGACTAATATTAACCGTTTGCGCTGAATTAGCTTCAGGTAAATTAAAGTGCTCAAGCATGGTTTTAAACATGGCTGCGACATTTATTGGTTTTGCAATATGCCCTTTCATGCCAAAGGCTAACACTCTGTCTATATCTTCTGCCATCGCATTAGCCGTCATTGCCACTATAGGTAAATTAGGGTAAATGGCTTGAATTTCCTTTGCCGCAGTAAATCCATCTTTTATAGGCATTTGCAAATCCATTAACACACCAGCAAACTTACCTGTTTGTTCAATAACTTTATCTATGGCTTGTTGGCCATCTTCAGCTAACAGAACATTGATCTCAGCCTCTTCTAACAACGCAATAGCCAACTCCTGGTTAAGCTCATTATCTTCTACCAATAACACATAACTGCCTTGTAAACGCTTTTTGTCTAAGGCTTCATCAGATGCAGAAAGTTGCGCCATGTCAGTTTCAGCACCAGAAGATAAGTTGAAATATTTTGCTAATTCAGTAATGGCAACCGGAGCTGGACATGCTTTGTTTAAGACATTTGGAATAACAAATTGCTTTTGTATCAGCTCGGCATGTTCGGTATCAAAAGTACCCGCCAATAAAAACCGGGCCTGTTTAACGACTTTATTAAGTACTACCTTGGCTGCACTGACTTGCTCGGGTGTTAAATTGACCAGTACTGACCAATCAACAAATATGTAATCAAAGCCGATATCGGGGGTGACAGATTCAAATTTGTCAACGCTACAAACACTCGCCGATAAAGCCTCAAATAATGCCTGCTTTTGCTTAAGAGCAGGCCAATAATCATCAATAATCAGTACTCGCGTGCCTTTAAAAATATCTGGGGTATCGATAAAGTTACTTGGCAGTTGCACACCACATTCAATATTAAAAATGAATTGGCTCCCCAAGCCTTCGTCACTTTCAATCCGAATATTGCCACCCATTAATTCAATTAATTGTTTACTGATCGCAAGTCCTAGTCCAGTACCGCCATACTTTCTTGTTGTCGAAGAGTCAGCTTGATTAAACGACTGGAATAACTTGGTTTGTTGAGCAGGCGAGATACCAATCCCAGTATCTTCTACAATAAAAGTTAAAGTAACTTTATCTAAACTTTGCTCAGCAGAGACACGAATTGCGATATGACCTCGTTCGGTAAATCTTACGGCATTTCCCGATAAATTGACTAAAATTTGATTTATCCTCAGCGGATCACCCAGTAAATTAAGCGGTACATCAGTATCGATTTCAAAAATAACATCTAGTTTTTTTTCTTTCGCTTTAAGCCCAGTTACATTCCCTAAGTTATTCAATAAATCACTCAGATTAAAAGCGACATGTTCAATGGTCAGCTTGTTAGCCTCAATTTTAGAAAAGTCTAAAATATCGTTAATAATACCGAGTAAAGATTCAGCGGCAAAATTGACCTTAGTCACATAGTTTCTGACTTTACTGGAGAGCTTTTGTTTTAACGCCAAGTTAGACATACCAATTATGGCATTCATCGGGGTCCTAATTTCATGGGACATATTAGCTAAGAAGCTCGATTTAGCCTGATTGGCTTGCTCCGCAACTTCTTTTGATTCAGCGAGTTCTGATTCCAGTTTTTTGATGTCATCGACATCAATCACCACACCAGCAGAGATAAGCGGCTTTCCATTTTCATCTAATTCCAGTACACGACCAACTGTATTCATCCAACGGTATTGCCCATGAATTAAATAACGTTTGAACACGCTAAAAGTCAGATCGTCTGGATTAATATCCGAGTTATCCGCGTTATCTTCGGGGTGAATGAGGGCCAAAAATGCGCTGTGACCACCTTCGATATGAGACCACTTGGTATCGCTTGACTGTATTAATTCACCTTGAAACAAAGAGAAAAAAGTTTGATTGGCAATCACTGCATCAGTTTGCCGGTTGTATTCCCAAATACCCACTTTTGCACCATCCGATGCGGTATCGAGGCGATCTTCACTTTCTCTGATTCTGATCTCGTCTTTTAGGCGACGCGAGATATCGCGAAATGCCACCACCAAACCATCGACGTTTTCGTCATCATCAATAATGGGGCTAACGTTATATTCGACATCAAACAATTGTTCATCGGCTGACTTGAACTTGGCATTTGGGTTGTTATACCCCTCAGCAGAGTCCAGCACTGACATCATTTTGGTAATTTGCTCAGGTCTATTACAAATTAAAGCCAGTAAATCCGTATCAATGGTATCTTCTTTGTTTAATTGCAGTAACTGGCAAGCGGCATCATTAATAAAAATACACTCACCTTTGACATTCAAACCAAATAAACCTTCACCAACAGAAGCAAGAATTAATCGATTGCGGGTCTCTGAGTCCTTTAACTCGGTCGTTTTAGCATCAACTAAACTCGTCAGTTCATCTTGCGAGCGAACTAAAATAGCATGCGCTCTTTGACTGATGAGCATCAAAAAGCCGGATATTGCCGTTAATACACAGGCAACGATGAGTAACATCCACGACATAATTTGTTCGGCTTTTTGGTGAGGGTTCATCACCTCGGAAAGCGGTATTTCAGACACGATCAGTAATTGGAAGTTAGCCAGCCAGCGCCATGTCGCCAATACAGGTTTATCGCGATAGTTGGTATATTCAACAAAACCTTCACTATCAACACCAAACTCGGCAGAATCGAGCACCCCTAGCTCATCCGTTTTCGTTTTTGGCATTTCGATATTCAATACACTGCTTTGCCCCTGAGCAATCATACCAAGCTCAATTAATTCATTGGCAAAACGACTGGCAGAAACCATCAGCCCTTCACTATCAACCGCATAAGTCTCCCCAGTATGCCCAGTTGAGGCGGAAGTCAAAATCCGACTAAAATTGCCCATAGGGTCAAAGTAAATGGCAAGCACCGCAATCACTTTATTGTCTTGATAAATCGGATGCATGATAAAAATACCGGCTCGCGCCGCTTCGGATTCGTTTGAATCCATTTCAAGCCACAAAGGCGATATAAACTGATCAGTGCCACGTAAAACAGCCTGAAACGTTTCTGGTTTAGCTTCAACAATGCGATTTAGCTGCTCGTTTGCAAAAGCCCAACTGCTAGATAGACTCTGGCCATTAACTGCAATCAAGTAATATGAGGGAAAACCTTTAGCATTGAGGATATTCTCTAGCTTTTCATCTAGCTCTTTTCGCACGCTATCATCGGTATACTGGTCGATAATTTGGGCAATCAGCTGTTCAAAGTCATCACTAAAAACCATCGGCTTTATTCTATCGATTTGCTCTTGGTACCATTCATTTAACTTAGTATCGACATTATTTTGATTCAGGGTTAAGTTTGCTTTTTGCTGAGTAACCAAGCTTTTTTCAAAACCGTTTAACCAATATTGAATAAACAAAAAACCAGCCAGCACTAAGCTTAATAACACTAAGCTGTAGGTAAATTTAAAAGCAGTCGTGCCGAATTTTTTAGCCAAATCATCAACACCGACATAGCGAATTAACAAATAAACCAAGGCAAAAAAGCTGATACTGATAAATACAAATAGGTAACGATTATCAATGCCTTGCTCAACATCGTCCTCAGTGACTTTCCTATGCGCCCATTTATATTGAAGATTGACTAACGTTTCAGAACCCACTTCGTTAAGCCCCCAGTCTAACCAAGCTTTTAACTCAGGGAGGTCCTTATTAATACAAAAACCGGCTTGAATAACCGGTAAGCCACCTAGCTCAAAATGTTTGTAGTTTTGATAGCCTTTCGTCTGCTTTAAATAATTACTGACGCCTAAAAAGGTAAGGAAAACATCAATCTCACCCTTTTCAATTTTCTCATAGCCCTGCTCCACAGATTCGAGATGAACTAAGTTTTTCTTACCGACAAGGTCTTTCATAAATTCATATTCAATATAACCAGGCACCACTCCTCCTGTGATATTGTCAGGTAAGTTCTCAAGGCTGTTTATATCGGGCACACTTTGATGAGCAATTAAAATAGAAGTGAAGCTGACAATAGTATCGGAAAATAACATGTGTTTGCTTCTCGCTTCAGAGGGGGAACAAATGTTTACCGTATTCAACAAGCCTGCCTGCATGTCATTGAGTAAGTAAGAGAGTGAGGCCTGCCTTTTAGCTTCTAGCTTAAATGGTAAAACGCCATTTAATTCTTGCAATACGTCATAACCAAACCCTGTCGGGAAGCCATTTTCATCGTTGTAATCGTATGGCGGAAAAGCATGATCAGACCCGACTGTTATCACTGGGTTTTGAGCTGTCCATTGATAGAGTTCGTCGGATAAAGGCTTATTGCCCCAACTTGAATGGGAAAAGAGAAGTAAAAAAAACAGTAAAAAGATGAAGCAGGCGCGATTTGTTGTTACAACAACATTCATTAAGCACTATCCGATTGGTCAGTCTACCTGTTCAATACTAGTCCAAATTCTTGTTTATAAAAGTGATATTCCAGCAGCAGTTTACTAGCACTAAGCCATTTTTTGCGCCAACAAAATGTGATTGCGATAGCCTTTTATTTTGCTGACGTGTAAAAGTTCAAGTTCAAAGTTGCAAAGCATGGCTTTAACCAACTCAACGTCAAATAGGGTTTCAGGCATCATATTGATATATAAATACCCTTGGTTATTAAGCCTATCAATTAAGTGATTGAGGTAGGTTTCAGTCAAAAAGTTCATTGCTGAAGCTTGGTGGCTGTATAAGTCACTTAATATTAAATCAAACTGCAGCTTTGTATGTGCGAGGTAAAACGGACCATCTTGGTGAATTAGAGTAAACGTCTGCCGCTCGGGGTTAAAATAACGCTCAAACAGCTCAATCACCTTACCACTTTTTTCGATAATTTTGATATGAGCATCAGTAAAGCGCGACTGTAAAAACCTTGCGTTTGTACCACCACCCAAACCTAACTCCAGGATCTCAGCTTTAGCTGGTAAATCAATTAGCGCACTGGCTAAATAGGCTTGGTGGGGAAAGGTCAACGCTGCATGTTGCGTTTTATCCATCACAGATTGAACAGTGGAATTGAGCGTAAGCCAGAGGTAATTCTCATTTTCGTACACTTGCCAACGCGCATCATTTTCTTTAGACATGGCCACAAGTTGGCCATTTGCTAAGCTTTTTTTCAGGTCGACAAGCACTATATTTGCAGTTAATCTCTGGATATCTTTGAGTTGATTAAAGCACGTATTTGCTTATGTATCGAATAATAAAACCAAAAACAGAGCAAGAGTTTGCTGCTTACTACCAATTTAGATGGCAATTATTACGCGCACCTTTAAACCTTCCTCTAGGCTCAGAAAAAGACGAGTACGACAGCCTTTCTGAGCATAGAATGATTTGTAACGATGATGGCGCTATCTTAGCTGTTGCGCGCATGCATCTGAGTAATGCAGATGAAGTTCAAATCAGGCATACCGCTGTGTTACCTGACTACCGTGGACAAGGCTTAGGGTCGCTGTTGATGTCGGCTTTAGAGGAAGCTGCTCATCAAATGCGGGTCAAACGCGCAGTTCTTTTTGCCAGAGAAGATTCCATAGGCTTTTACGAAAAGTGCGGCTACAATATGACAGGTGAAGCGCCTGATGAAGAAGGTGGTATTGCCCGCTGCCAAATGATTAAACCTATTGAAGTCTGTTCACATTTTTTACGCCACCCGAAGTGGTGTCAGCAGTTACAAAAAACCTGGGATGATGAAATTCCCGTTGCCCATTTAATGGGGATCAAGGTACACCAATACACCGGACATTTATTTGAAACACGCGCAGCCTTAAACGCCAACTTAAACTTGCACGGAACCATGTTTGCAGGTTCTATTTACTCACAAGCCACGCTAACTGGTTGGGGGATGATTTTCTTAATGCTAAAAGAAAATGGCTTGGAAGGTGAAATCGTCCTTGGTGATGGCAACATACATTATCACAAGCCGATTACGAGTGAGCCAAAAGCTATCTGCCACAGTGCTTCAGTAATAGGGAAATTACAAGCGTTGAGAAAAGGGCGCAAAACACGTATCAAGCTGTTGGTGAATATATTAGATGGCGATCTACCCGTAGCAGAGTTCGAAGGTATTTACGTTGTGTTACCGAGTAAACAACAATCTTTACTCACTGAGCTAGAGCAAGAAACCACTGAAGGATAATCGATAAAAAAGGCGAACTTAAGTGTTCGCCTTTTTACTGTTTTGGTTAATTAGCCTTGCTTTAACCACTTAGCCGCATCTTTGGCAAAGTAAGTTAAAATGCCATCGGCACCTGCACGCTTAAATGCTAATAGTGATTCAAGCACACATGCTTGTTCTGCAAGCCAACCATTATTAATTGCGGCCTTGTGCATCGCATACTCACCAGACACTTGATAAGCAAAAGTTGGGACAGCAAAGGTATCTTTAACACGTCTAACCACATCAAGATAAGGCATACCAGGCTTAACCATCACCATGTCAGCACCTTCACTGATATCTTGTGCTACTTCATGAATTGCTTCATCTAAGTTAGCTGGGTCCATCTGATAGCTAAATTTATTACCGCCTTTTAAGTTACCAGCAGAGCCGACTGCGTCTCTGAATGGGCCGTAGTAACTTGAAGCATATTTAGCTGAATACGCGAGAATTTTGGCTTTGATATGACCTTGTGCTTCTAACGCTTGGCGAATAGCGCCAATGCGACCGTCCATCATATCTGATGGCGCAATAACATCAGCACCAGCCTCTGCGTGAGATAAAGCCTGACGCACTAAAACGTCAGTTGTTTCATCATTAAGTACATAGCCATTTTCATCAATTAAGCCATCCTGCCCATGTGACGTGAAAGGATCTAGTGCGACATCAGTAATCACGCCTAACTCAGGAAAAGCGGCTTTGATTTCTCGTACTGCCTGTTGGGCTAGGCCATCATCAGCATAAGCGGCTTCAGCATTGAGAGATTTTTTATCCGCAGAAGTAACAGGGAATAAAGCCAATGCAGGGATACCAAGTTTGCATAGCTCTTCACATTCTTTGAGTAACAAGTCGATAGATTTTCTTTCAACACCTGGCATAGAATCAACCGTCTCGATTTTGTTTTTACCCTCTAAAACAAAAACCGGATAAATCAAATCATCAACCGTTAACTTATTTTCAGCCATTAGGCGTCTTGAGAAGTCATCAGTTCGCATACGACGTTTTCGAGACGCAGGAAAGTTAGCAAAAATACTTGAAGTCACAAGTTTGCTCCTATGAATATTATAAAAAAACGGTTAGCTAGCTTCTAAGTTGGCTTCTTCGCTCAGCCAAACTTGATCACGGCCATTCTTTTTGGCCTGATATAATGCATCATCAGCATATTGTAGAAGACTCGCTTCACTTTGCTGACGATTGCCTAGCATACTCGCGACACCAAAACTGACGGTAATATCAATCGGCCCTGCGCAAGTGTGGATAGGTTGGCTTGCCAACTTAGCTCTTAATTTTTCAGCGATGGTATAAGCACCCGGGCTATCAGTACAAGGTAAGATCATCGAAAATTCTTCACCGCCGTAACGACAAACAATATCAGTTGGCCTTTTTGCAACTTGTGAGGCAAGGCTAGCCACGACTCGAATTACGTCATCACCTGCTGGGTGACCGTATGTGTCGTTAACGTTTTTAAAGTGATCAATATCAAACATTACTAAGCTCAGCACAGTTTGTTCTCGGCGCGAGCGGCGGTATTCAGCGAGTAACTTTTTATCAAAGTAGCTGCGATTGCGAAGCCCGGTTAATGAATCTAGCGTATTTTTTTCTTCCAACTCGCGATTCTTATCTTCCAACTCACGCAAAGTCACTTCAAGCTCGAAAGTGCGCTCTTGTACACTCGCTTCAAGCTCTTCTTGTTGTGACTGTTGTAGTTCAAGTAGAGCCTGCTGTGCTTGCGATGCTTGTTTTGCTTGTTCTAATGCCTCTGTTTGCGCTTCAATTTTAATACGCTTATCACGTCCATAACCGTAACCTAAGATAATCATCAAAGTTAAGCTATGAATGAATACCCCAGAAATTAAAGCCGATAACATAGGTAGCTTTTCAGCTGTTAAATAAACATAACCAAAAACTAAACTACTAGAGAGTACAGCCACTAAATAGAACTTACTGATCAAGAGCCTAAATGAAGGTTGCAAGGTTCTGATTTGATAAAGCATACCCGCAACTAACCAAAGAGCTGAAATCACAGCACCTACAAAAGCAATATTTAATGCGATTGTGTGGGGTAAAACAGTTACTAAAATTGCAAGTACAGTCAGTATAAGGACCCCTAGTAGGGCTCCTTTGTGAAATAGCATTGCAGTTGCTTTAAAATGCAGTAAGCGATTGGAAAAAAGTAAAGTAAAAGCTAACATCGCCATTAATAAGCTAGGTGCGGCATCTTGCTTAAGCCAGCTCCAGTTATTACTCAAATAGCCTGAATGATTAGGCTCCCAGCTAAGAATTAACAATAATGCCGTTGCTAACACTCCCGTGTAATAGATAAAGGTGCGACTCTTTGTCATCAAATACAGTACGGTATTAGACAGTAACACCGCCAACATAAAGCCGAAAAACAAACCGTAATTGACACCTGAGCTAAAAAATTGCTGATTAGCACTGAGAGGTTCAGCCAAGCTGAAAAAAGGCACGAACATAGCCATTAGGGACAAAAGGCGCATCGCACTTAAATTTATCGTCATATTAAACCAACCCAAATAATCTGTGGCTATTATGCCAAGTTGCTTCGGCGAGTTCATCAATAGATTCATTGCGTTGATTCGCGATGGTCTCTAGGATGTGAGGTAAAAATTGCGGAAGATTCCGACTCGATTTAGGTTTAGGTCGTAAACTACGGGGTAATAGATAAGGTGCATCAGTTTCAATCAGCAACCTATCTTGAGGTACGAGACGCGTTAACGCTAATACGTCTTGTCCGCGTCGTTCATCACAAACCCAACCAGTAAACCCAATATAAAAGCCAAGCTCTAAATAGTCGTTTAATTCAGTTTCTGTTCCAGTGAAACAATGTACCACCCCGGCGCGAATTTGCTCTCGAAAAGGCTTAACAATTTCAATAAAAGTATCGTGAGCATCTCGCTGATGCATAAATAATGGTGCGTTTAACTGACAAGCAAGCTCAACTTGAGCTTTAAAGATAGCTTGTTGCTGTGGTCTTGGTGAAAAGTCGCGATTAAAATCCAAACCACATTCACCAATAGCAACCACTTCTTCACGTCGGTATAAATCGGTTAATTGAGCTAACATATCATCAACCACATCGATACTTTTTGCATCGTGCGGGTGAACACCAGCCGTACTATATAATTGATGGGGGTACTGAGCAGCTAACGCTTGAGCTGCAACAGACTCAGTAAGATCGGTACCTGTGACGATAACTTTTTCAACGCCACTTACCTTGCATTGCTCGATAACTGCTTGGCGGTCTTTATCAAAACGACTGTTTGTTAAATTAACACCAATATCAACAAGTTTATTCACTGTATTAACTCTTGAATCCTTCCAAAATGCTCATTAGAAGGTTAGCTAAAAATCTTGGTTCACAAGCGCGTTATTTAATCTGCGCGCTCATTTGAATTAGCAGAATCACCTTCAGCTTGTATAGTATTTTCCTGCTCATTCTCTTCTCTAGGTCGATAGAATTTAGAGCATATCACCCCAACCTCGAACAAGAACCACATAGGTAGAGCAAGTAATGTTTGAGAAATAACATCGGGTGGCGTTAATAACATCCCCACAACAAACACGCCCACAATAACATAAGGACGCTTTTGTACCAGTTTATCTGTAGTGGTAATACCAGCCCAGACCATCAAAATAATGGCGACTGGAATTTCAAAAGCGATACCGAAGGCAAAAAACAGTTTGAGGACAAAATCTAAGTAACTACTAATATCAGTTGCTATGGTTACACCTTCTGGTGCAACTTGAGTGAAGAACATAAATGCCAAAGGAAAAACCACAAAATAGGCAAAAGCAATACCGGCATAAAATAGCAACGAAGAGGAAATTAATAAGGGGGCGATTAAACGTTTTTCATGCTTGTATAAGCCAGGTGCAGTAAAGCCCCATATTTGATGTAAGACAACAGGGATCGCAATGAAAAATGACAACACCATGGTGAGTTTAAAAGGCGTTAAGAAAGGCGCTGCAACGCCTGTCGCTATCATACTGGTTGAATCAGGCAGTACGTCTAGAAGTGGTTTAGACACCCAATGATAAATGTCATTGGCAAAATAAACCAAACAGACAAAAATGATGAGTACTGCACTGACAATGCGTAGCAGACGACTTCTTAATTCAATAAGGTGACTAATTAGCGGTTGTTGTTCTGCCGTCATAGATGGTTAAGGCTTTTCAGAGTCCGTTGGATTTTTGTAGCTGTTGGTCACAGATTTAGCTGCTTCTTCTAGTTCAGCAATGGCTTTTGATTCTTGTGACGTGAGATTTTGCATGCCTTTTTCTTCGGCTTGCTTCAGGTTTTTGTGCAGCTCTTGAACCCTTAATTCATGATTCAGTTCACTTTTAAGGGCGTTAGCTGTTTGCTTTACCGAGCGAAAAGTACTAGTCACAGAGCGTATTGCACCGGGTAGCTTTTCAGGCCCAAGTACCAACAAGCCAATAATGGCTATAAACATGAGCTCCCAAAAACCAATATCAAACATAGAGGGTTACTCTACCTTTTCTTTTTCTTGCTTAAAGTTAGCGTCTTTTTGCTCAGCACTTTTTTCTTCTAAAGCATCCGCTTCTTTTTTTTCAGCACCGGCGCCTTCTTTGCCAAGCTCATCTTTGAAGCCCTTAACAGCACCGCCAAGATCTTTACCTAAACTACTGAGTTTTTTTGAACCAAAAACCAGCACTACGATTAATAAAATAATTAATAATTGCCAAATACTGATACCACCCACTAGCGGACTCCTTGATGTCGAAATTTTGCTTTAATTTTCATTCGCATTGTAGCAAACATATTAACCTAAGGTATGCTTAAAGGTAAGGATTTTGAAAATTAGCACTAGATACTTTGATTTTATTGTTAACTGATATAGCTATAAGGGTTTTATGCGCACGATTCTGCTTTGTCTCGCATTTGTTGTTTTCCCCGTTTCTGCACAAGAAGAGCAGCCTGAATACTCGTGGCTAGACGACTTACATTCAGGCATCAGTAACAGCCTATATAACAGTGCACTTTGGTTTGATGATTTTTTCGATGAAAACGATATCTATGATGAAAAAACCAAAGTTCACGCAAAAATCCGCTTAGCTTGGGAACCTGAAGAAACGAATTTAGAGCGAATAAAATCACGTGTGCGCTTGCGGGTTCGCCTGCCTAATTTAGAGCGCAAAGTCGACTTAATTTTCAGTGACTATGACGAAAATCGAGAAGAAGGTATCACTGATGAAGTTATTGACGATCGCAACAAACAAAACGAAGATGACTTTAATGTTGCATTGCGCTGGGTTCATAAATCTAATAAAAAAGAGTACTTTTCCTCGCGCATAGGCTTGGCAAGCGAGCCAGATATCTACTCGAAACTGATGTATAGACGCATCATAGAAACAACCCAAAACACCAACGTCGTATTTCAACCTTCACTTTATTACTACGCTGACCAAGGCTGGGGATGGCGATTTTCAGGTAACTTCGAATATAGCTATGATGCGGAGAACTTATTCCAGTTCAATAACAGTTGGGGTTATATCCAAGATAAAGAAGATACTAAATGGCGTCACAGCCTTTTACACTACCACCAATACAACGATAAACATGCCGTTATTTACGGCATTTATGCCAACGGTATTACTGAGTCTAACTATCATTTACAAGACAAAGGTGCATTTATGCGTTTTCGTTGGCAAACAATGAGAAAATGGTTATTTGTAGAGGTAGAGCCTTTTGTACATTACCCAGAAAAAAATGACTTCGACCAAACATTTGGTATTGCTTTTAGGATAGAAGGCAAATTCAAACGTTAAATTTCTAACCAAAACGTCATTGGGCCATCGTTTAACAAATTGACCTTCATATCTGCTTGAAATTGGCCTGTCTGGGCGGGAATACCAAGCTCTTTAACCTTTTCAACAAAAACTTGGTATAAACGATCGGCTTCTTCGGGTAACGCCGCGTTAGAAAAGCTAGGGCGACGTCCCTTTTTAGTATCAGCAGCCAGTGTAAACTGTGATACAACTAAAATGTCACCTTTGATATCTTCAACACTTAGGTTTGTCTTGCCAGCATCATCTTCGAACATTCGATAGCCAACTACCCGCTCAGCTAAACGCTTTGCTTTGGCATCATCATCGCCCTTTTCAACGCCTAATAAAACGAGAATACCTTGGTTGATTTCAGAGATAGTTTCTCCATTGACGACAACATTAGCATGAGTTACACGCTGTAATAATGCTTTCATTTATCAAGCCTCAAACTGAATTAACACAAAAAAGCTGAAGATTATAAAGCTATTCAGTGAGAAATTCAGCGAAAGCCTGAGCGCCTTTTACAAAGGCTTGAGCAATAGGTAATTCACCAAAAGAGTGTCCTGCTGATGGCACAATATACAACTGACTCGCAGGCCACGCTTGGGATAATGTAAAGGCCTGAGAGACATCACAAACGGCATCATAGCGACCGTGAATAATTGTGGCTGGAATATCCGCAATTTTATCCATATTACTCATGATCTGATTAGCTAAAATAAAGCTGTCATTTGCAAAGTAATGCGCTTCAAGTAAAGCCATAGGTAAACAAATATGCCTATCTGCAACTTCTTGCTCAGCTTGTGGCGACGGATTTAACTTAGATATTCTTGTTTCCCATAAGCACCAACTGCGCGCGGCTTGCATCTGCGCCAGCTCATTTTTACTCGTCAACAATTCGAGGTACTGACTCAACAAGTTTTGAGTCGATGAGGGCTGGCCAATGGTTTTAATAAAGTCTTGGTAAAAGTCAGGAAATAGCCTAGCTGCGCCACCTTCTGGGTGATAAAGCCAGTCATAGTCTTGCTGTCTAGATAAGAAAATGCCTCTTAACAATAGCGCCTTAACATACTGAGGGTAAGCTTGCGCATAAAGCAGTGCTAAGGTTGTACCCCATGACCCGCCAGTAACCAACCAGCTTTTTATGTTTAAATGCTGACGAATCAGCTCGATGTCAGCAATTAAATCGTCAGTGGTATTATCAGTTAGCTGGCAAAAAGGTTGAGATTGACCACAGCCTCGTTGATCAAAAAGTACTATGTGATACTTTTCGGGGTCAAACATACGTCTTACAAAAGGAGAGCTAGCTCCACCTGGCCCACCGTGTAAGTAAACGACCGGGATACCATCTGGGTTACCACTTTGTTCGAGATAAATTGAATGCCCCCCTGATACCGTTAACCACTCGATATTAAAAGGCTGAATCTCAGGGTAAATCATCTAATTTTCTCTACATTGGGGGCGGTTTCAATAGCGAGCTCAGATACTTTAATAACCCGATCTCGCCCTGTTCTTTTAGCTTGATACAAGGCCTGATCAACCTGATCTAAGCTTAGCTTAATATCGATGTTTTCAGCTTTGTCGCTCAGTACACCAAAACTGGCCGTCATGTTAATGACTTTCTGCTGAAATACCACTTGATGCGCAGCAATTGCTAAACGAATTCGCTCAGCAACATTTGCAGCTTGCAGCTCATCAAGCTCAGGTAAAAAGATAACAAATTCCTCTCCACCATTTCGAACAACAACGTCATTTTCTCGCGTTTGCTCAACTAAAATGTTGGATAAATCAATCAGAGCCCGATCCCCCGCAGCATGACCAAAAGTGTCATTTAAACGTTTAAAGTGATCAATATCTAAAACAATCAACGCCCCATCAAGACTTTTACGAGACAATAATGCCAGTTGAGAACGCGTCGCTTCCTCAAAACCACGACGGTTGAGTAACCCAGTTAAAGGGTCGCGAATAACGGCTTGTTGCAGTTTTTGCTGCGCTTCTAATAGGTAACTCACTAAGATATTAATGCCCACGCCCATAGAAATTAGAGGCATAAAGAACTGCCAAAAAGCCCAAGAAAATTGATTAAAGTCGTCTGAGTGATAAGACAAAATAAGCCTGAATAAGTAGGCAACAACAAAGGCAAAAATAAAAAAGGCTAAGCCTTTATCGGCAAAGTTATTATTTGGCTTGCGGTGCCAAGCTCGATAAGCGGTGAGTAATGGAATTGGCACAAAAAAAACAGCACCAGAGCACAAGACCCAAAAAGCGTCTATTGGAATAATAAAGTGCAATGCCATGAATGCAGCGCTAAACGTTGCCGTGCCCCACAATAACCATTGATTGATGGCCTTACCTTCTCTTGAATACACACCTAAGGTTAAAAAGACCATAGCAATCAGAGACGTCATCGCGCCTGAATATTGCAAAGCCATATTTTCAGAGGCACGTAAAAACCAAAAAAGCATCAAGCCTATAAAGTAATATTTAAAATAGGTAGATGCTTTATCTTTAACGAAGTTTGAATTTAAAAGATGAATGGCACCAGCTAGCAAAAAAAACATGCCGGCAATGGCCATAAAACTGCCTAATGTCGAATACGTCATAAATACTGTCTTAGAAAGTCAATCGAAGGAGCGAAAAAGGCAGCCCCAGTCTCGGCTTGAGTATAATCTAATAATTGATCATAGTGCCCTTGTTCATCAACACAAACCATCCTTTCTAACATTTTGTTAAACGCAGTAGGTGTATTTGCACAAGAGATAAAAAACAAACCTTGGTGACGCATTGTGCCGTAAGGCATAGATTGCCTTAAAATTTCAAT
Source organism: Marinifaba aquimaris (assembly GCF_013328345.1). Taxonomy (GTDB): domain Bacteria; phylum Pseudomonadota; class Gammaproteobacteria; order Enterobacterales; family Alteromonadaceae; genus Marinifaba; species Marinifaba aquimaris. Next base: position 113,074 of record NZ_JABULX010000010.1, read on the forward strand.
GCTCTTACCTTGTTCATCTTTAATGTTGGCTCGTTTAATATGAGCACAAGGCGGTTTGTCTGCAGATTTATATTCGATGTTCTCGACTTTGGTGCGACCAACAATATCCTCTTGCTGCTTAGTGGGAAGTTCATTCCACATGTGCATGCTATGGCGATACCTCTGGGTATGAATATAACTACCACCAGCAAAAACCTCATCTTGCTCACGAGATACCAAAGCGACAGCGCGGCGGTGTTCCCCATGTGGATTTTCAGTACCGTCAACAAAGCCCGTTAGATCTCGGCCATCGAGATAGCGAAACCCCTTTACTTGTTCAACTAACATGACCTTATCGGCAAATAGCTCACAGACATGTGTGCCAACGAGGTGATTAACGTCGGCTCTATCTGAGCGAATGTGAACAAATAAATCGGCGGGGGTATCTGGGACGGGATATTTAGCATTTTCAAATTGTGGAAAAGCCATTAATTCCCTTGGTCGAGCATTAGGGAAAAGGTTATCCCAAGCAAGTGCACCGATAGCAATAAAAGCGGAAAGCTCACTCTCTGAATACTCTTCGCTGAACTCATTAATCATTCCCTGAAAACATGCAAGTTGCTGTTTAACTTCATCCACTTCTTCTGTTTTCAAATTAAACATCAAATACAAACTATGTAAATTTGATTCAGCAAGAATGCCTTGTTGGCAACGATGTAAATTAATCAAAGATATGATTCTCCGGATGGGCTAACACATTGTATTCAATACAGTTTGGTAAAAAATATGGATTTATTCCAACTTTTCCCTATATCGATATTATGATTTAGTTTGGTAAGCATCCTCAAGTGCTTGTTTTAAATAACGATAATGGCTATCGATTAAACTCACTTTTTGATTTTTAGCCACACTTTCTAACTCCGCAGCGTGTTTAGATAGCGCATTAAAACCAAAGCTTCCCGCACATCCCTTAATGAGATGACAACGGCTAATCAATTCACTCCAGTTTGCATCTTGTTTTGCTTGTTGTAAATTCGCTAAATGTTCAGGAATGTTATTGATAAATGTGGTTTTAATTTCCTGATAAGCATCACTTTGAGTTATTTTTTCTGATAATTCACAATGGTCATCCATTTGCGACAGGTAGTTGGCAATTTTCTTATAAAAGACACTTTGATCGATGGGCTTGGCAATAGTATCGTCGCAACCGCTCGCAAAATACTGGGCTAAATCATCTTTCATCACATTAGCCGTTAGCGCAATAATTGGAATATCAACACCTGCATCTCGGATCATACTAGTCGCTTCTAACCCGCCCATAACAGGCATTTGCATATCCATCAGCACCAAGTCATATTCGTTTAATAAGCAAGCTTCAACGGCTAACTCACCGTTTTCAACAATGTCGAGTTCTATATCTTGTTGCCCTAACATCAGCTTGATGAGAGCTTGGTTATCTTTGTTGTCCTCTGCTAACAAAATGCGCCCGCTACAACTTTTACCCGTCTCCAGTACTGGTAAGTTTTCAGAGATTGAATAAAGCGGTTTAGTGAATAGCCAACTGACTTGCTCATTGGGTAAGTTAGTATTTAGCGAAATTGTAAAACAGCTACCTTCACCTGGCTCACTTTGAACCTGAATATCACCATTTAATAAACTTGCTAGTTTATGTGAAATACAAAGCCCTAACCCCGTACCACCATATAGCCGGGTTGTACTGGAGTCGGCCTGCTCAAATGGTTTAAAAATACGACTAAGCACCTGCTCAGACATGCCAATGCCAGTATCGGTGACTTTAAACTCGACTTGGTTATTTAATGAGTCAGCATAAATATCGATTTTCACTAACCCTTGGTGAGTAAATTTAATCGCGTTAGTACCGATGTTGAGTAAAATTTGTTTTAACCGAGTGTAATCAGAGTTGATAAATTCAGGCAGAGGAAAGTGATAGTTAACTTCAAAGTGAAGTGCTTTGTGTCTTGCTGACTCTTGTAAAATAGCCTCTATATCACTGACAAAATCAAATGTGTTAACCGGCTCAAGCTCCACCGCTAGTTTTTCAGCTTCAATTTTAGATAAATCTAAAATGTTATTAATCAAATCAAGTAAGTGGCCACTGTTTCTGAGTACAGTTGCAAGGTGTTCTGTTTCATCTGAAATTTGATCATTCGGCGTTGATGCGAGTTGCTTATTAGAAAGAAGCTGTTCAGTAAAGCCAATAATAGCAGTCAGTGGGGTACGAATTTCATGACTCATATTCGCTAAAAATCGACTTTTCATTTGATTCGCTTTTTCAGCTTCATCGATAGCGGCAATCAAATCAATATTAGTTTGTTTTAAATCCAGCGTTCTTTGTGTCACCTTCTCTTCGAGATGCTGTTGATAGTCTTCTAAGCGACCGCGGTAGCTCTTTAGCTGCTCAACCATTAGATTGAAATCTTGATACAAAGATGCCAATTCGTCCTGGCTCTCAGTTTTTAATTTCACGTCAAAATCACCGCGACCGATACTTTGACTGGCCTGAGCAAGTGTTTGTACTGGTGTTAACAACAACCGGCGTACAACGATAAAAATCAAGCTAGGCGTTAAAATAATACTTACTAAAATAAGTAATAACGTCGTAATACTCACCCGCTTTGCCGATTGATATAGCGCAGAATGTTCGGTACCTGAAAAGTAAAACAAGCCATCAACTAAAGGGTGAGTGTCGTAAACAAAGACATCAGGCGATAACAGTTCTATTTTTCGCTGATTAGAAATATCGTAAATAGCAGAGGTCGTCAGGTAATCCAAGTCACGTTTAGAAAGCGTCTTATTAATCAGTCCATTACTCGAACTCATCAAAATATTACCCTTGGCGTCGTAAATAAAATTAATACTCGAAGCAGAAACTTTTTCATCTAAAGTGCTTTGAATAAATTGAGTATTTAATTCAAAAATTAAATACCCCCAAGGTAATCGTTTCTGCTGTTTAAGGTTGAGCAAGCCTACTTTTTGGATAAAAAAGACTCGGTTTTGTTGTTCAAACTGATAAACATAAACCCCTTGCCCCCCTTTTATTTGGGCCAATCCGGGTTGCAAAATATCGAATGAAGATTCAGCAAATAAATCTGAGCTAAAAAAAGCAACATTTTGCCCGGTTAAGTTTAATAACTCGATACTTTTGATATCTGGGTAAGCTTGACTGTAGCTGGAAAATACCGCCAGTAACTCACCTAAAACATCTTCATTTTGGTGGTGGGTATATAAAAAACGTTCAAGAACGGGTGACCAAGACAATAACGAAATGGTATTTGAATACGTTTCAATGTAGTGATTAAGTTTTTGTGATTCGTGCTCAACGTGGTTGCTAACCAGTACTCTAGCCTTGTTATCCCCAGATTGTTGAGCAAAATATAAGGCCGATAAACCAAGTAAAATCAGCGGCGCTATCACGAGGGGGATAACGAACTTTAATAATTTGTAACTGAGCTTACTTTGTTTCATTTTTCTTTTATTACCAGTCAGTATTCCATTTTGCCGGTTATTTTTATTGTGATCTTCAATTAATCATACCTAAGTATAAAAAATAGTTAAGTATCTGATAAGAATAGATGTGCAGACATCCATAATTACTCCATTTTTTGCGAGTAAAATTATCGCAAAATACGTTATTTGCTGTTTAGGCAATCGATAAAAAAGTGTTATGATTTGGTTAATTCGTCAAAAGGCGTTACTGGAAAAGGTGTTAGTGTGCTAACGATTAGCATAAAGAAGGTTAAAAGGATTTTTGCAGGCTACCTGATAGCTTGCTGCTTGCTTTTACCTTTTACTAAACTTTCCGCCGCAGAACTCCCCCATGAACTTCAAGCTGTCTTGTTGTCTAAAATCCTTATTTACGAGAGACAACTAAAAGAGAAGTCTTCCTTAAGTGTATTTGTACTTGACGATGCCAGCATGTTTGATGCGTTTTCAAGGTTAGCTCAAGCCCAGCAATCAGGTGTTAGCTTTAGCAACGTTGTATTAGGCAATAAAATCCCTGGAAAAGCATTCGACCTAATCTACGTTAACGATAATAAACGGATCAAAGAAGCGATCGATTATGCCAATACTCATGGTGTGATCATCGCGACCGGCAAGGCCAATTTTGTACAAAAAGGCATTACTTTAGGTATAGGTGTAGAAAAAGGAAAACCTCAGTTTTATTTGAATTTAACGACCTCGTTAACCTCAGGTTTGAAGTGGGAACAAAATATCCTACAAGTGGTTAAAACCTTTCAATAAGGCTTATTGCACCCAGTGTTGGCTTTAGTCTATACTGCCAAACAACTGTATAAATAATCATAATAAGCGAATGAGCCTCACGCAACTAGCTAACACATCTGTCAGTCAACTTTCTGGTGTTGGCCCGAAATTAGCCGAAAAGCTGGCTCACCTTTCTATTCACTCTGTTGAAGATTTACTTTTTCATTTTCCTCTCAGATATGAAGATAGAACGCGTATTTACCCCATTGCCGATTTACTGCCAGAGTTACATACCAGCGTGCAAGGCACGATAGATAAATGTGATGTCATTTTTGGCAAACGACGAATGTTGAACTGTCGCATCAGCGATGGTACGGGCTCAATAGAGCTGAAGTTTTTTAACTTCAATGCCAATCAAAAAAACCAGATGACAGTAGGTCGAGAAATTAGAGCATTTGGAGAAATAAAACGCGGGGCGCGAGGTTGGCAAATTATCCACCCAGATTACAAATTTACTGATAGTAAAAAAAACAGTGATTTAGACGAGCATTTAACCCCTGTTTACCCTTCGACAGAGGGCTTTAAACAAACGAGTTGGCGCAAACTAACCGATCAAGCATTGGATAAACTCAGATCCAATAACTTATCAGAATTACTGCCAAAAGAGCTTGTACCCGAGAATCTAACTTTAGCCGATGCCATTAGAACCTTGCACCGCCCCACTCCAGAAGTTTCACTTGCCGATTTAGAAATGGGTGTTCACCCCGCGCAACAAAGGCTGGCATTAGAAGAGCTAGTCGGCCATAACTTGAGTATGTTGGCACTTAGAGCCAAAACTCAAAGCCATCAGGCCCATGCGATAGAAATTGCCAATGAGCTGATCGAGCAATTTTTAGCACAGCTACCTTTTTCCCCCACTGCCGCTCAAAAGCGAGTCGCTGCAGAAATACAAAGTGACATGCAGCTCAATCAACCTATGATGCGCCTTGTCCAAGGTGATGTTGGTTCGGGGAAAACACTTGTCGCGTTACTTGCTTCGCTTTCTGTTTTAGCTCAAAACAAGCAAGTTGCATTAATGGCACCAACAGAAATTTTAGCTGAGCAGCACGCCGTTAATTTTGCTAATTGGTTAACTCCGTTAGGTATCAAAGTAGACTGGCTAGCAGGGAAACTCACCGCGAAACAAAAAAGAGAAGCACTTGAGCGAATTGCATCAGGTGAGAGTAAAATGATTGTCGGTACTCATGCTTTGTTTCAAGAAGGTGTAAATTATGAAAACCTCGCCTTTGTTATTGTCGATGAGCAGCACAGGTTTGGTGTACAACAACGACTAACATTAAGAGAAAAAGGTGAAGTGAATGGTCAATACCCTCACCAACTCTTTATGACGGCCACCCCTATTCCTCGAACTTTAGCCATGACGGCTTATGCTGATTTAATGACATCTGTTATTGATGAATTACCACCTGGGCGAACACCGGTTACCACTGTTGCTTTACCTGACTCACGAAGAGATGAAGTCATTGCAAAAGTCAAAAAAGCCTGTATTGAAGATAAGCGCCAAGTTTACTGGGTTTGTACCTTAATTGAAGAATCAGAAGCACTGCAGTGCCAAGCAGCAGAAGATACCGCAGTGCAGCTTAAAGAACTGTTGCCTGATTTATCTATTGGCTTAGTGCACGGCAGAATGAAAGCGGGTGAAAAACAGCAAGTCATGGATGAATTTAAAAGTGCCAACATGGATTTATTAGTGGCCACAACAGTGATAGAAGTCGGTGTCGATGTACCCAATGCCAGCTTAATGATCATCGAGAACCCAGAACGCTTGGGCTTATCTCAATTACATCAGCTTAGAGGTCGTGTCGGTCGAGGAGCAACGGCAAGTCACTGCTTGTTAATGTATCATCAACCTCTTTCTCAAGTGGCACAAACTCGCCTGAGTGTGATGAGAGAAAGTAATGATGGCTTTTACATTGCTCAGCGCGATCTTGAGATTAGAGGCCCGGGTGAATTACTCGGTACTCGACAAACCGGTGATATGAGTTTTCGCGTGGCTGATTTATTAAGAGATGCAGCTTTAATACCGCAAGCAAGAAATTTAGCGCAGCACATTCAAACCCAACATTCAGAACTAGCACCTAAACTCATTCAGCGCTGGATAGGCGACAAGTCGGTTTATTCACATGCTTAAATTGAGTTAAAAGGAACAAAATACAGATACAAAAAAAGCGGCTAAAAGCCGCTTTTTTTCAACAAACTGACCCGTCCTGAATAAGGTTGACACTTTTCCAACTTCAATTTGGAGAAGATAATGAAACCAACAACTAAGCGTACACAAAAAGATTATTCACTTGCCTTTAAACTATCTGTCGTTGATAAAGTAGAAAAAGGCGAATGTACTTACAAACAAGCTCAAAACCACTATGGAATACAAGGGGCTTCAACCGTTTTAACTTGGCTTAGCCGGTATGGTCAACTAGATTGGAGTAAAGGTACACCCAATCATATGAATGAGCTTCCCCTTATGTCTAAACCCAATGATTTAACACCCGAGCAAAAAATCAAAGCCCTCGAAAAAGAGCTAGAAGATACCAAGATAAAAGCACAATTCTTTGAAACGATAGTCGATGTACTTGATAAAGATTTCGGAGTACGTATCACAAAAAAGCAACGCAACGCGTTATTGAAGAAAAAAACATAACCAAGCTATCTGTCAGTAGAGCTTGTCGTTATCTC
>NZ_JABULX010000011.1 GCF_013328345.1 Marinifaba aquimaris
ACAAGCTCTACTGACAGATAGCTTGGTTATGTTTTTTTCTTCAATAACGCGTTGCGTTGCTTTTTTGTGATACGTACTCCGAAATCTTTATCAAGTACATCGACTATCGTTTCAAAGAATTGTGCTTTTATCTTGGTATCTTCTAGCTCTTTTTCGAGGGCTTTGATTTTTTGCTCAGGTGTTAAGTCATTGGGTTTAGACATAAGGGGAAGCTCATTCATATGATTGGGAGTACCTTTACTCCAATCTAGTTGACCATATCGGCGAAGCCAAGTTAAAACGGTTGAAGCCCCTTGTATTCCATAGTGGTTTTGCGCTTGTTTGTAAGTACATTCGCCTTTTTCTACTTTATCAACGACGGATAATTTAAAGGCAAGTGAATAATCTTTTTGTGTACGCTTAGTTATTGGTTTCATTATCTTCTCCAAATTGAAGTTGGAAAAGTGTCAACCTTATTCAGGACGGGTCACCAACAATAAAAAAGCCCGCTTAAAGCGGGCTTTTTTACAATGCTATATTGAATAATTATGCACGAACAATGCGAAGCGTGTTAGTTGCACCAACAGTTTCCATATCGTCACCTGAAGTCAGTAATACTAAGTCACCATCTTCAAGTTTATCGTCTGCTTTAAGTGCAGATAAAATATCCTTAGTTAATTCACCCGTCTTACTTTGAGTTGAATCAAAGTAGAAAGGCTGAACACCACGGTATAACGCAGATGCGTTTAATGCTGACTCATGACGAGATAAAGAGAAAATAGTAATGCCTGAGCTAATACGAGACATCAGTTTAGCCGTGTTACCAGATTCAGTTAGCGATACAATTGCCTTGATACCATTCATGTGGTTTGCAGCGTACATTGCTGATAATGCAATTGTTTCAGGAACTGAATCAAACTCTTCACTTAATCTGTGCTTAGAAGCAAGGATACTTGGGTGAGCTTCGGCACCTACAGCAACACCAGCCATAGAAGTAACTGTTTCAATTGGGTATTTACCCGCAGCTGTTTCACCAGAAAGCATTACTGCATCAGTACCATCTAATACCGCGTTTGCAACGTCCATCACTTCTGCACGTGTTGGCATTGGGTTATCAATCATTGATTCCATCATCTGCGTTGCAGTGATAACTGTGCGGTTTAATTGGCGCGAGCGTGAGATTAATTTCTTTTGCTTGCTAACAAGTGCTGGGTCACCAATTTCAACACCTAAATCACCACGAGCAACCATGACCACGTCGCAGTTTGTGATGATATCGTCGATCGCTTCATCCGTTTCAACAGTCTCTGCACGCTCAACTTTTGCAACGATTTGAGCATTTAAGCCAGCTTCTTCAGCTAATTGACGAGCTTGACGTAAATCTGCACCTGACTGAGGGAATGAAACAGCTAAGAAGTCAACGCCAATTTTAGCGGCTAATTTGATGTCTTCTTTATCTTTAGCTGTTAAAGCTGGTGCCGATAAACCGCCACCTAATTTGTTGATGCCTTTGTTGTTTGACAACTTGCCACCAATGCTTACTTTCGTGATGATCTTGTTGCCTTCAACACGGTCAACGATGAGTTGAACACGACCGTCATCAAGTAATAATGTATCGCCATTAACTACATCTTTTACTAAGTCTTTATAATCAAGACCAACTGCATCAACAGTACCTTCACCTTTACCCATGTCAGCATCAAGTACAAATGGTGCACCTTCTTCAAGGAAGATTGGACCATCTTTGAATGTTGAAACACGAATTTTTGGGCCTTGTAAATCACCTAAGATACCAACGTACTTACCTAGACGTTTCGCAATTGCTCTTACATTTTCTGCACGGCCAATGTGATCTTCTGGACAGCCGTGAGAGAAATTCATGCGAACAACATTAGCACCCGCCTTGATGATACCTTCTAAGTTATCATCGCGATCCGTTGCTGGGCCTAAAGTTGTGACTATCTTGGTTCTTCTAAACATATAATTTGCTCCGCGTGCTTTTTCGCATTTTTATACCGCTATTTATTCCTTTTGAAAAAATAACGTATTTAATTAACTTAATTAAGTTTATAGACTTTATTTTTGAAGAAAAAATGAAACAAAGCGTTTCATTTTTTCAATTTAATCGTTGTAGTGTTTTTCGTAGCGAGAATCTCTCAAACCATCCTTTACTCGCTTCAAATTATCTCTAAATTTTGGACCACGTCTCAATGTAAAACCTGTCGCTAAGATATCGACTAATACCAGTTGGGCGATACGAGAGGCCATCGGCATGTACATATCTGTGTCTTCTGGTACGTCCATAGATAGGACAGTAGAACAGGCTTCAGCTAATGGACTGTTACTTGCGGTGATACCGATCACAGTAGCGTCATTATTACGTGCGATATTAGCGATCTCGACTAAGCTTTTGGTGCGGCCCGTGTGAGAGATGATAACAACGACATCGCCTTCGTTGCAGTTGATACAACTCATGCGTTGCATTAACACGTCTGAGAAACAGACAACGGGTACATTAAAGCGGAAAAATTTATTTTGTGCATCTTGTGCAACTGAAGCGGATGCGCCGAGTCCAAAGAACATGATTTGACGTGCTTGGGTAAGCTGGTCAATGGCTTTGTTAACAGCTGTTGGGTTCAGAGTGCTTCTTGCACTGTCGAGAGACGCCATGGTCGATTCAAAGATTTTATTGGCATAAGCTTCTGGGCTATCGTCAGCTTCAACGTGTCGGCTGACATAAGGCGTACCATTGGCAAGGCTTTGTGCAAGATGCAGTTTGAAATCGGGGAAACCTTTGGTTTCTAGTCGACGACAAAAGCGGTTAACTGTTGGTTCACTGACTTCAGCCGCTTTAGCGAGCGTGGCGATACTAGAATGGATAGTGGTTTCCGGGGAGGCGAGAATGACTTCAGCAACTTTGCGTTCAGATTTACTAAAAGCGTGTTGGCTTTGAGTAATTTTGTCCAAAATGTTCATAGTTAACACTTGCCTTAATTGAAACTTATTGTAAACAACTTACAAATATGAAGGTTATTGTGCCGTTATTTTGAAAAAAATGAAAGCTAACTACTAAAAATCTGTAAGTTTTTATACAGTTTAGGTTATAAAAATGAGTTTGTTAACCTAATTAAGGAGTTTTCGGTTGTAAAATTACACGTTTTGTAGTTATATAGCGAACCGAAAATTTAGTATTATTCATGCACATGCATATTTATTATTTCTAGACGGGAGCAAACATGGCCACTCAAACAAATGGCAAAGCCTGCGATTTTGTATTATTCGGTACAAAAGGCGATTTAGCCCGCCGTAAGTTATTACCAGCTTTATACCAACTTGAAAAAGCTAACTTACTACACGACGACACACGTATTATCGGTGTTGCTCGTTACGACTACTCTCAAGCAGACTACGTTGCATTAGTAGAAGAAGCACTTAACACATTCCAAAAAGAAGAATTAGACCAAACAGTTTGGACAAAATTCAAAGCGCGTTTAGATTACTGTGAAGTTAACTTACGCGAAGCTTCAGCATTTGCGGCGCTACGTGACCATGTCGATCTAGATGCACGTGTGATGGTTAACTACATGTCTACACCGCCTTCGATCTTCGGCAATATTTGTGAAGGTTTACACGAAGCGGGTCTAATTAACAATGAAACACGTGTTGTATTAGAAAAGCCAATCGGGCACGATTTAGCTTCTTCTGCGGTCATTAACGACCAAGTAGCTCGTTTCTTCTCAGAGGACCAAACTTACCGCATTGACCACTACTTAGGTAAAGAGACGGTACTTAACTTATTAGCATTGCGTTTTGCTAACTCTATCTTTACTACAAACTGGGATCACAACTGTATTGACCATGTTCAAATCACTGTTGCTGAAGAAGTTGGCATTGAAGGTCGTTGGGGTTATTTCGACGATGCGGGTCAAATGCGTGACATGGTTCAAAACCATTTATTACAAGTATTATCACTTGTTGCGATGGAACCACCAGCGTCTATCGATGCAAATAGTGTACGTGACGAGAAATTAAAAGTTCTTAAATCTATTCGTACAATCGATGAGAGCAATGTAGCTGAAAAAACGGTTCGTGGTCAGTACACAGCCGGTGAATTCAATGGTCAACCAGCGCCTGGTTACCTTGAAGAAGAAGGTGCGAATACAGAAAGTAACACTGAATCGTTTGCCGCTATTCGTGTTGACATTGATAACTGGCGTTGGGCAGGTGTACCTTTCTATCTGAGAACAGGTAAACGTCTTCCTACAAAACTGACTGAAATTGTGGTTCATTTCAAACCATTGCCGCACAATATTTTTGCAGGCCAACAAGGACAATTACCAGACAACAAATTAATCATTCGCTTACAACCACATGAAGGTGTAGAGATTCAGGTTATGAACAAAGTACCTGGTCTTGGTAAGCAAATGGAATTACAACAAACTAAATTAGATTTAAGCTTCTCTGAAACATTCAAGGATGCGCGTATTGCCGATGCATACGAGCGCTTATTACTTGAAGCATTAATGGGTAACCAATCTCTATTTGTCCGTCGTGATGAAGTTGAAGCCGCTTGGACATATGTCGATGGCATTATCGCAGCTTGGAAAGCAAGTGGTGAAAAACCAGAGCCATATGCTGCAGGTAGCTGGGGCCCTCAAGGTGCATTTGACTTAATGTCTAAAGACGGCCGTGAATGGGATAAATAAGGGATTACTGATGAATTTAGTTGAATTTAAAGATACCAATGAATTAAACCCCGCTTTCGCTGAACGCGTAGCTGGTTTATTAGCCGATGCAATTGCTGACAAAGGTAAAGCTTCATTAGTTGTTTCTGGTGGTAGTACACCATTACCTTTTTTCAAAGCTTTATGTCAAAAAGACATTGCTTGGGAAAACGTTACTATCACGCTCGCGGACGAGCGTTGGGTAGACGGTGATCACAAAGATTCAAATACAGCATTAGTAAAAGCGAACCTATTACAAGACAAAGCAGCGGCAGCTACATTTGCTGAAATTAAAACTTCCGAAGCATCTGCTTTTGGTGCAGAGGCAAATGTAACGCAAAGTTTAGCGTCTTTATCATTACCGATTGATGTTTTAATTCTAGGTATGGGTGAAGATGGTCACACTGCATCTTTATTCCCATGTTCAGAACAAATTAAGCAAGGTTTTGAATCAGAAGATTTGGTTGTTGCGGTAAAACCAACAACTGCGCCACATGAGCGCATGTCGTTAACGCTTAAATCATTATTACAATCTAAGCAAATTTTCCTTCACCTTGTGGGTGAAAATAAAAAAGTTGTATTAGATCAAGCATTAGCGTCAGATGACATCTACGAAATGCCTATTAGAGCAATATTAAAACAAGAACAAACTCCTGTAGATGTGATTTACACTGCAATTAAGGCCTGAGGTGAAATATGAATCCTGTAGTACAGAAAGTCACGGAACGCATTATCGAGCGCAGTAAAGCGACTCGTGCAGCGTATTTAGAAAAAATTGAAAAAGCGCGAATTAAAGGTCCACATCGTGGTTCTTTATCGTGTGGTAACTTAGCTCACGGTTTTGCTGCGTGTGGTAAAGAAGATAAAGATAGCCTTAAAGCTTTTACTAAAGCAAACATCGGTATCATTAACTCATACAACGATATGCTTTCAGCGCACCAGCCTTACGAACAATATCCAGATATCATTCGTGAAGCCGTTAAAGAAGTAGGTAGTGTTGCTCAGGTTGCTGGTGGTGTACCAGCTATGTGTGATGGTGTTACACAAGGTCAAGACGGCATGGACTTAAGTCTGATGAGCCGTGACGTGATTGCAATGTCTTCATGTGTAGGTTTATCTCACAACATGTTCGACGGTGCTTTAATGTTAGGTATCTGTGACAAGATTGTCCCAGGCCTTGTTATGTCAGCATTAGCATACGGTCACTTACCATTTGTATTTGTACCAGCGGGTCCAATGCCTTCAGGTATCTCAAACAAAGAAAAAGCGGCTACACGTCAGTTATTCGCTGAAGGTAAAGTTGGTCGTGATGAATTATTAGAGTCTGAATCTGCTTCTTATCACTCAGCAGGTACTTGTACTTTCTACGGTACTGCTAACTCTAACCAGCTAGTTGTTGAAGTAATGGGTCTTCACTTACCAGGTTCTTCATTCGTAAATCCAGGTACACCATTACGTGATGCATTAACTAAAGCTGCTGCTAAACAGGTAACGCGTTTAACTGATTTAGGTACTGAATACACACCAATTGGTCACATTGTTGACGAAAAATCAGTTGTAAACGGTATTGTAGCCTTGTTAGCAACGGGTGGTTCAACTAACCATACAATGCACTTAGTTGCGATGGCTCGCGCTGCTGGTATTTTAGTTAACTGGGATGATTTCTCTGAATTATCATCAGTAACACCGCTTATCACTCGTATTTACCCTAACGGCCAAGCTGATATCAACCACTTCGTTGCTGCGGGCGGCATGGCGTTATTATTCCGTGAATTACTAGGCGCTGGTTTACTTCACAATGACGTTAAAACAATTTGTGGTGAAGGTCTTGAAAAATATACGAAAGAACCATTTATCGAAAATGGTGAGCTTGTATGGAAAGACGGTCCTACTGAAGCAGCTGACCCAGGTGTTATTGCTACAACTGAAAAACCATTCAAACAGGATGGTGGTGTAGTTGTTTTAGACGGTAACTTAGGTCGTGCAGTAATTAAGACTTCTTCTATGGAAGATCCTAACGTTGTTATCGAAGCGCCTGCAGTTATTTTTGAAAGCCAACATCACTTAGACGGTGCTTTCAAAGAAGGTAAGTTAAATAAAGATTGTATTGTTGTTGTTCGCTTCCAAGGCCCTAAAGCAATCGGTATGCCTGAACTTCACAAATTAACGCCTCCATTAGGTGTATTACAGGACAAAGGCTACAAAGTTGCTTTATTAACTGATGGTCGTATGTCTGGTGCTTCGGGTCGTGTACCTGCTGCTATCCACTTAACGCCAGAAGGCATTGATGGTGGTTTAATTGCTAAGGTGCAAGAAGGCGATATGATCCGCATCGACCCAGCTAATCAAGCTGTGACGTTATTAGTGGACGAAGCTGAATTAGCAGCTCGTAAGCCAGCTGAGCCAACTTTAGTAGCTGATGAACGTGTAGGCATGGGACGTGAGTTCTTTGGCGCACTTCGTAGCCACATGACAGGTGCCGAGCAAGGTGCTTGTAGTTTATTTGTTGATGAGAACTAATTAAGGAATTAATCGGATGATTAATTTAATTGCAGATATAGGTGGTACCAATATTCGTATTGCGCGATTAAGCCAAGCGAATACTGATTTTTCTGCAATCCGTACATATGCTGTGGCTGACTTTGAGAAGTTTGAAGGTGCTATTGCACAGTATCAATCGGATGAAGGGATAGCACAATTAGATCATGTTTGTATCGCTATTGCATGCCCGGTAAACGGTGATGTAGTGTCGATGACCAATCATTCATGGTCTTTTTCGATTACAGATGTACAACAGAAGCTAAATTTAAAAAGCTTCTTAGTGATCAACGACTTTACCGCTCAAGCAATGGCATTGCCATTCTTGAGCAATGAAAACAAAATTCAAGTTGGCGGTGAGCAAGCTGACACAACAAAACCTATGGTTGTATACGGCCCAGGTACTGGCCTAGGCGTTGCTCATTTAGTCAATACTGGCAAAGGTTATATGCCTTTACCAGGCGAGGGCGGACATGTCACTTTCGCGCCAATTGGTGAACTTGAACAGCAAATTAACCAAGTACTGGCTGATTTGTATGCTCATGTCTCAGTTGAGCGTTTAGTGTCTGGTCCGGGTTTATACGCAATTTACCAAGCTATATGTAAAATAAAAAAGGTTGATGCGATTTACCACACTCCTGCATCTGTATGTCAAGCTGCACTAGAGGGCAATGATGAATACAGCAAACTCGCATTAAATACTTTTTGTGAAGTAATGGGCAGTTTGGGCGGCAACCTAGCACTTAATATAGGTGCATATGGTGGCGTCTTTATCGCAGGTGGTATTGTGCCGCGTTTTATTGAATTTTTAAAAGCGAGTGACTTTAGAAAACGATTCGAAGAAAAAGGTCGCTTTAAGGACTATTTAAGTCCTATCCCTGTTTATGTTGTAACCGAGGAACAACCTGGACTACTCGGTGCTGCCGCTTATTTAGCGCAGAATATAGAGGTTTAATATTATGAGTAATAACTGGAAAACACCATCTTCTGAAATTTTAGCGCAAGGTACAGTAGTACCTGTCTTAGTATTTAATAAATTAGAAGATGCGTTACCTGTATCTGAAGCGCTTTTAGAAGGCGGCATTAAAGTATTAGAAGTAACACTACGTACTGAATGTGCTATTGATGCAATTGCATTGTTATCTGAAAAGTTACCAGAAGCGGTAACTGGTGCGGGTACAATTATCACACCTGAGCAGTATTCTGCAGTAGAAGCTGCTGGCGGTCAATTTGGTATTAGCCCAGGTTTGACACCTAATTTATTAACAGCAGCGAATAAAGGCACAATGCCACTTATTCCTGGTATCTCATCTATTTCAGAAATGATGACGGGTATTGAGCATGGCTATGACTGCTTCAAGTTCTTCCCAGCTGAAGCTGCCGGTGGCGTACCAATGTTAAAATCAATTGCTGGCCCATGCCCACAGATTAAGTTCTGTCCAACAGGTGGTATTAGCCCAAGCAACTACTTAAACTACCTTAAGTTACCAAATGTAGCTTGTGTAGGTGGTTCTTGGTTAGTGCCACAAGATGCTGTTGCTGCGGGTGATTTCAAGAAAATCACTGAGTTAGCAAAAGCAGCAGTTGAAGGTGCTCAGTCAGCAAAGTAATACGACTGAATTAAACCAATAAAAAAGCCAAGTCAATGACTTGGCTTTTTTGTATCTGAATCTAAAAGTGAAACATCACTTAATGATTTTTATTATTTGTTGTAGGCTGTGACTTTCACCGGACTTTAAGTTTAAGTAAGGTTTAAACGCTGCAGGTTCTACACACAACATTCCCTTCCAAACTTCAGCACCCATGCCAGGCGTTTGTTCAGACACTTCTTGCCAAGGGTTCCAAACAATTAAGCTGTTGTTGCCTGAGTGTGTTAACTCGTAAGTATGAATTGGGCTTTCAATCTCAGCGTGTTCACAACGATCGATATGAACGCGATCAGTTTGTTCGCGAAAACGATAAAGCTTAGGTGCATCAACAGATTCCCAGTTAGTTGCTTCTGCAATATAGTGAGAATTAACTAAGCCATGTAGTTCTGTGTTTTGAATATCACCAACATTGAAGTAAGTGTGAAGGGCTGCACTGAACTCATAGCTCTGTGTGCCAGTATTCTTCGTAGTTAATTTGATTTCAATTTGCTCATCAAACGTTAAAGTTTGCGTGAGCTCAATGCCATCTTGGATTAATGCTCTATACTCAGTTGTTAGTGCAGTTAAATCAGGCGATACAGACAAGTTAAACTGCTTACCATTGAAGTCAAACTTAACAAGTTTCCAAGCAATATTTCTGACTAAACCGTGCGAAGGTAAAGTTTTGTCCGTACGATGACGACCAAACCAAGGCCAGCAAATAGGCACGCCACCACGTAAAGATTTTGAATCATCCATGTGAGAGTTCTCACTTAACCAGATCACAGGCTCACTGTGATCAACTTGCGTGAACCAAATAAGCTGGCCACCCGTTACGGCAATTGCAGCTTGGTAATCGGTGGTTTCAACCCACCAATAACTTAAACCAGAATCCAGTTGGCGTAAGCTAAGTTCGTTTGAGATTTGTTCTAAAACGGTCGAATTAATAAATGGATTTTTCATAACATCTTAAATAATAAAAAAGGCGGCTGAATCGCCGCCTTGTTGATTCATTTAATGTGGCTTATTTTGCCGTCATTAATTTAACAGTGTTATCTAACATACGGTTACTGAAACCCCACTCGTTATCGTACCAAGACATAACTTTAACTAAGTTACCTTGAACGCGAGTTTGAGTTGCATCGAAGTTAGATGTGTAAGTGCTGTGGTTGAAGTCAGAAGATACTAATGGCTCTTCGTTGATTGCTAATACTTCAGCAAGTACAGGATCAGCTGCGATTGCATCAGCAATTACTTTGTTTACTTCTTCAGCAGTTGTATCTTTTTCGGCAACGAAAGTTAAATCAACTAATGAAACGTTAACTGTCGGTACACGAACAGCCATGCCGTCGAATTTACCTTGTAATTCAGGAACAACTAAACCAACAGCTTTAGCCGCACCAGTTGCTGTAGGGATCATGTTTTGAGCCGCAGCACGCGCACGGTACATATCAGTGTGGTAAACATCTGATAAACGTTGGTCGTTTGTGTATGCGTGGATAGTTGTCATTAAACCTGACTTGATACCTAAAGCATCGTTTAACGGCTTAGCGATTGGCGCTAAACAGTTAGTAGTACAAGATGCATTAGAGATAATTGTCATGTCTGAAGTGATTTCGTCTTGGTTAACGCCGTAAACAACAGTTGCGTCAACATCACCTTTTGCAGGAGCAGAGATGATTACTTTTTTAGCACCAGCATCGATGTGTGCTTGAGCTTTATCTTTAGAAGCGAAGAAACCAGTACATTCGTAAACTACGTCTACACCTAACTCACCCCAAGGTAAGTCTGCTGGGTTACGCTCTGATAACGTGACGATTTTATCGTCGTTGATGTAAAGTGCTTCATCGTCGTGAGAAACTTTAGCGTTGAAACGACCGTGAACTGTATCGTATTTAGTTAAGTGAGCATTGATTGCTGAATCACCTAGGTCATTGATTGCTACGATTTTGATGTCGTAGTTTTTTTCTGATTCATATAATGCTTTTAAAACATTTCTACCGATACGGCCATAACCGTTAATTGCTACTTTGATCGTCATTTCGTGTTCCACTTTTTAGTTAGAATATCAGACTGAAGTTTCGTTCTTATCCTGAACGGCAACTCGTTTATAAAATTGCTGCAAGTATACCTCAAAGTTTGACCGTTTCTCAAAAATTATCTGATAAAAAAGTAATGATTTTACAATAATTTAAACATATCGGTTATATAACAATCTAAAGTGGTTTGTTATTCAGTCTTTGGTAGTAATTGGCTTACTTTTTGTTTTCTTTGAGTAACAAAAGATTCATCATAATGCGTTTTCATACTCACTGTGAAATGTAAGTAAAAATCATACGTATTCATTTCAAAAAAAGTGAATTATTTAAAATCTAATGTATGCTTGGATAAATTACGATAGTTGCTGATTGTTAAGGATTTTTTTCATGATAGAGTTAATTGATAACCTGAGCCAGATGCGCGGGATTGAGAGTCAATATACAGATGCTTGGGGTAAGCTAGCAACCGTTCCAGAATCGACTAAAGCTAAGTTATTATCAGCCATGGGCTACCCTTTAGAAGATGAAGCTAATTTAGTTGAAGCGATCAATTTTGAAGCGCAAACACTATGGCAAATGCCTATTGATGCAGTGAGTATTCACCGAGTGAATCAGCCCCTTGTTATCGACATTCGGATTCCACTATTGCTTGCCACTAAAATCATTAGCTGGCAAATCACTACAGAATCAAAACAAACCATTAACGGCCAGTTCGAAGCGGTTGATCATGAACTTATCGCTGTTGCGCATTTTGACGAGCTTGAATATCACCACTATCAAGTCACCTTGGATACAGATTTAGCTGAAATGGGTTATCACCAGCTCAGTTTTAAAATGGCTGATGAAGGGTTGGATGTAACACAACAACTCGTTATTGCACCTTTGAGTTGCTATAAGCAAAAACCGATAGCAGATGGTGCCAAAGTGTGGGGACCAAGTGTGCAACTTTACTGTGTTCGCAGTAAAAGAAACTGGGGAATTGGCGATTTTGCCGATTTACAGTTGTTATTACAGCAGCTTGGTGCCAAAGGTGCAGATTTTGTAGGTTTAAATCCTATTCATGCTCTTTATCCAAATAATCCCGAAGCTTGTAGCCCATACAGTCCATCTTCCAGACGTTGGTTAAACCCGCTCTACATTGCGGTTGATCAAGTCACGGGCTTTAAGCAAAAAACCGTACAAGAGCTGTTTCAATCAGATGAATTTCAAACTCGTCTACACATTGCTAAACAATCAGAACACGTCAATTATACGACCGTTGCTGAACTTAAATTTTCAACTTTGAAGTTAATTTTTGAGTGGTTTGAAGCAAAAGGTTCTAAAAAATCACACCAAGCACTGGATAACTTTATTGAGCAAGGTGGTGAATCATTAAAGCAACTTGCAACGTTTGATGCTATTAATGTCTCTTTAGCTGAGCAAGGTAAGGAGAACTGGGGATGGCCCGTTTGGCCAGAAGCCTTCCAAGATTACCATGGTGACGCTGTACAAAAATTTGTCAAAGAACAGCAACAACAAATTCGCTTTTTCTGTTACTTACAGTGGTTAGCGCAAGATCAATTAGCGCAGTGTCAAAAAGCTGCAATATCTTCGGGTATGAAAATTGGTATATATCGCGATTTAGCTGTAGGTGTTAGTGAAGGCAGTGCTGAAATTTGGGGTAATAGAGATCTTTACTGTGTTGATGCAAGTGTTGGCGCGCCAGCTGATGTATTGGGGCCACAGGGTCAAAGCTGGGGGCTTCCACCTATGGACCCAGAAGAACTCATTGAACAAGGTTTTCAGCCATTTATTGATTTATTACGTGCCAATATGAAAGATTGTGGTGCACTAAGAATTGATCACGTTATGGCTTTGCTGCGCCTATGGTGGGTGCCAAAAGGCGAGTCTGCTAAACAAGGTGCTTATGTATATAACCCGGTAGAACAATTACTGGCACTTTTATGTTTAGAGAGCCAGAGAAATAAATGTTTGGTTATTGGTGAAGATTTAGGCACAGTACCGGATGGTATCCAAGAACTCTTGGCTGAAAATGCGGTTCACTCTTATCGTGTGTTCTTTTTTGAAACGGCACAAGATGGTGGTTTTTATTCTCCTGCTCATTACCCAGAACAAGCAATGGCAACATTGACTACCCATGATATGCCAACTTTGGTAGGGTATTGGCGTTGTTATGACCTTGAAATAGGTAAAGAAATTGGTATTTATGACGATGAAGACATTCTAAAAAGTTTGTACGATAACCGTCATAAAGATAAACAGCGTATATTAGACTCTATGAGTGGCCACGGGGCGCTACCAAATTGGATTTCATCTAATGTAGATGAATGCGATATGAATCAAGCGCTCAATTACGCAATGCAAATCCATCTCGCTAAAGGGCAAAGTAGCTTACTTTGCTTGCAATTAGAAGATTGGTTACAAATGGAAAAACCAGTAAATATTCCAGGTACCAGTGATGAATATGCCAACTGGCGCCGCAAACTCAGCATGAATTTAGAAGACATGTTTGAGCAAGAACATATTAATCAACTGTTTGGCGAACTGACTCAAGCACGCCAGCAAGGTTACAAAAATACATAGGCGAGTGATTGCCGATAAAAGGAAGGTTCAGGAAGTAATATGCTTGTAAATAATTTAGATAAAGCGAATGTTTTTAATCCTTTTAGCCATTTAGGATTTACACAAACTGACAAGGGATTGATGCTAACGGCCTGGCAACCGCATGCACAGCAAATCGATGTGATCGACTTAACGACAAATGAGTTAGTTAAATCACTGACTAAAATTGATGAAAAGGGACTTTTTCAATCGTACATTGATGCTTCAGAACCCTTCGATTACAAACTTAAAATTAAAAACGCCGAGACTGAATATGAGGTTGTCGACCCATATCAATTTGAAGAACAGGCATACTACGCCGTTCACCATGTAAATAATCAACCAGAAAATATTTATAGGCAACTCGGTGCCCAGTTAACTGATGTGGATACCGCTTCGGGTAATCGTTTCTCAGGTGTCCGCTTTGCTGTATTTGCCCCTAACGCATCGTCGGTTAGTGTTATCGGTGATTTTAATCATTGGGATGGCCGCTATCACCCAATGCAAAAAACAAACTGTGGGCATTGGGTACTTTTTGTTCCTGATTTAAAAGAGGGTGTTCGTTATAAATACGAACTGAAGGACGCGCTAGGCAATCGATTACCTCACAAGGCGGATCCAATTGGTTTCCATGCAGACCAATTCCCGTCTCATGCCTCAATCGTCTTTGATCACAATACCTACCAGTGGAACGATGCTAAATGGCAATCTGAACAGGCAAAGGTCGATCGTTATCAAACACCTATGTCAGTTTATGAGTTACACCTTGCAAGTTGGCGTAAAAAGCAGGGCGAACGCGGTCACGAATCACTTTCTTACCGTGAATTAATCGATGAATTAATTCCTTATGTTAAAGATATGGGTTACACCCATATTGAAGTGTTACCTGTATCAGAACACCCATACGATGGCTCTTGGGGTTACCAGCCTGTCGGTATGTTTGCCCCGACCAGCCGCTTTGGTGATCCGAATGACTTCAAAGCGTTTATCGATGCCTGTCACCAAGCCGATATAGGTGTAATAGTCGATTGGGTTCCCGCACACTTTCCTGAAGATTCTCACGGTTTAGCGCGTTTTGATGGCACACATATGTATGAATATGATGACCCTAGACGCGGTTGGCACCAAGATTGGAATTCATGCATCTACGATTTTGGTAAAGATACCGTTAGGCAGTTTTTGGTTTCCAGTGCACTCATTTGGTTAGAGCGCTTTCATATTGATGCGCTACGTGTTGATGCTGTTGCCAGTATGCTTTATTGGGATTACTCGCGCGAAGAGGGTGAGTGGATCCCGAATGTAGATGGCGGTAATGAAAACTACGAAGCGATCAGTTTGCTTAAATGGTTTAACACTGAGGTATATACTAAATTCCCTCATGCATTTACCGTGGCAGAAGAATCGACTGCATTCCCACAAGTTTCTCGCCCCGTTTCAGATGGTGGCTTAGGATTTGGCTTCAAATGGAATATGGGGTGGATGCATGACAGCCTTCATTACATTTCTAAAGATCCTGCCTATCGAAAATATCACCATAATGAAATTACCTTCTCGATGGTTTACTCATTTAATGAAAATTTCGTTCTCCCTATCTCACATGATGAAGTGGTACACGGCAAGGGCTCGATGATGCACAAAATGCCGGGTGATGAGTGGCAATCTGCAGCCAATTTGCGAACTTATGCTGGGTTCATGTTTGCGCATCCGGGTAAGAAACTCAATTTCATGGGTAATGAAATTGGTCAAACACAAGAGTGGAACTACAACGCTTCGCTTGATTGGCATTTATTAGCTTATGATAAACATCAGGGTATCCAATCAACATATCGAGACTTAAATACGGTTTATAAAAGGTATCCAGCTCTTTATGAAACCGATCACAATCCGCAGGGTTTTGAATGGATCGAGCATCAGGATGCCGAGCTAAGTACGCTCATCTTCGTTAGAAAAGCGGTTTCGTCAGCTCAAAAAGTTTACTCGGTCAATAACTTTACTCCTGTACCTCGTGAAGGGTTTAGAATGGGCGTCAAAGATTTGGGCCAATACAGCGTTATTTTCAACTCAGATGAAAAGCAATATTGGGGCAGTGGGTTTGATGTTGAATCTGTTGTGCAAGCAGAAGAAACAGAATGGCAGGGGCAACCTTATTCAATTGTCATTAACATTCCACCTTTATCATCAATAATGTTAATCAATGAATAATTAATTAGTGATTGATAAAAAGCCTTTTAGTGAATGACTAAAAGGCTTTTTTTGTCTCGACAAGGATATTTTATGGTTAAGTCAATTAAACGCAAACCACGCGTCAAATCAACATTCGAAATCACAAAAGGTAGTGCGAAAAAGCTCGGTGCCACAGTAGAAAGCGACGGTGTCAATTTTGCAGTTTATTCCCCAAACGCTACCAAAGTTGAGTTATGTTTTTTCAATGACACCACTGAAAAAGAAATAGGGCGTTTAACTTTACCGGGCAAAAAAGGGCGGGTTTGGCATGGCTTTGTCAAAGGCATTAAAGTAGGGCAATTGTACGGTTATCGCGTTTATGGCGAAAATAATCCGCATATTGGCCAGTTACATGACCCTGATAAGCTGTTACTTGATCCATATACCAAAGCACTTTCTAAACCCATGGTTTGGAATGAACGCCTCTATAAAGGTGACTCACAATCAATGATGGCTAAATCGGTTGTAATCGATAGTGATTTTGATTGGCAAGGAATAGAAAAACCCCAAGTTCCTGACTCTGATACGGTCATCTATGAAACGCATGTCAAAGGTTTTACTCAGCTTCACCCAGATGTACCAGAAGAACAAAGAGGTACGTATTTAGGTTTATGTCACCCAAAAGTAATTAAGTATTTAAAAGACTTAGGTATTACGAGTTTGCAGTTAATGCCAGTTGCAGCGTTTATGTCTGAGCCTAGATTAAAAGCACTTGGTTTAACGAATTACTGGGGCTATAACCCAATTAACTTTTTCAGTCCTGAACCAAGGTATGCTGTTTCAAATGCGGTGGAAGAATTTAAAACACTTGTGCGCGAAATGCATAAAAACGGCATTGAGATCATCCTCGATGTGGTTTTTAACCACAGTGCTGAAGCTGATGAAGCTGGGCCAATATTATCGTTCAAAGGTTTTGATAATTTAAACTTCTACCTTTTTGAACAAGATGGCGAACACAAAAACTATGTACGCTATGTCAACAATACAGGATGTGGCAATAGTATTAATTTAGATAACCCTTATGTATTGCAAATGGTGACCGCTTCATTGCGTTATTGGGTTGAAGAAATGCAAGTGGATGGTTTTAGATTTGATCTCGCGGTTAGTTTAGCTCGTGAAGGCAATGAATTTGATAATTATTCAGCATTTTTTAAAGTGTTATTCCAAGATCCTGTTTTGAGTCAGGTTAAGCTTATCGCAGAGCCATGGGATATTGGGTACGGCGGTTACAGGCTAGGGCAGTTCCCTCCTAATTGGCATGAATGCAATGACAAATTTAGAGATACTGTAAAAGGGTTTTGGATAGGCGATCACGGGCTGCTTCCTGATTTAGCAACGCGATTAATGGGGAGTCGAGATGTTTTTGTTAAAGGCTTTCGAAGCATAAATACAAGCGTTAACTATATTGGTTATCACGACGGTTTCACGCTCGAAGATTTAGTGAGCTATAACGAAAAACACAACTTTGCTAACTGTGAAGAAAATCGCGATGGTCATAACCACAATTTATCATTTAATAATGGTATAGAAGGTCCGACACATGATAAAGCCATTCGTAAATCTCGTGAAAAACACAAACGCAATTTGCTAGCTACTTTATTTTTATCACAAGGTACGCCTCATTTATTGGCAGGTGATGAAATTGGTCGTAGCCAACTGGGAAATAACAATGCCTATTGTCAAGATAACACGATAAGTTGGTTAAATTGGCAAATTAAATCTGAGCATAAAAGCCAGTTAGAATTTGTACAAAAGCTGATTAAACTGAGACATTCAAGTGCTTTGTTACATTCTTTATCACTTGACGATGATACCTATTACGGAAATGCACTTTCTCATCACGTTTTCTGGTTTACAGAATTGGGTCAACCTATGGCTGATTCAGATTGGAATCAAGGTGACCGTCAACACATAATGATATTAATGACATCAACCGATAAGAAAACGCAAGCAGTGGATGAAGCCTTTTTACTAATACTGAACGCATCAAATTATTCTAAAGAATATCAATTACCTGTACTCAGTCATGTTGATAAATGGCAGTGTGAATTTGATACACATGTTGATACATATTTGTCCAGTCAAGAAAAGCTGGTAGAAAATCGATACAAATTACACCCAAAAAGTATGAGTTTGCTGTCTTGGCGTTTTAAACCTGAGGCTAGCTAATGTATACTCACGGCACTTTGCGAAGAGCAACTTGATTAATATTGGGGCAAATAAGCCCCATAACCTTTACAACTTTAAAGGATCATCTCTATGTCGAATTCGACACCTCTATGTGACATTGGCCTTGTTGGCCTAGGTGTAATGGGTAAAAACTTAGGTTTAAACTTAGCTGACAATGGTTATTCTGTTGCTGCATTTGATTTAGACCACGCAAAAATTGATGCCATTTTAGCGCAAGATGAAGCGGAACGAGGCGAACAAGCCCAGCGAATCTTCGCATGTAGCTCTTTTACTGAGTTATTAAACAAACTTAAAAAACCACATCTAATTATCCTATCTGTACCTGCAGGTGCTGCTGTTGACTCAGTTTGTGAAAACTTAATTGGTGCAGGTTTACAGCCTGATGATATCGTTGTTGATACGGGTAACAGTTTATGGTCAGATACAGTTGAACGTGAAGCAAGCTATAAAGGCAAGTTTATCTTCTTTACTACGGCTGTATCAGGTGGTGAAGTAGGTGCTCGCTTTGGCCCATCATTAATGCCAAGTGGTGATCGCTACGCATGGAGTCGAATTGAACCTGTGTTACAAGCTATTTCGGCTAAAGTTGATCCTGAGACAGGTTTGCCATTAGAAAATAGAACACCAGGACAGCCTGTTAAAGAAGGTGATCCATGTGCTTGTTATATCGGTCCTGCGGGTTCAGGCCATTATGTGAAAATGGTTCACAATGGCATTGAATATGCTGATATGCAGCTTATCTGTGAAGCTTATCATTTTCTTCGCGAAGCCTTGGGTATGTCTCCAAAAGAGATTGCAAGTACGTTCCGTGAATGGAATAAAGGTCCGCTTAACAGCTACTTAATTGAAATATCTGCGGAAGTACTTGAACAAGATGACCCATTAACAGGTAAGCCAATTGTCGACGTAATTTTAGATACAGCGGGTCAAAAAGGTACAGGCCTTTGGACTGCGGTGAGTAGTCTTCAAATTGGTACTCCTGCGACCACTATTGCCCAAGCGGTTTACGCGCGTGCATTGTCATCACTAAAAACTCAGCGTGTAAAAGCTGCAGCGATTCTATCCGGTCCTAAGGTTGATGCGATCTCTGAAGAAGAGAAACAAGCCGCCATTGCTCGTTTACACGACGCTGTTTACTGCTCAAAGATTTGTGCATATGCGCAAGGTTTTGATTTAATGAAAATGGCTGCAGCTGAGCACAACTGGGATTTAGACTTTGCTGCAATTGCTAAAATCTGGCGTGCTGGCTGTATTATTCGTGCGGTATTTTTACAGTCGATCACTGACGCTTACAACCGAGATGAAAACTTAGATAACTTATTACTCGATTCGTTCTTTGCTGAGCAATTAAATAATTCTCAAGCTGCATGGCGCGAAGCACTTATCGACGGTATGAAATTTGGTATTCCGATGCCGAGTATGACATCTGCATTATCTTATTTTGATTCTTATCGTACAGAAACCTTACCTGCTAACTTATTGCAAGGTCAGCGTGATTTCTTTGGTGCACATACGTTTAAACGCGTAGATCAAAAGTCATCAAGTAACTTCCATATCGAATGGAGTTTACCTGATAGACCACTTCAAGAACTTAAATAGCTTAATTTAATAATAAAACCCCAAAATCCTTTGGGGTTTTATCTTTTTAACGACCATTATTTGTAGTATTAATATGTTTTTATAATAAGGATATTAATTTGATGGGGAATGTTATCAACGCTGTTCTATTTGTATGTCTAGGCAATATTTGCCGTTCTCCTACAGCACACGCTGTATTTAGAAGTAAAGTTAAATCTCTTAATTTACCTATATCTTATGATAGTGCTGGCACGGCAAGCTATCATATCGGTGCTACACCTGATAAGCGCTCTGCTCAACACGGAAAAAAACGCGGCTATGATTTCTCCGAGCTTTATGCCAGAGCAGTTTCAACCGAAGACTTTGAAACATTTGATTTAATCTTAGCAATGGATAAATCTAACTATGATGATTTGATGAATGAATGCCCTGAGCACTTCCAACATAAAATTCATCTGTTCTTAGATTTTGCTGAAAACTACCCTGATCACCAAGAAGTTCCGGATCCATATTACGGTGGAGAAGAGGGCTTCGAACTCGTATTAGATCTCGTTGAAGATGCCTGCAATGGCTTAATCAATAAAATTAAGTAGTGATTAGGAGCTATTTTTGATCCGTTCTGAAAAAGTTAATTCAGTCTTATTTATTTGTTACGCCAATATTTGTCGCTCAACTACTGCTGAAGCTGTCTTTAGACAAAAAGCTCAGCAAGCCGGTCTAAAGCTTAAAGTATCCAGTGCAGGTACACATGCGAGTAATAAAGGAAATCCCCCGGATAGTCGCTCAGTCGATGCCGGCCGACAAAGACGTTATGACTTTACTGACATTGCTTCACGTCGTGTAACCAAAGAAGATTTTGAAGAATATGACTTAATCTTGGTGATGGATAGCAATAATTTTAATTCTCTTTTGGCTAAGTGTCCTTTCGAGCAATTACACAAAATCGAGTACTTTCTTAGTTTTGCTAAACTTGGAAGACGAGTAAGAGATATTCCCGATCCTTATTATGCTGGTGTAACCGCATTTGAAAAAGTGCTAGACCTTATTGAGCAATCAAGTGACGGACTCATCCATTATCTAAAAGAAAACAGGATGACACCTAATTTGAGCGATAATTAATACCTATTCAAAAAGTTTACATAATTATTTACACTTTCCACAATTATTAATGTGACAATCCACTTCTTTTCTTGCAATTGAAACATAAACTCAGTAGTTTCCTTGGTTCTTATATCAATAACTAACTAGAGGACAAAAATCAGTGTCTCAATGGTCACCAGAGAGCTGGCGTAATTTCCCAATTTTACAACAGCCAACCTATCCCGATGCACAGCAAGTAGCTGAGGTAGAAGCACAATTAGCTAAGTACCCACCACTTGTATTTGCAGAAGAAATTCGTGATTTACGCAGGAGCCTTGCCGATGTTGCAAATGGCAAAGCGTTTTTATTACAAGGTGGTGATTGTGCTGAATCCTTTAGTGAATTTAATGCACCTAAAATAAGAGATACGTTTAAAACCATTTTACAAATGGCTGTAGTCATGACATTCAGTGGTGAATGTCCGATCGTTAAAGTTGCTCGTATGGCTGGTCAATACGCAAAACCGCGTTCAGCTGATATGGAAAAACGTGGTGAAGTAGAATTACCAAGTTACCGCGGCGATATCATCAACGGTTTTGACTTTACACCTGAAGCGCGTATTCCAGACCCTCACCGTATGGTAACTGCGTACAATCAATCAGCCGCGACTTTAAATCTATTGCGTGCATTCGCACAAGGTGGTTTAGCTGATTTACATCAAGTGAATCGCTGGAATATGAGTTTTGTCGAATCCAATCCGCGTAAAGAGCAATATCAAGATATGGCTCAGCGTATTCAGCAAACGCTTACTTTCATGGAAACATGTGGCATTTCAGCAGACAATACTGCTGCAATTCGTGAGACGCAATTATTCACGTCTCACGAAGCGTTGTTACTAAACTATGAACAGGCTCTAACGCGTCGCGATACGTTAACTGATTTATGGTATGACTGCTCAGCACACATGGTTTGGATTGGTGAGCGTACTCGCCAGCTTGATCATGCTCATATTGAGTACTTCCGTGGTATTAATAACCCAATTGGCGTCAAAGTGGGTCCTGGTATGGATCCAGATGACTTAATTCGTTTGATTGATGCACTAAACCCTGAAAACGATGCGGGTCGATTAACGTTAATCACGCGTATGGGAGCTGAAACTTTACCAGAAAAACTACCGGCGTTAGTGCGTAAAGTGCAACAAGAAGGACGCAAAGTGGTCTGGAGTAGCGACCCTATGCATGGAAATACAGTGAGTTCTTCAACGGGTTACAAAACACGTAATTTTGATGCGATCTTATCTGAAATTCGTCACTTCTTTGCTGTACACAAAGCTGAAGGCTCATATGCCGGTGGTATACACCTAGAAATGACAGGCCAACACGTTACTGAGTGTACTGGTGGTGCTTATCAAATTTCAGACGCTGACTTATCAACGGCGTATCAAACACAGTGCGACCCGCGTTTGAATGCGGATCAGGTACTAGAGCTAGCTTTCCTTGTTTCGGAGTCATTAAAAGGTCGTTAAACCTTTATCCGATAGGCAGTCTAGTAAAAGCGCAGTCAACCTGACTGCGCTTTTTTGTATATTTATCTAAACAGTTTTAGTTTTTTGGTGATCGGCTTTTTGATATACTTCGAATTAAATATAAGCTCGAAGTAAATATAAAAACGCTTTATGACTCATCTGCCACGGTTATCAGAAGTCGATGCGATTGCAAAAGACTACCTTTCATTTATCAACGCTTTACGCGAAAGCAAGTTTTCTGGTGATATAGAAACCAGTTACGCTAGTCGTTTTTCTGTTGCGACTGACAATAGTATTTATCAGACCCTTCCTCAAGCGGTTATCTTGCCCAAAAATACCCAAGATTTGAAAATGTTGACCAAACTCGCATCAAAAGCTGAGTTTCAGTCTATTCGTTTCTCTGCGCGTGGAGGTGGTACTGGCACCAATGGTCAATCATTAACTTCTGGCATTATGGTCGACTTGAGTCGTCATATGAATCAAATCATTGATTTCAACGCAGAAGAAGGTTGGGTTAAGGTACAAGCGGGTGTTGTTAAAGACCAGCTCAACGCCTTTTTAAAGC
Organism: Marinifaba aquimaris; assembly: GCF_013328345.1. Lineage (GTDB taxonomy): Bacteria > Pseudomonadota > Gammaproteobacteria > Enterobacterales > Alteromonadaceae > Marinifaba > Marinifaba aquimaris. The sequence goes on from NZ_JABULX010000011.1 coordinate 22,671, forward strand.
CAAATGGTTTTTTCTTTGCGCCAGACTTGAGTACGAGTAACAGGGCGACAATCGGTGGCATGATCAATACTGATGCTTCGGGTCAAGGTTCGCTTGTTTATGGTAAAACGTCAGATCACGTACTGGGACTGAAGTCTATCTTAGTGGATGGTACTGAGCTCGATAGTAGCAAGCTGGCAATTGAAGATGCAAAACTAAGAGCGAGTCAAGATAATACTATCGGCCGAATTTATAAACAACTGCTGGAAACGGGTATTGAAAAACGCACTCAAATTCTTGACAAATTCCCTCGGTTAAATCGATTTTTGACCGGTTATGATCTCGAAAATATTTTTAATGACGAATTGACAGAGTTCGATCTTAGCCGTGTCATCACAGGCTCAGAAGGCTCATTAGCTTTTGTCGCTGAAGCTAAGCTTAATGTCACCCCCATTGCCAAATACAAAGCATTGGTCAATGTTAAATACGACAGTTTCGATTCTGCGTTGCGCAACTCTCCATTTCTTGTTCAAGCGCACGCAACTTCGGTAGAAACAATTGATAGTACGGTTTTGAATTTAGCTCGTGAAGATATCATCTGGCATTCTGTTAGCCATTTGATTGAAGATGTGCCAAACAAAGTCATGGACGGTATCAATATTGTTGAATTTAATGCCAATGATAAAGCGGAAATCGAACAGAAGATTAATGCCTTATGTCAGCGCTTGGATGAAATTATTGAAGCAGACAATAAAGGGGTTATTGGATATCAAGTTACTTACGATCTTCCTTCAATTCAAACGATCTACGCGATGCGTAAAAAAGCGGTTGGCTTGCTCGGTAATACAAAAGGTAAGAAAAAGCCACTTGCATTTGCTGAAGATACTGCAGTACCGCCAGAGAACTTAGCAGATTTTATCGTCGAATTTAGGGCCTTACTTGATAATACAGGTTTGGCCTATGGCATGTTTGGCCATGTTGATGCTGGAGTTTTACACGTAAGACCTGCACTTGATATGTGTGAAGATGTGGATGAGAAACTATTAAGAGAAATCTCGGATAAAGTGGTCGCGTTAACTGCCAAGTACGGCGGACTGATGTGGGGTGAACACGGTAAAGGTTTTAGAAGTGAATACGGTCCAGAATTTTTTGGTGAGGAATTATTCACTGAACTTCGAAAAATCAAAGCGTCTTTTGACCCAAATAACAGAATGAATCCTGGTAAAATTTGTACCCCCATCGATTCAGATGAAAACCTTGTCTCAGTTGATGACACAAAACGCGGGTTCTACGATAAACAAATTCCAATTACGGTTAGGGAGAGCGTAGAAACGGCCGTTAACTGTAATGGTAATGGTCTTTGTTTTAATTGGGAAACGAGCAGCCCAATGTGTCCATCATATAAAGTGACACGAGATAGAAGACATTCACCAAAAGGCCGAGCAGGTTTAATGAGAGAGTGGCTTCGCCAACTATCAAATCAGGGTGTCGACTTTGATAAGTTAGAAACTAAACTGACTTCAGCAACACTTTCGGCTTTTGAGCCTATTAAACAACTTTTCACTAAAAAATCGCGCGCTGAGTATGATTACTCTCACGAAGTAATGCAATCGATGGACGAATGTCTTGCCTGCAAGGCCTGTACCAGTGCCTGTCCAATTAAAGTTGATGTCCCAACGTTTAGGGCTCGTTTTTTACAAGTTTACTACAGCCGATACCGTCGTCCATTAAAGGACTTTTTAGTCGGTTCGATTGAACAATCTGCACCTTTAATGGCTAAAGCACCGCGATTTGTTAATGCAATTGTTGATAATCCAATTAGTAAAGGGTTATTGAAAAAGACATTGGGTTATGTAGATACACCTTTACTTTCGTACCCAACACTTGAAGATCAAGTGGGCAGAATGAATGTGTTAGATTGGGATTTAGCACGTCTATCTGCCATGGCAAAAGAGCAGAGAAGTAAAATTGTTGCTATTGTTCAAGACCCGTTTACATCGTTTTACGATGCTAATGTAGTGGCGGACTGGGTTAAACTCATTACTAAGCTTGGTTATACACCGTTGTTATTACCGTTTAAACCGAATGGTAAACCTGAACACGTAAAAGGTTTTTTAGCAAAGTTTGCAAAAACGGCAAAAGACGGGGCAGATTTCTTATCACAAGTTCAAGGTTTAGGTATTACCTTAGTAGGTACCGATCCATCTCTGGTACTTTGTTACCGCGATGAGTACGTAAAAACACTAGGGGAAGGACGTGGCGACTTTGATGTGCTTTTACCGCACGAGTGGTTATCTAACATTGAACTGCCTCAGCTTAACATGAGCAATAAAACATACCAGTTATTTGCCCATTGCTCTGAAAAAACCGCTATTCCAACTACACATGCGCTCTGGCAACAAGTTTTCCAGAAATTTGGCGCAGAGCTCAAACCTATCAGTGTAGGCTGTTGTGGTATGGCAGGTACTTATGGGCATGAAGCATCACATCTGGGCAATTCTAAGGCCTTGTATGAGATGAGTTGGCAAGATAACATCAAACAGTTTGATAACAGTGAAGTACTCGTGACAGGCTATTCATGTCGTTCTCAGGTAAAACGCTTCGAGCAGTTCAAACCAAAACATCCAGTACAGGCTCTTTTACAGCTTTTCTAGAGATAGTAAATACAAGGACAGTTGAGCGATGTTAAATAAAATTTGGTTTTACACCATTAGCATCGCTTTTCTCTCAGCGTGCTATCAAGGCTTTGTGGTTGCTGATGTTGAAATATTTCAGCGTATGCTGACGGCAATCTTTGATATGGCACAGCTGTGTGTCAAGTTAGCTATAGGCTTAATTGGATTACTTGCATTTTGGTTGGGTATTGCAAGAGTCGCAGAAAAGTCCGGAGCAATTCAAAAATTAGCCCACAAGCTTAGCCCACTTTTTTCTAGTATTATGCCTGAAGTACCTAAAGGTCACCCTGCATTAGGCCACGTCACGATGAATATGGCTGCTAATATGATGGGACTGGATAACGCGGCGACACCCCTGGGGTTAAAAGCAATGCAATCACTGCAGAGTTTAAACCCTAAACCAGATACAGCCTCTAATGCGCAGATTCTATTTCTCGTCCTAAATACCTCATCAATTACGCTTTTTCCCATTACTGTATTTATGTATCGCGCGCAGTTGGGCGCAGCAAGTCCCACAGATGTATTTCTACCTATTTTACTCGCTACTTGTGCATCGACTTTAGCAGGTTTTCTAGCGGTTGCTTATTGTCAAAAGTTGAATTTATTTCGACTTAAAATGTTAATGGTGTTGGGACTTTTCATCAGTCTGATGTCTGGACTTTTTGTTTATTTGATGACCTTAACCGCTCATCAGCTTGAAACCGTTTCATCAGTCGGTGCAAACTTTCTAATTTTATTTTTTATCGTTTTAATTTTAGCAATTGCTCATTTCAAACGTGTTGAAGTTTATCAAGAGTTTGTTGAAGGGGCGAAAGAAGGTTTCAATACAGCGGTTTCTATTATTCCATTTCTATTGGCGATGCTTGTAGCGATCGCAATGCTTCGCAGTTCAGGTATCTTGGACAGCATGTTGGCGCTAATTGGATTATTGGTTTCTCTCTTTAATGGCGATACTCGTTTTGTTGATGCCTTACCCGTTGCTTTTTTAAAACCGCTCAGCGGCTCCGGTGCAAGAGCAATGATGATAGAAACGATTAATACACACGGCGTAGACTCGTTTGCCGGACGATTAGCTGCAATCATGCAGGGTTCAACTGAAACCACCTTCTATGTGCTAGCCGTTTACTTTGGTAGTGTGAAAATAAAATACGTCAGGCATGCAATCGGCTGTGGTTTATTTGCTGATTTTGCAGGTATTTCTGCCGCAATTTTGGTGGCGTTTATCTTTTATGGATAGCGCATACTGAACTATTTAATTTCTTTGCTAGTCTATGAAAAGTACTGAACTTAAAAGTAAGGAATTAAATTGAAACGTCTTAAAACCTATTCACGTTATACCTCAATAACTATCTTATTATCTTTGCTATGTTTTTATGCATATGCTGATGAACAAGTCATACAGGTATCTGCTCATGCGAGTATTAATGCAAAACCTGATGTGCTTATTGCAGACCTCTATATTAGTGAAACAAATAAAAGTGTTAGTGCGGCTAAAAAAATAGTTGATATTAAATCTAAAAAGGTCATCGAGAGACTTAAAAATTTGGGGCTAAAAGATGCTGATATAAGTAGCTACCAAATAGAAGTTTATCCGAAATCTGAACGAGATCGCCAAACAGGTGACTATGTACAAGTTGGTTTCACTGTTAGCCGTAAATTTCATATTATCGTAAGAGATTTTGCTGATATCGATGCTGTGCTAGATAGCGCTGTTAAGTTAGGTGTCAATCGAATTGGGCGTGTTGATGCACAAATTAGTGATAGTGAAACACTTTATCTAAAAGCGTTAGAGCAGGCTTTACGCAATGCACAAGAAAAAGCGAATCGCTTGGCTAAAGTTGCTGATAAGAAAGTAACTGAAGTACTGTCGATTCAAGAGTCAGCAGGGCAGCCTATACACAGGGTTAGAGAAAGTGCTATGTTGATGAGTGATACCGTTAGTGAACCGGGCTCAAAAGAAGTGACTGCTCAGATAACAGTTATCTACAAGTTAGAGTGATTGGGATTATCATTCAGCCATAAAAAAAGCAGTTAAAAAACTGCTTTTTTTAATTTATCGGTAACAAGAAAAGACTATTTTACTTGCTCAGATAATTTAATATTAATTGCATGAAGACCTTTAGGGCCCTCAGTTAGGTCAAACTCAACATCTTGGCCGGCTTTTAATGTGCGGTAGCCATCCATATCAATTGTCGAGTAGTGTGCAAATACATCTTCATTTTGACCATCTGGCACAATAAAACCAAAACCTTTGGCATTGTTGAACCATTTCACTTTACCGTTCGCCATACTTCTTATCCTTTATATAACCTGAAGCTTACACCTTTAAGCAAGATTGTAGTTGATTTTTGTAAATTTAACTACATATTCAACTTTAGATAAATTTATTCTTGAGTCAAGTTTTTTTGACCCGTATTGTTGTATTTATCAGTAAAAAGTTTTTAGAAACAAAAAAAGCCTAGCAAAGCGTAATTGAAACGCTATATTTTTTATTATGAGTAGACAAAATCAGTACGACAGCTTCGAAGAAGACGTCCTCGATGAACGAAAACAAGCTTTAAAACCACCTTCAATGTACAAAGTGGTATTAAATAATGACGACTATACCCCTATGGACTTTGTCGTTGATGTATTGACGCGTTTTTTTAGATTGGACGAAGAAAAAGCCAACCAAATCATGATGACAGTGCATTTCGAAGGTAAGGGTGTATGTGGCATCTTTACTGCTGATATCGCTGAAACTAAAGTCGCGCAAGTGACATCTTATGCAAGAGAGCATCAACATCCTCTACTTTGCACTATGGAAGAAGCTTAATCACTTCTTAATTTACGCACTCTATCAGTTTTGAGGTAAGTTATGCTGAATAAAGATCTGGAACAAACGCTAAATAATGCATTTCGTGAAGCTCGCATTCACCGTCATGAATTTATGACTGTAGAGCATTTATTATTAGCATTACTCGAAAACCCAGCGGCAGCAACAGCACTAGATGCCTGCAATGCGCCCGTTGATAAGTTAAAAGCTGAACTTATCGATTTTATCAATGAAACTACACCTCAGCTTCCTGAGGATGATGAATCAAGAGAAACTCAGCCTACTCTTGGGTTTCAACGTGTTTTACAACGAGCCGTTTTTCATGTCCAATCTTCAGGCAAAGATGAAGTAACGGGGGCAAACGTTTTAGTCGCAATTTTCAGTGAACAAGAATCTCACGCCGTATTCCTTCTCAAAAAAGCTGATATTTCACGTTTGGATGTTGTTAATTACATTTCACATGGTATCGCGCGAAATGAAGACAGCATGGATAATTCTGCAAGTGAAGAACAAGAGTCATTAGAAGAAAATGAATCTGGCGGTTTATTGGCACAATACGCCACTAATTTAAATGACGAAGCTGAACAAGGCAGAATTGATCCTTTAATAGGCCGTGATCAAGAACTAGAGCGCACTATCCAAGTCTTATGTCGTCGTAGAAAAAATAATCCATTGCTCGTTGGTGAAGCGGGAGTTGGTAAAACGGCCATTGCAGAAGGGCTTGCATACAGAATAGTTCAAGAAGATGTACCTGAAGTCATTGCACAAGCTCATATCTATTCACTCGATATGGGATCGTTGCTGGCAGGGACAAAATACCGTGGTGATTTTGAAAAACGCTTCAAAGCAATCCTCAAAGAATTAGAGCAAGATGAGCAAGCCATCTTATTTATCGATGAAATTCACACGATTATCGGCGCAGGTGCTGCCTCTGGTGGTGTGATGGATGCCTCTAACTTACTTAAGCCTTTATTATCCGGCGGTAAAGTTAAATGTATTGGTTCGACAACCTATCAAGAGTTTCAGGGGATCTTTGAAAAAGATAGAGCCTTAGTTCGCCGTTTCCAGAAAATTGATATTCATGAGCCATCAGTTGATGACACAACTAAGATTCTACATGGCTTGAAAACGCGCTACGAAGAGCATCATGGTATCCGTTATACCAACCCAGCTATTCGTGCTGCTGCTGAATTATCATCAAAATATATCAATGAGCGCCATTTACCAGATAAAGCAATTGATGTTATCGATGAAGCAGGTGCACTGCAGCGTTTATTAACACCGAGTAAACGAAAGAAAACCATAGGTGTTGCTGATATCGAGCAAATCATTGCCAAGATGGCGCGTATTCCTGAAAAATCAGTATCTGCATCAGATAAAGATGTACTTAAGAATATGGAACGAAATCTTAAGATGATGGTATTTGGTCAAGATCCTGCTATCGAGACATTAACATCAGCCATTCGTCTGGCGCGCTCAGGATTAGCGAATGAAAATAAACCTATTGGTAGTTTCTTATTCGCAGGGCCAACTGGGGTAGGTAAAACTGAAATAACGCAACAGTTATCCAAAGTGCTGGGTTTAGAGCTTGTTCGCATTGATATGTCTGAGTACATGGAGCGTCACGCCGTATCACGTTTAATCGGTGCTCCTCCGGGTTATGTTGGGTATGAACAAGGTGGTCTATTAACGGATGCCGTTATTAAAAACCCACATTGTGTGGTGTTACTTGATGAAATTGAAAAAGCACATTCAGATGTTTTTAATATTTTGCTGCAAGTCATGGATCATGGCACGTTAACTGATAACAACGGTCGAAAAGCCGATTTTAGAAATGTTATCTTGGTGATGACAACCAATGCTGGTGTGCAGGAAACGTCGCGTAAATCAATTGGTTTTGCTCAGCAAGATCACAGCTCTGATGCTATGGTCGAAATTAATCGCACATTTACCCCAGAATTTAGAAACCGTCTGGACAATATCATTTGGTTTAATCACTTATCACCTGAGATTATTGTTCAAGTGGTTGATAAATTTATCGCAGAGCTTGAAGCTCAACTTGATAACAAAGGTGTGAATTTAGAGCTTACTAGCGATGCCAGAGAGTGGTTGGCTAATAAAGGTTATGATAAGTCTATGGGAGCAAGACCTATGGCTAGGGTTATTCAAGAGCACTTGAAAAAACCGCTTGCTAATGAAGTCTTGTTTGGCCGCTTGACCAAAGGCGGTAATGTCACCATAAGTTTGAACGGTGATGATTTATCTTTCGAATATGAAACTGAGCTTGAATCAGCTGAAGCACATTAACTTTTTATCGAAGCTATAAAAAACCCCAGCAACTGCTGGGGTTTTTAGTATATTCGGCTTTAAGCAAGAATTAACGCTGACGGAAAGTGATTCTACCTTTCGATAAGTCGTAAGGAGTGATCTCAACAGTCACTTTATCACCCGTTAAAATACGAATATAGTTTTTGCGCATCTTACCTGAAATGTGAGCTGTCACCACGTGACCATTTTCTAATTCAACACGAAACATAGTATTAGGTAATGTATCTAATACTGTGCCCTGCATTTCAATGCAATCTTCTTTTGCCATTCAGCTTATAACCTCTGCTTTTATCTTCAGCATTAAAAAAATTGCGCGAATAATGCCTGAACAGGCACTTGATGTAAAGTAATACGGTGATTTTTTCTACATTAAGTCGATATTTTTAGAGGTTTGCGTGGGTTTGGAAAGGGGAAATAATTTTAGGCAAAAAAAAGCCCACTAAAAAAGCGGGCATATAAAATGTCTATAAAGACACTCAAGCACTAAATAAGGTACTCAATAACAACAATTTTCAAAGGGGACTTGGACATGTCCAAATCATGTGATGCATTATAGGTAAGGCTTGAAATATTGCAACACTTATTTGTGATTAATTGCTAAATATTTATTAAATATTTCATTTTTCTTACTATTTTTTGCTTTTGTTTATGTATTTAACTTTGTTTTATGTAATTAAATTACGAATAGGTAGGTATTTTAGGTGAAAAAATGAAATTATGTAGTTTTTAGTCTTAATCGATTAAAGAACTATTAAATTTACAGTCAGCAAATGATTAATAGCATGTATAAAACGAAAGTGACTTGATCTTGTTATGACCAATACCTAGACTAGCCGCCAATTTAAAAGTGACTTAAACAGGTATTAGCTAATGCAACTCTCTGACTTTAATTTTGACTTACCTGATGAGTTAATTGCGCGTTTTCCAACTGAAAATCGAACTGACTCACGATTACTCCATTTAAATGGCGATAGCGGCCAGATAACACATCAATCGTTTAAACAAATGATTGATCTGGTTACCGACAAAGATCTACTTATCTTCAACAATACAAAAGTGATCCCAGCTCGTCTAATGGGGCAGAAAACCTCGGGTGGAAAAGTTGAAGTGTTAGTTGAGCGTGTAATTGGCGATCACAATGTCATTGCGCATGTCAGGGCCAATAAAGCGTTAAAACCGGGTACTGAAGTATTATTAGAGGGTGCGATTAAAGCGGAAATGATCACGCGCCATGATGACTTGTTTGAATTGAAGTTCTTAAATGAAGAGCCTGTTTTTGATTTACTCGAGCAATATGGTCATATGCCGTTACCACCATATATAGATAGGGAAGATCAAGATTCCGATAAAGAGAGATATCAAACTGTTTATGGTGAAGTTAAGGGGGCCGTTGCGGCGCCTACGGCAGGTCTTCACTTTGATGATGCATTGCTTGAACAAATCAAAGATAAAGGTACTCAAATTGAGTTCGTTACATTACATGTAGGGGCAGGGACCTTCCAATCGGTTCGCGTTGACATTATAGAAGAGCATGTCATGCATTCAGAATATGCAGTGGTACCTCAACATGTGGTTGATGCGATTAAAGAAACAAAAGCGAAAGGTGGTCGAGTTATTGCGGTGGGTACTACGTCTGTTCGTAGTTTAGAAAGTGCTGCTAAATTTGCAATAGAACAAGGCAAAGATGATCTGATAGCGCCTTTTTCTGATGACACTCAAATCTTCATCTATCCAGGTTATAAGTTTAAAGTGGTTGATGCAATGTTTACTAACTTTCATTTACCTGAATCGACACTGATTATGCTTGTTTCAGCCTTTGCAGGTAAAGAAAATATACTTAAAGCTTATAACGAGGCGATAGAAGAAAAGTATCGCTTTTTCAGTTACGGCGATTCTATGTTTTTAGAAAAAGCGTAACGCTTTGATAAGTGTCAGCTTAACGAGAGCTGACACTTATCTTTACAAGATTCTTCACGCTTGTACGATCTTATTTGGCTATATTTAGTAAATATAAATAAAGACAAAAAATACATTCCATCACGCGGGCTTTTTTATTTTTGAAGTCGTTGGAGGTTTGTATGTGGAGTCGTTTACGACCAGTTGTAGTTATCAGTTTAATTGCTGTTCCCTGCCTATTAGTTATCTATTTTTGGTATAACCAAGAGCCATCTAAATATGAATGGCGACAAGTTAATGCCGTACCGCCAAGTAGTGATAATTACTTATTACCCATTTATCCTCATATCAGCCAAGTCGATAGGCCTGAAGAGACTTTCTCTTTTCCAATTCCTCTAGGGGGCGTGGGGCCAATTGAATCACTTTATTCTGGTCCTAAACAATATCCATTCTTTTGCGAAACCATAGATACAGGTTTAGGCCAACCGATTGTTGACAACCAAGATGGCTACGGCGTACCTGTTTTTAAAGATGTAAATCGAAAAAAACACATCGTCGGCTACAGTCAAGATTGTATGGCTAAAACGCAACTTTTCTATTATCAAACTAACGAAGACGGTAAGTTTTATAAAATAAGTGACCAGAGTGAGGTAATTGATGGCCGCCTATTGATTAGGGCGGAACACGGGGTGATTAATCGGTTTATCTACACTCATATTATGCCTATTGATAAAGCAGAATGGGGCCAGCGATTGGCAAAATCCAAGTGGAATCAAAAGCTTATTTATCAATTTAGAGGCGGTGGCGGCATAGGATTTAGACAAGGAAAACAAAGTGCTATTAGTATCGCTAAACGAGTGGTTAAACAACTGGAATTAGGCTATGCCGTGATATCTTCAAGTGGTAATCAAACGAGTTACACATACAACATGTTACTGGCAGAGGATACAGCCAGTCGAGTCAAAAACCATTTTATCAGTTTATACGGAGAGCCTATTTACACCGTAGGTGTGGGCGGCTCAGGTGGTGGTTTAGCACAATATTTAATTGCGCAAAATAGACCTGGTGTACTGGATGGTTTAATACCGCTTTACTCCTACCCAGATATGCTTAGTCAAACCATTTACGCACTTGATTGTGATTTATTAAACAACTACTTCACTTTTAATGTTAGTTCCTCATCAAGATGGCAAGATTGGGAGGAAAGGCAACTTATTGAAGGAACGAATACTCAAAGTGGTAAAGCGTTCAGAGCTAGTTACTTACAGCCTCTGAATCAGGCATTAAAAGGTGAGACGCCAGTTATACCTAAAGGTAACAGCGAGTGTATTAACGGCTGGTTTGCTCAGTCTTCATTTATTCATAATCCTAAACAAGGCCGAATTAGACCTTTTTATAGTGATAATGTGCAAGCGTCCCAGCATTGGAGTTATTGGCAAGACATGGTTTGGCTATTTGGCAAAGATCAACATGATTTTGCAAAGATCACTTGGGACAATGAAGGTGTTCAGTATGGTTTAAAAGCATTTCAGCAAGGTAAAATCAATTTTAAAGAGTTCATGCATATCAATCGCAAAATTGGTAGCTGGAAGCCCCCCCATCAAATGCAAGAAGAAAAAGTAATCATTGCTGCGAAAAAACTACCGATATGGTTAACGCTCTGGAGTAATCATAATATCAATCAACTGCGTCCATATTCGCCTAGGTATAGTGCCCCTAAAGAGGCCATTGAGGCAGCATATAGAGGAGGGCAGGTATTTTTAGGTTGGACTGATTTACCTATTATAGATACGCGTCATTACCTCGATCACAAGCTTGACATGCATCACTTGTCGGCAAGCTTTTCAGCTAGGTTGAGGTTAATTAATGCCAATGGTCATGCTGATAATCAGGTTATTTGGGTTGCTCATGAAGATCACTATCCTGTCGATAGCGCTTTTAAGATGATGGATACATGGTTGATGAAAAAACTTCAGAACCCCGATTTGTCCATGGTGGATGCAAAACCAAACGATCTTGTTGACACTTGCTTTGATAAAAACGGTGATGTGATTGCTAGTGGGGAGCATGTCTGGGATGGAGAATGGAATTCAACAAATAGCAATATTAAAGGCGCCTGTATGAAAACGTTCCCAGCATTTAGTAATTCAAGGATACAAGCCGGTGATTCATGGGCTGGGGATATCTTTAAATGTCACCGTATCTCGGTTGATAAAGCGTACGAAAAAGGTCTTTATCCGAAAAATATGACCATGGCACAGACCGACGAGCTCTCTCGTTTATTTGAAACTGGGGTCTGTGATTATAGTTTGGGCGATAGCGCTCGTCCTATTGATCTGAGATTTGAGATGTTTGCGTTAGAACAAGCAACTAATGAACGTTTGGATACAGAGACACTTAACAGTGAATTTATTCGAGCGAAGTAATGTCTATGAATAAATAGTGAGCAAAGTCAGTGCAAAAAAGATGAATTCACTATTTATATCAGGCGTGCAATTGCTTTTGTCTCGCTATTTTGGTCAAATTGTTCAGCATTTAAAGCTGTATTATACAGGCTAACAAGAACATCACTTTTTTGGTGGTTGTTCAGATTAAGATAGCGAAGATAAACGCAATGAAATTTGAAAAAATTACAACTGATGGCAAAGCCCGACGCGGTCGATTAGTGTTTGAACGTGGTGTGGTAGAAACACCTGCATTCATGCCTGTTGGTACATACGGCACCGTAAAAGGTATGTCACCAGACGAGCTTAAGGATATTGGGGCTCATATCATTTTGGGTAATACCTTTCACTTAATGCTCAGACCGGGCACTGAAATTATCCAAAAGCATGGCGACTTGCATGATTTCATGAACTGGAGTGGTCCAATATTAACTGACTCTGGTGGTTTCCAAGTCTTTAGTTTAGGCGCTATGCGCAAAATATCTGAAGAGGGCGTTATCTTCCGTTCACCTATTAATGGCGAGCGTATTGAGTTGACGCCGGAAAAAGCTATGCATGTGCAACGCGATCTTGGTTCAGATATTGTAATGATATTTGATGAATGCACACCGTATCCGGCGACTGAAAAAGAAGCACGTGATTCAATGGAACTCTCATTGCGATGGGCTAAGCGTTCTAAGGATGCACATGAAGGTAATCCAAATGCTTTATTTGGTATTATCCAAGGTGGTATGTATCCGCATCTTCGCGAAGAAAGTATGGAAGGCTTAACGGATATTGGGTTTGATGGTTATGCAATAGGTGGTTTATCTGTTGGTGAGCCAAAAGAAGATATGATCAATATCCTTGACCACGTTGCTTATAAAATGCCTGAAGATAAACCAAGATATCTAATGGGTGTTGGTAAACCAGAAGACTTAGTTGAAGCAGTACGCCGCGGTGTTGATATGTTTGACTGTGTTATGCCGACACGTAATGCTCGAAACGGTCATATATTTGTATCTGATGGTGTACTTAAGCTTAGAAATGCCAAATATAAGACAGATACTCGTCCATTAGACGAAAATTGTGACTGTTACACTTGTAAAAACTTTTCGCGTGCATATCTACATCACTTAGACAAGTGTAATGAGATATTAGGTCCTCGCTTAAATACCATTCATAACTTGCGTCATTATCAACGATTAATGGCTGATCTTAGAGAAGCCATTGCAGAGCACAGACTCGAGGAATTTGTGGAAGCGTTTTACGCTGCCCGTGATTTACCTGTGCCACCGTTGAAAGATACTGACAATTAATTTTTAGAATTCAATATAATTTTAGTTTAGGGGAACAATATGGATTTCTTCATCGCTGCTGCTTATGCAAATGAAGCAGGTGCGCCACAACAAGGTGGAAGCTTTATGAGCTTAATCATGTTAGGTGCAATGGTTTTAGTTTTTTATTTCTTACTTTACCGTCCGCAAGCTAAGCGTGTAAAAGAGCATAAAGATTTAGTGACTTCATTATCAAAAGGTGATGAAGTACTAACGCAAGGTGGTTTACTTGGCAAGATTGTTAAAGTAAGCGAAGAAAATGACTTCATTTTGGTTGCATTAGATGACCAGTTCGAAGTTAAAGTTCAAAAGAACGCAGTCACAGCAGTATTACCGAAAGGCACAATCAAGTCTGTATAAAAACAATTATAAATAGGATAGTCCTGTGTTAAACCGTTACCCATTGTGGAAATACTTAATGCTAATGGTGATCATTAGTGTTGGTTTCCTTTATGCCTTACCAAATCTGTATGGAGAAGATCCTGCATTACAGATTCAAGGCTTACGTGGTGCAGAGTTACAGCTAGCCGATTTAGATGAAGTGAATGAGGAGCTTGCTGCTCATTCACTGCAAACTAAATCAAGCGCTCTCATCAATAAACAAATTGAAATTCGCTTCAACGATACTGAAGTGCAATTACGCGCAAAAGAAGTGCTGAACCAAAAGTTCGGTGAGCAATACATCATAGCACTTAATCTAGCCCCTTCTACACCTGACTGGTTAGCTGGTTTAGGCGGGACACCAATGAAACTAGGTCTTGACCTACGTGGTGGTGTTCACTTCTTAATGGAAGTAGATATGAGCGTAGCGTTGAAAAAAGCGCAAGAAGAGCGCGTTTCAGCTTTCCGTTCAGATTTACGTGAAGAGAAAATCCGCTATAGCCGCATTTCTGAATACAAAAATGGTGTTCAGGTTGCTTTTAAAGATGAAATGACATTGGATGCAGCTAAACGCGTAATTAAGAAAAAGCATGCTGATCTTGTTATTGACGATAGCACTGATGGTGGTTTCTTTTTGACGGCTGTGATGTCTGAACAAAAAGTTAAAGAAATCAAAGAAAGCTCGCTTCAACAAAACATTACTATTTTACGTAATCGTGTCAATGCTATCGGTGTTGCTGAGCCATTGGTTATGAAACAAGGTTCAGACCGAATTGTTGTTGAGTTACCTGGTGTTCAAGATACCGCACAAGCTAAGCGCATTTTAGGTGCTACTGCGACACTTGAGTTCCGTATGGTTGATCAAGATGGCGACGTTAGAAGTGCAGTGGCTGGACGAGTACCAGCAGGCTCTGAGCTTTTCTATGAAAGAGATAACCAAGCCCCCGTTTTATTAAAGCGCCGCGTTATGCTGACAGGTGATCATATCATTGATGCTGCTTCAAGCTTTGATGAAAATGGTCAGCCGCAAGTGAATATCGATCTTGATTCAAAAGGCGGTAATATCTTTTCTCGTGCTACAAAAGATGCAATCGGCAAACCTATGGCAACGTTATTCATTGAATACAAGCCAACGGGTAAACGTGACAAAGATGGTAACCCAGTATTTAAGAAAAATGCTGAAGTTATCAGTGTCGCAACCATTCAAGCACGTCTTGGTCGAAGCTTCCGAATTACAGGTGCGGGTTCGCCACAAGAAGCACGTGATTTAGCTTTATTACTTAAAGCAGGTGCGTTAATTGCGCCAATTCAAATTGTTGAAGAGCGCACTGTAGGTCCAAGCTTAGGTCAAGAGAATATCGATTTAGGTATGCAGGCTATTATTTGGGGCTTCTGTGCAGTATTAGTCTTCATGTCTATTTACTATAGAGGTTTTGGTTTAGTTGCTAACCTAGCACTAGGGCTTAACTTAGTATTGATTGTCGGTGTGATGTCGATGATCCCAGGCGCCACGCTGACTTTACCGGGTATGGCAGGTATTGTTTTAACAGTCGGTATGGCAGTCGATGCCAATGTATTGATATTTGAGCGTATACGAGAAGAAATTAGAGATGGTCGAGGTCCTCAGCAGGCTATCCATAAAGGTTATGAATCTGCATTCTCGACAATTGCTGATGCAAATATTACTACGTTCATCGCCGCGGTTATCTTATTCGCAGTAGGTACTGGCCCGATTAAAGGCTTCTCAGTGACTCTAGCAATTGGTATTGCTACGTCAATGTTCACTGCAATTGTGGGCACACGTGCTGTGATTAACTTAGTCTACGGCGGTCGCCGTGTGAATAAACTTTCAATTTAAGGAGACAATTTATGTTTGCTATTCGCTTTAAAGAAACTGTCGCCTTTATGAAAATGCGTAAGGTGGCCATGGCTTTTTCAGCTGTGTTAATGCTTGCTTCTGTCGCATCACTGGCGACAAATAAACTAAACTTCGGTCTAGATTTTACCGGCGGTACGCTTATTGAAGTGGGTTTTGAACAACCTGCTGAACTTAAGTTAGTACGTGCTGAACTGGATAGTGCTGGTTTTGGTGACGCAGTTGTTCAACACTTTGGTTCAAGTAAAGAAGTTTTGATCCGCCTGCAACCAAGAGAAAATGTAAAAGCTGCAGAAATCGGTGACAGCATTTTAAAATCTTTACAACAGGCTGATATGGGCAAAGTTGAAATGCGCCGTATCGAGTTTGTTGGACCTAATGTTGGCCAAGAACTAACTGAGCAAGGCGGCCTTGCGATGTTAACCGCACTAATCTGTATTTTGATTTATGTTGCGTTTCGATTCGAATATCGTTTTGCTTTAGGTTCTGTTTTAGCACTTGCACACGATGTATTGTTAACACTCGGTCTGTTCTCAATTCTTCAGTTAGAATTCGATTTAACGGTATTAGCCGCGGTACTTGCCGTTATTGGTTACTCGCTGAACGATACAATTGTTGTATCTGATCGTATTCGTGAAAACTTCCGTCGTTTACGTAAAGGTTCGCCAGAAGAAATCATCAATATCTCTTTAACGCAAACACTAAGCCGTACAATGATCACGTCTGTTACCACTATTTTGGTATTGTTGGCGTTATTCTTTAAAGGCGGTGCGCTAATCCATGGCTTCGCAACAGCGTTGTTATTCGGTGTATTTATTGGTACTTATTCTTCTGTCTATGTAGCAAGTTCGATTGCTCTAGCTTTAGGTATCAGTAAGGAAGATTTAATCCCAACACCTGTAGAAAAAGAAGGTGCCGATCAAGACGCTTTGGTTTAACCCATTCTTTTTAAGCTCTGCAAAAAGCACTTACCGTTTGGTAAGTGCTTTTTTTATAAATATTCAAACTAGCTTAATTAAAAATCTTTTCTAGCAAATACACTTTCTCAGGTTAAAATATTCAAAAATAATAAGCTAAGGAAGTCTCATGTCTCAAACTGCACCAACAGCTGTGCCAAAAAATCCAAATTTTTCATCTGGGCCTTGTTCAAAACGCCCTGGTTATGATCTTGGTAAAATACAAACTGATGTACTTGGGCGCTCGCACCGTAGTAGCTTAGGTAAAGAAAGGCTTGCATTAGCCATTGAAAAAACAAAGTCACTACTTAATTTGCCAGAAGGATACCGAGTAGGGATCGTACCAGGCTCGGATACTGGTGCGATGGAAATGGTGATGTGGTCAGTGCTTGGACAAACGGGTGTTGATGTGTTTGCGTGGGAATCATTTGGCTCAGGCTGGGCAAATGACGTTCTAAATCAGCTCAATATTGAAGGAGCTAATATTTATAAAGCTGAATATGGTCAACTGCCTGACTTAACTAAAGCAGATCCTGCAAACGATATTATTTTTACCTATAACGGCACCACTTCTGGTGTAAAAGTTGAAAACCTTGACTGGATAGCGGATGACCGAACAGGGTTAAGTATATGTGATGCAACAAGTGCCGTATTTGCGATGGATATTGACTGGAATAAAGTTGATGTCGCTACGTTTAGTTGGCAGAAAGTACTCGGTGGCGAAGGTGCTCACGGTATGCTTATTCTAAGCCCAAGAGCGGTAAAACGATTAGAAAGTTATCAGCCAACATGGCCACTACCGAAAGTCTTCCGTTTGACAAGCAAAGGTAAGCTTACTGAAGGGATTTTTAAAGGTGCGACTATAAATACACCTTCGATGTTATGTGTTGAAGACTATTTAGATGCATTGTCTTGGATTGAATCAATCGGTGGAGTGGATGCTGCAATCAAAAAAAGCCAAGCAAACTTAGCTGTAATAGAACAATTTGTAGATGAAAATGAATGGATAGACTTTTTAGCTGAAGTACCAGCACATCGCTCAAACACGAGTGTATGTTTATCACTAGATGCAACAGCAGAACAAGTTAAGGCAATTGAAAAATTATTAGCTACTAAAAATGTTGCCTATGATATTAACTCTTATAAAGATGCCCCTGCGGGTCTTCGTATTTGGTGTGGTGCAACCGTTGAAGCATCTGATCTAAAAGCGTTGATGCCTTGGTTAAAATGGGCTTATCAACAAAGCGTTTAATTTAATATTAGAGCATATAAAAAAGCCTGCTAATTGCAGGCTTTTTTATTGAATGAGACTAAGTGTTTAGAATCGGTATTTATAACCAATCATTGCCGATAATGGCTTACCCGGACGAGCGCCATAAGGGCGGCGGGATACCACTTCTTGTTCATCTGTTAGGTTATCAATCTTACCGTAGATAGTGTGCTGCTCTGCAAACTGATAATTTGCAGCGATATCTAATACCAGTTGTGAGTCAACGGTGTATCCTGTGAGCTCAGGTGGTTGTTCACTCTCTATATAGCCTCCTGATCGCTCGAGCATCTCATCAGTATACTTAGCTAATAATGAGACTGACCAGCTATCGCCTGCAAGGCCAACCTCGATAGCAACCTGATTTTCAGGCATGTATGGTAAAGCATCACCTGCTTCAATCACACCCCATTGTGGAAAGTCCGATTCAAAGCTATTTTTAAATTCAGACTCTGTGTAGGTATAAGTTACAGACCAAGGTAAGTCAATTGAGTTAGTTAACTTAATTGTATGGTTGATATTTGCTTCAATACCGTAGACCTCAACATCACCACCATCAAACTCTGTATCTAAATCACAGTTAGATGAAGTTGAGAAAGTACAAGTTTCTTTTAAGTTTTCATAATCATTGAAAAAGCCAACAACTTCAGCGTTTAGATTGCCATCAGCATAACGGTAACCTAACTCATAATTTAAACTTTTCTCTGAATCTGTATTGGCATTATCTTGTTGTGGACTTGAAGGTATATAACCTTGATGCACGCCAGCAAAAACGCCGTAGTTCTTATCTAACTGATAAAAAGCACTAACACTGGGTAGCCAAATATCTGAATCTTTTTCAAGCCAAACACCTTCCTTACCTTCGCCTCTATCTTCATAACGTGACTCAATAAATTCACCACGCACACCTGCTGTAAGCGTTAGTGCGTCAATCGTAACGGTATCTTGCAAGTAAACTGAAATAGCATCTGTTTCTTCGGTGTTAACCGTTGTAAAACGTTTATTGCCCAAATATGACATCTGACCTGATGTCATTGAATAATCTTCTTCAAAATGGTCACGCTGGATTTCATCTTGATGATAGCGAAGACCCACTTCAATATCGTGTTTTAAACCGAGTAGTTTCAGATCAAAACCAATATCTGTTTGGATACCTTGAGAGAAATACTCACGGTCATTAGTACCAACAACAATATCACCATCTTCTTGGCCAGTTAGCACATTGTAGTAATATTCATTATTACTATCAGATGGGTCGAGTAAAATCGTTAACAGGTTTGGCGCAGTGGGGCCAAAACCATTAATTTTCTGCCAAGCACGTTCAAAATCGTGGCGATAGGCTCGAGTGGTGATATCTACGTTATCTAACTGAATAAAATGGGTTAATTGAAGTGTTGAATGATCCCAATCCATTTGATCTTGCTGTGAGCCCGCATAGCGTCGATTTGGATTAGCATTAAAGTCTTCATCTGTTAAACCGAGGTAAGTTTCGTTAGACGTTTCATCGGCTACCGATGCTTTAAACTCGATAAAATGATTGCCGTTTCCATCACTAAAGTCATATTTTACTTTAGCCATGAAGTCAGTTTTATCAAAACCTGTGTCATCACCTTCAATACCCTCTCCGTCTAATTGTTTAAAGCCGTCTGCTTTAACAAATAAACCTTCAACTACGTAACCCAAATTGCCAGTTGTTTCGCCATGAAAACCGTGTAATTTAGTATAGTTATCAGAGCCATACGAGACATCAATACCGATATCGAGTTCTTCAGGAATTTCTCTTGTCACTAAATTGAGCGCACCAGATACGGTATTTGGGCCATATTTGATTGCAGAAGGACCTTTAAATACCTCAACGGCAGCCATTCTACTGACCATAGGGAAGTAATAAGCGGCAGGTGCTGAGTATGGAGCGGGTGTAATCAACACACCATCTTCCAGTAACGAGATTTTTTTACTGCGTTCTGTTGTTGCACCGCGAAAACCTATGTTAGGGCGAAGACCGTAACCGTCTTCTTCTCGAATATTCACGCCTGGTACTTTTGATAAAACACGGCTGATGTCGTCAAATTCGAATTTTTCTAATTCTGTTTCACTGATAAGGCTTGCGGCACCGCCTTGTGTTCTTAATTTATCAGACGTGCCAAGAATGCGGATACGCTCAACGTAATTGTCATTGGTCTTTTCTTCTTGAGCAAAAACCGTTGGTACCGTTACGCTATTAATAACGGCTAAAGCGATAAGTGTTTTTTTCATTTTCATACCTAATTAGTCGTTATCACCAGCAGATGTTTTCGGTAATTCAAGCGCTAGACTTTCAATAAAGTTTGTTTTTAATTGGTCGCTTACTTGTTTTACATCATCATAAGTTTGTTGAACTTGGTCATTATCGTTAATCACCGCACCTGCTAACGTACCGTTAATCGCCTTTACTGAGATTAAAGCGTTATTTACACCGTCTAACATGATATCTGCAGTTTGCTGGTCTTGTTCATGGATTAGGAAATCATCAAAGCCAAGCGTATTTTCAGCATCAATGCCTTCACCACTGAATAAGGCTTTAAAAGCAACGAGGTTATTTTCGATATTCAGTAAGCTGTTATGACTGTATGGCGATTCAACATCTACCGGACAAGTAGCACCGCCACATGAATTGGCAAAAATGCCTAATGGTGCGCCTAGTTTTGTATCTTTTAACTCTTTATCCAGGTAAAAAAGTGAATCACTGATTACGTTTACTGCATCATGTAGTGATTCAAAACCATTATCGGCAACATCAGCATTTTTAATTTTTAAAGCATAACCATCTGCACCATCCCATGCATCGATATAGGTCGCAATGTTGGCTTGTAAATCTTGTGTAACCGTGATGGCATATTCACAGCGAGCTAAGCGACGCTCAGCATCCGGTCTTTGGTTCCAGCCTTCTACAATACCTGAGTTACTTGAACAAGTGTGATCTAGGTTGGTACTAAATAGTAGATATTCATTGGCATCTAAACCACGGCGAGTAACCGAGCGACGGCTAATGTCATAAGGTGTTCCACTGATATTACCGTTTTCATGATGGATAACATCTTGGTCAACACCACAGCTGCTTACTTGGTTTGGCCATGAATAAACTAAGTTTCGGAGCTGACTATCATTGACCGTTAGCGGTTCAAGTTGCATCGCTTCTATTTGCTGCCAAAGTGCCATGGTATTTCGCCATTCAGCTTGAACTAAATCTAGCTGAGCTGTGTTTTCTATACCGTCACTGTAAGCTGTACAGAGCGATTCGACTTGACTGACCAAAACTGCTGATTGTGAAGTGAGTTGGTTTTGAACTGGTGTGATCACATTATCAACTAAGTTTTCGATAAGAGCTTTTTCATCGAAGTTAGTAGGTGGTGGAGGGTTATTACCATCATCACCGCCACCAAAATTAGGGCCTTTTGAACTTGAGGTTGACTCCCCACAGCCTGCTAGTAAAGCTGTACTGATTAAGGTGGCAATTAAACAAGGTTTAAATTTAAATTGCATAGGTGTATACCACTTGGAACGTTTTAAAATTATTTTTATTTAAATTAATACATAACTAGACATTAAATAAAAATAATCTACTTAAAAAAAAAAGGTTAGGGCACCTAAGGTGCACCTAACCTGTATAGTCCTTTATACTGTTAATGTTGAATTACGGATTACCAGTTTTCAACATTTTCTTGTGCAAAATCATACGCTTCTTGCAAGATTGTGCGCGCTGCAATTAAGTCTGCTTTATACGCTTCAAAGTTTTCAGAGTTTAGCTCTGGCTTATCACGGAATAAAGCATGTACTTCTGCAAATTGCTCATCTGTTAAAGGTGAAGAGGGGTTGAATTGAAGGCCTAATGCAAAACCTTTCATTTCCGCCCAGTGCTTAGCTAATATAGATAATGAACCATCAGCACTTTGATTAACAACATAACCACCGTTTTCGATGATTGTATCGTAATCATTGATTGAATCATTGATGTAATGAACAACTGTAGCAGATATTGATTTTTCCCAAGCTAATAAAGCCGCTTGTGCTTGAACTTCCATTGCTGTTTTTTGCTCGTCAGTCAATTCAGTACCAGCGTTATCAGCCATTGAGTTAGCCATTGCACGAAGCTTAACAAACGCAGTGAAAGCATCACCTGTTAAATCAGTTTCAACAGTTGCGCCAAGGTCACGTTTAGCAGCGTTAGTCGAGTTACCCCAGTTGTATTCTGATGTTAAGTCAATATCACCGTCGGTATCGATATCGTTATAACCTTTAGACCAACCGTCACGACCGCCTTTACCTGCAATTTCTTCATCTGTGTAAGATGCATAATTAACAGCAGCACCGAAGTAACCGAAACCTTCATCGATTTGGTGCTCAAGCTTAGTGTAAGCTTTTGTACCGTCTTGGTCGTTTGCAGCGTTTAAGCCTTTCGTTGCACCTTTGTTGTCATCTTCGAAGCGACGATCTAAATAATCATCAGCAGCTTGAGAGAACACTACCGCACCTAATAAATATTTTTGTACTAATTGCTTTGAATCTAAGCCGTCAGCGTTAACAAAGTTTGAGCTGAACGTATTACCATCCGGATCGGTAGTCGTACCGCCAGCAATAACCTGTTCAGCAATTAGATCGAAATAGTGGTCAACTAAAGTTGTTGGTGTAAATTCGCCTGCTTCGCCCCAACCAACAAATGCGGTTACGTCGTTATTCCAGTCTTTGTGTTGACCTGAAGCATCGTTACCTGCAACTTTACCTACCAATGTTTTACCAGATGAGATTTCACCCACTGTAGCCTGTTCAGTTGCAGGTGTTGTAGTAAAAGTAATTGGTAAGTCTGCAGCAACGTCAGACTCATTCAAAAAATAGACGTTTAATGCAGCTAGAACTTCGTCTTTAGTAGTGTATTCGCCGTCATTAATGTTACCAATAAAGTTGAACAAGTCTTTGATGTATGCATGACGAGCAATTTGACCTGTGTAGCTCACTGAGCTTACGCCTGAATTGAACTTAGACTCAAATTCGTAAACTAATTCACCTGCTTCGTTTGTTGGGCTAACAACTTCAACAGCGATGTAAAATTCTTCGTTGTATGTTCCGCCTTCATTATCGTTAACCGTAACTGTAACCGATAAACCTGCATCATCAGCAAAGCTAGCTGTAAAGTCATCGGCTAGTTTTAATTGACTACCAGATACAGCGAATTGGTCATTATCAACGCTGTAGGTAAAAGATGTTGAGTCTGTATCTGTTGCAGATAAAGTACCTACTACCGCGCCAGCTTCATTTTCTACAACTACTTCACTTGAAAGTTCGATATCTGTAGGTGCGGCGTTATTTGGTAAGTCATTACCACCACCATTGCCGCCACCGCCACCGCCACATGCAGTTAATGCAAATGTAATTGCAGAAGCTAATAAACTCGTTTTGAATTTCGAATTAAGAGTCATACTTTTCTCTCTGTTTGTAATTGGAGTGCTTTTTAAATTAAAGATATTATATGTCGAATAACAAATGATAATCAATATCATTTATTGTAATATTTTTAATTTTGCACTTATTAAAGTTAGTAAAAATATCTTTGGTTGCAAGTAGGGTTTGTAGCTATTGGTTAGTTTGTCTTCAAAGTGATGAATTTTTCATAAAGCTCATCTTCTGATTCTGAATAAGGTGGATCTTTTTAATGCAATAAATGGGGCAGCAAGCTATACATTGCGCTGTTTCATAATGCCCTTTGCATTCGGTAGAAGTGCAGGATTTATTTGGAAATATCTGCCCAATAAATATAGCTTGGTTAGGGCATTCTGGCTCTGGCTTATCACAGTTTATATACTTATCAAGTATTTTAAGTGCCATTAATTAAATCTCAGTAGCTAAATGATCCGTTTTGATTGACCGAGTGGTCTGATTGGTTGGTAAATAACGCATTAATATAGCTTTATATAGATAGTGTTTTGCTGCTTCTGGTATTTTTATAGATACAGTATGGCCTGAACCTTTTGCGTCTGAAATTGCTCCAGCTCTTTGATTTTCCATGTGCTGTAAAACAAAAGCCAAGTTACCTTTAGGTGTCATTAATTCAAGCGTATCAGCGGTTAAAAACTTGTTTTTTACGGCAATCTCAACTATTTTGTTTCGCTGGTGGTAAGCGATGACTTCACCAACAAATTGTTGAGTTTGACTTTCAGAATGACCTCGCTGGTAATTCTGGCATTCATCTTTTACGTGCCTCCTAAAAAAGCCTTCGGTATATCCTCTGTTAGCAAGATGATCGAGCGATTAAAATAAATTCATATCAAAGGGGTTACCTGCAGCCGCATCATCAATTGCTTTGCTATAGAGCTGTGCAGTGCGTGCACAATGATAAAAAGACTTAGTCCTGTCTTCTATTTTTCGCGAATGAACGCCTATTTTGTTAATCGTTCGACATGTCGAATGGCGCGCAATTCCTCTAAATCATGATGTAAGTACCGTGTTCATCCTCAAACGTTGGTATGAGTTCCCTCGGCCTGGAAGGCTCTTCCAATAAGAATACTTCATCTGTTGGCTGGCCTAACCCTAATGTGGCTTCTTCTTCGGAGGGATAGTATTGTTGAATAGGAACAATATCACCCAATTCATTTTCCATTCCCTCTAATGATTGATAAGATCAACGACAGGCGTTAGTGCAAGTACCTTGATTAGGATCGCGTTTATTGATGTAGCCAGATAACAAACAACGACCAGAGTAAGCCATAAATAAAGCACCATGGACAAATGCTTCTAACTCCATTTCTGGACATTCCATTCTAATTTCTTCAATTTCATCTAAAGTAACTTCGCGCGATAGGATGACGCGCTTAATACCTTGTTGATATCAAAATTTAACCGACGTCCAGTTAATAGCATTTGCTTGCACGGATAAATGGATTGTCATGCCAGGCTAATGTTCTCGAACCATCATGATAAGACCTGGATCAGACATGATCAGTGCATCAGGCTTCATGTCAATAACTGGAGCAATGTCTCTTAAAAATGTTTTCAGCTTCACATTATGTGGAGTGATATTATTTACCAAATAGAATTTTTTATTAAGTGCATGAGCCTCTGAAATAGCACTCGCTAAATCAGCTAAGTTAAATTTATTATTTCGTACTCTAAGTGAGTACCTCGGTAGAGCTGTATATACCGCATCGGCCCCATAAGCGAGGGCATATCGCATATTTTTTAAAGTACCAGCGGGGGTCAGGTCTGAACATAAATTAAAACACGCAATAAAGTTATAAGTAAGCCATAATTAGCGCGATTTTAGGTGATACGAGTGTGACGCTGTTTGAGCTGGATCAATGAAACTTTTATCAGATGCTAGCTGCTTGATTTATAGACTAAAATTTACAACTTGTAGTAAATTAATATTTGCCAAATTTTCAAGGCGAGCTAATCTCATTTATATAAGTTATTAAGGATTATATCTTTACCAAAAAGAAAGAGAGTTATATGTCAACTGAAAATGCGCTACTAACCATTCTGGTAGAAAAAATTAAAAACGATTCACTTGTCTTACCTACATTACCTGAAATTGCCGTTAAGGTCAGAGAATGTGCTGACGATCCAGATGCCAATTTGGCTATGATGGCTGACGTAATTGCTCATGATCCGGCGCTTTCTGCACGCATGCTTAAAATAGCAAACAGTGCTTACATTGGTCGTTCAGTTAAGGTAGAGACATTAAACCAAGCGGTAACGCGTATTGGTTTACGCCAAATTAAAAACATCGCTACAGCACTTGCGATGGAGCAACTATTCGTATCTAAAAACGATCTAGTTAAAGCTTTTATGGATAAAGTATGGAAGTTATCTATCGAAGTGGCTTCCGTATCAATGGCATTGATGAAGGCTTACTTGGTTGAGCACAAACACACATCGTTAAATTTAGACACTATTACACTGGCTACTTTGGTTCACAATATTGGCGTGCTGCCAATCTTAACTGAAGCAGAACGACATGAAGAAGTATTTGCCAACCAAGCATTTTTAGAAGGTGCTATTGCTCGTCTAGCTGGACGCATTGGCGGTAGTATTATGCGCTCTTGGGAGTTCAGTGATGACTTTATCGAAATCGCTGAAAAGTGGAATGATTTAAGCCACGAACACGATGAGCCAGGTTATTTGGATTTCATTCGTGTAGCAGCTGTTTATTGTGATGTACTACCAATTGATGACGAAAAAGTCGATTTCTATCAAGAGTATGTTGATAAGGGCATATTATCTTCTACCGACTTCATTGAATCCGAAGAGTTCTTGCAAGCATATAATGATGCAAAGACCGTTTTTGCTTAAGTAGAAACAATCTTTTGCCTACATTAAAGCGCTCTTTTGAGCGCTTTTTTTGTTTTATTAGCTTCGTGTGAACAATTGCGCCTAGCCAAAAAGCACTCTAAGTTGTTAAAATCAGCGCATTAATTAAATCAAATAAGAATGAGAGCAGAATTCTAATGGGCAGAAGTTTTGAAAACCGCAAAGCCTCAATGGCAAAAACCCAGGGTCAAAAGACGAAGGTTTATTCTAAATACGGTAAAGAAATTTACGTTGTAGCAAAAAATGGCGGTTCAGATCCTAATGCTAACTTAGCCCTCCGTCGTTTGATGGATAAAGCTAAGAAAGATCAGGTTCCAACACACGTAATAGACAAAGCTATTGATAAAGCATCTGGTGCTGGTGGTGAAGACTTTGTGAGCACTCGCTACGAAGGTTTCGGTCCAGGCGGCTGCATGGTGATTGTTGACTGTTTAACAGATAATACGAACCGCACAGTTAAAGACGTTCGTAACTGTTTTACTAAAACTGACTCTAAAATTGGTGCTCAGGGTTCTGCTGCACATATGTTTGAACATCAAGCTATTTTCGCTTTCAAATCTGATGATGAAGAAGCGGTTTTAGAAGCATTGATGACTGAAGATGTTGATGTAACTGATATTGAAGCCGATGAAGGCATCATTACTGTTTATGCTCCGCATACAGAGTATTTTAAAGCAAAAACAGCTTTAACTAACAGTTTTGAAGGTGTAGAACTAGAAGTTGATGAAATCACCTTTGAGCCACAGACAACAACGGTAATCAGTGGTGATGATGTAGCGGTTTTTGAGAAGTTTATGAATATGCTTAACGATTGCGATGATGTACAGCACATTTATCACAATGCAGAAATTGAAGCGTAATTAATTAACCGCTCAATCATTAGTAAAAAGCCTGGTTTTAACCAGGCTTTTTTGATGCTTTGCTTATTGAGCAGCAGGGCTTAATAACACCTTTAACCTTTCAATAAAACGCGTAATTTCAGCAGACATCAGGATAAAGTCCGCATCTAACCTTGCTAACTTATCATCCACCGTGATGTCTTCATTTTGTTCTTTTAATTCATCACTGAATTTTATACGTTTAATGGTGAGGTCTTCTTGTAATACGCAGCTGATACTCTCATCCCAATCTAGGGCGAGTTTTGTAACATGCTTACCGTTATCTAAATGCGCTTGGATTTCATCACTTTCTAAATCGACGTTTTTACAACGTATGGTACCTTCTTCATCGCCCATTTCTTTAAACTCTGCTTCAGTACCTAAAACAAAATCGTTCGGTTCATTACCTCTAACCCAATCGTTTAGCGTCAGCATTACCGGTGATTCAATCTCAAGTGGGATGATTGGAAGTGAGCCTAATGTTTTACGTAAAAAGGCCAATAACTCTTCAGCTTTTGAACTACTTGATGCTTCAACTACAATCCAGCCTGCTTTCTTATCGATATAAGCGCGGGTGATTGATGATTTAACAAATGCTTGAGGAAGTAGGGCGTGAACTAAATCTTCTTTGATATTTTGTTTTTCTTTACCTTTGACTTTTCGCCCTTCAGCGATCTCAATCTGCTTACATTTTTCTTCAACTTGCTCGCGAATAACCGCAGCAGGTAGTACTTTTTCCTGTTTCTTTAACGCTAACAAAAAGAAGTCTGCAGATTGATGGGCTAGATTATGTGTACCCTCTGCAAGTGATGCTGTCCAACCAAAAGATTGCAGTTCGGTTTTGCCGCAAGGTTGGAAGACAAATTCATTCAGCGCTTGGTTAAGTGCTTCTTGGTCGTACTCAAAGGCTTGGGTGAATTGGTAAAAAAGGGCGTTTTTAAACCACATAGTAGACTCTTTTTAATATAGTTAAATTTCTGGGCTGAACACTAGGGGAGTTGAAGAGCAGATGCAAGTAAAAGTGCTGTTAATTAACTTTAAGCTTGTTCATCAACTTTTTGTGTATTGAGTTTTGTCGTTAATAGCTCGAATCGTTTGGTTTGGTCAGCATCAAGTGATAATTTATTGAGTGTTGTTTTACATTTTTCGAGCATTTCTTCGTGATGAGATTGTAAGCCACCTCTTAATTTTTGATCACTTAACACCTGTAATAAGTTCAAAGCGATACGTGGGTTTTTTGGCATTAAACGCAATGCATCAGAGAAGGCTTGAATCGCTGGCTCGTTTTGGTTTCGTTGGAAAAACTGAACTGCCATATTGTTGAGCTCACGAGGAGAGTGTTGGATCTCCTGTCTTTCTTTACTTTCTTGTTTAATTAACTTACTCAGTACTTTTGTACTGATGTCAGGCTCTTCTTCAATTTGTGTTTCAAGTGAAGAAAGCAGTTCTACCGCTTTTTCTTTATAACCGAGTTCATGAAATGCTTTTGCTTTATCAATATTATCTTCGATATCATTACTATCTGATTGTGAATCCATCACAGACTTAATAAGTTGCTGTGCTTGTTTTTGTTCATTTTTAAGATAGTGAATTCTTGCCTGAGTAACGGCTATTTTTTCTCTGGTTTCAGGGTTATTGGGGAATTCATTACGCATTTCATCGATGAACTTCTCAGATTGCCTTAAAATAGTGTGCGATTCTTCTTCTGTCAGTGTTAACGCTAAATCGACGCCTGTTCTTGCAACTGTCAGATAAAGCTCTGGTGTATCATGAATAGAGCGTTTACCAAATTTAGCCATATTTTTAGCAGCTTCAAACTGACCTGAATAATCATGGAGCAACCTTGCAAGGTTCAATACATCTTTGTGGCGTTTAATGTTCCGAGGTGATAATGATGATGCTTTGTGAAATTCCTGATACGCCGCTTCATAGTCTTCTTGGTTGACGTGATACTGAGCGAGCATATCTAACGCCGCTAAACGGCTATCGGGTCTTAATTGCAGTTCAGCAAGAATAATTTTAGCTTCTTGTTCTTTATCTTGAGCCAATAATGATTTGGCTAAACCTACTGATGCCCAAGTGAATTTATGATTCGCTAATAATTGAGAATAAAACGATTCAGCCTCTTCATAAGCTGATGTTGATAATAAAATATCACCTTTTAAACGCATCAACAATGGGATCATTGATGCCAACTTAGGGTTTTCTAAACTACGTTCAATTAAGTTTAGGGCGTGCTGGCTTTTACCTTCATCTAGCGCTTTATAAATACCTTGAAGTTTTTGTTTCTTATTGAGGACTCGGGTTAATCTGTCATTGAGCTCTTTAGCTGAAAAAGGCTTTACCAAAAAGTCATCCGGTTGCAGTTCAACAACACTGTTGACTAAGGCTGCACTGGTTTCAGCACTGACAAAGATAAATGCCGTGGTCAAAGGTACATGACCTTTCGATTTAAGCTCTTCAAATAAATGAAAACCGTCTTTATCACGACTTAGGTTAAAGGAACAAATGATGACATCAAATTCCATCCGCTCGCACAACCTTAATGCATAAATGGCATTTTCCGCTAGCTTAACCGATTTGATGCCCAAGCTTTCCAATGCTCTTTTTAATGAGTTTTGAGCGAGAGGTTGATCATCAATGATTAAGACTTTCAGATTTTTAAATAAAGGTTGATTCATAAAACCTGTAGAACGGTGTGTTTTTAATAGCTTAGGTTATGAATGCATAATAGGGAAAGCTCACTGAGATTAAAACCTAATTTATGCAAAAAAATGTGTATAAACTGAGGGTTAGCTGTGCTCGATATCATATCGAGCACACTAAACTAGAGCTTGTGATTTTTGATCAAACTGGCTAAAGCAAATGTCGCCATTAAAATAGTTGAAGCAGCAAATATGACTAACATCCAACCCGGCATAGAAAGTCCTAAAAATTGCCAACTTATTTCACCGCACATACCTCTTGGTTCAAACACACTTGGAAACCAAACATGTGGATTAAACCATGCAGGGAAATCTGGAATAGTATCGCAGACAGCAAATAATGGGTTGGGTTCGTTTTGGACTTCAAGATGATCATTTGCAATTTTTAAACCCCAAATACTACTGGTCAATACTGCAATATAACTGATACTTCTACACCAAGCATTTTCTGGTTTTATTAATGCAGGTATGGCGCCCAATGCCATGCCAAATATGGCGAGTCTTTGATAAATACATTTGATACAGGGTTCTAAACCCATGGCATATTGGAAATAAAGCGCTGCTACTTCTAATAATGCACAAATGACAAAGACTAAGCCCCATGAGGTTCTTTGATGTGAGAAGTTAATGAGTGTTTGCATAAATTCTTCTTATAAAAAAGCCGAGCATAGCTCGGCTTAATTCAAACTAATTTAGGTTAAGCTATCTTAATGACCAGAACCGGCTGCTTCAACCCCTTCTGTCGCAACATGATGGTGAATTAAACCAGCATCATACATAGATTGCGTCATATCAGGTAATAAGAACCAAGTTGTCAACAAGCCAACAATCGTTAGTACGATGGTATACGGTAGAGCCATAATGACCATACGTCCGTATGAAAGTCTAACTAACGGCGCAATAGCACTTGTTAATAGAAACAAAAAAGCTGCTTGACCATTGGGGGTTGCAACACTCGGTAAATTAGTACCTGTATTGATTGATACCGCTAATAAGTCGAATTGATCCCGAGTGATTTGGCCCATATCTAACGCATGTCTCACTTCGGTAATATACACAGAGCCTACAAATACGTTATCTGAAACCATTGATAAAAGCCCGTTAGCGATGAAAAACATGGTTAATTGCACATCACCTTCAAAAGACAAAACCCATTGAATAACCGGTATAAATAAAGCTTGGTCGATAATAACGGCAACGATTGCAAAGAAAACACAAAGTAGGGCGGTGAACGGTAATGCCTCTTCGAAAGCTTTACCCAGTGCATGCTCTTCTGTGATACCACAAAAACTCGTCGCTAAAATAATAATTGAAAGGCCAATTAAACCAACTGATGCTAAGTGCATCGCTAATGCAACGACTAACCAAACAGCTATGACAGCTTGAATGGCTAACTTAGCATTGTCACGAATATTGCGTTTTCTATCTTGCTCTTTGTCGTAGTCACAAAGGATTTTATAGACAGAATCCGGTAGCTCAGAACCATACGAGAACGTCTTTGTTTTTTCGACTAAGAAGGTCGTTAATAAACCGAAGAAGAATACTGGAATAGTGACAGGCGCCATGCGAAGCGCAAACTCTAAAAAGCCCCAACTTGCTTTATCGGCAATGATAAGGTTTTGTGGTTCGCCAACCATTGTCATTACACCGCCAAGGGCAGTGCCGACACCAGCATGCATTAATAAGTTTCTTAAAAATGCACGGAATTTATCTAAATCTTCTCTAGATACATGACAAAGATGTTCATCGGTGCCGTGGTCGTGATCGTCGTTGAAACCTTTACCTGAAGCGACTTTGTGGTAGATAGTGTAGAAACCAACGGCTACGCTAATAATGACTGCAATTACTGTCAGCGCATCAAGGAAGGCTGATAATACAGCCGCAGAAAAGGTAAAAGATAGCGACAGGACTATTTTTGACCTAATTCGAGTCAATAGTTTGGTAAACGCAAACAGCAGTAAGTCCTTCATAAAGAAGATACCTGCAACCATGAAAACTAAGAGTAATACAACTTCTATATTGACTTCTATTTCATGCATGACAGTATAAGGGGACGTCATGCCTATCGCGACAGCTTCTAGTGCTAATAAACCACCTGGTTGGAGAGGATAACACTTCAGTGCCATTGCCAGAGTGAAGATAAATTCAAGTACTAGCAACCAACCAGCGATATAAGGGTCGATACTAAAAATGATGGGGTTTAGTATTAAAAAGGCAATAATGGCCTTTTTGTACCAGTCTGGAGAGTGCCCCAGAAAATTGTTATATATGGCTCTGGGTAATGATTCCTGCATTGTAGGCGCCTCGTTAGTAAAAACTAAACTATGAACTTTATTTTTATTGAGTATTTATCATAGTGCTAATGTGTGAAAACTATAGATTTTCAGGCGCGTAATATACATTAATTAATTTATATTTGGGTAAAAAATATTTAATTTCTTGTATCTTATTTAGCGGCTGCGTTACTATTCGCTTTTCCTAACCAATAAAAAGAAGAATAACAGGGAGTTAAGTTATGTTTGTAAAGGCGCAAAGCCCTGCAAATTTTGCTGAAGAATACATAGTTGAGTCCATTTGGAATGGTCGATTCCCTGTTGATAGTATTTTACCTGCTGAGCGCGAGCTGTCTGAATTAATTGGTGTTACAAGAACGACCTTACGTGAAGTATTGCAAAGGCTGGCTAGAGATGGCTGGTTAACGATACAACATGGTAAACCGACTAAAGTTAATAACTATTGGCAAACGTCCGGTTTAAACATTCTTGAGACACTGGTAAAACTCGACGCTGAAAAAGCGCCACAGCTCATTGATAACTTACTATCAGCAAGAACTGACGTGTGCGGGATATATGTCCGTAATGCGGTCAAAACCAATCCTGAAATTGCTTTGTCTGCATTTGATGGGTTAGCGGAATTAACTGATACGGGTCATGATTATGCAGAGTTTGATTATCAGCTTTATCACAAGTTAGCTCAAGCCTCGGATAATCCAATTTACATGCTAATTTTAAATGGTTTCAAAGGCCTGTATTCTAAAATCGGTTCATTCTATTTTGGCTTTCCAGAGTCAAGACAATTGGCACAGAAGTTCTATACAGAACTGAAAGAGCTAGTTGAAAAAGGTGAGCACGAAGCGGTGTTACCACTTATCCGTAAACACGGTTTTGAAAGTGGTGAAATTTTCAACCAATATAAGGCACAACTTAGTATTTAAATCTCTATACTGAGAATCTCCGACTTTACCGGGCAAGACGCAATAGATTTTAGCTTGTTATTGCTTTGCTTGGACTTCAGATGTACATTAAATCCCCATAATCTATGCAGATGCTTTAATACCTCCTGACTAGAATCAGCTAGGGGTACATCATTTTGTGGCGTATGACATAAAGTTAAAGAACGATCGCCTTGTAAATCAACGTCATAAACCTGAATGTTTGGCTCTAAGTTACTCAAATTATATTGAGCTGATAATCTTTCTCTAAGTTGTTTATAGCCAGAATCATTGTGAATAGCATCTACTGATAAAAAGGGTTTGTTTTCATCATCGTGTATATGAAAAAATTTAAAGTCTCTCATAATTTTTGGTGAAAGGAATTGATTGATAAAACTTTCATCTTTAAAGTTTTCCATTGCGAAATGTAGGGTTTCCAGCCAATCAGCACCTGCAAATTCCGGAAACCAAGCTTTATCTTCATCTGTTGGTGTTTCACAAATTCTTCTAATATCACACATCATGTTAAACCCAAGTGCGTATGGGTTTATTCCAGAGTAGTAGGGGCTGTTAAAGCTGGGTTGATACACAACATTGGTGTGATTGTGTAAAAACTCCATCATGAATCTATCTGTAACTAGGCCTTCATCATATAAGTGATTCAAGATGGTGTAATGCCAAAAGGTGGCCCATCCTTCATTCATTACTTGGGTTTGTTTTTGTGGGTAAAAATACTGTGATATTTTTCGAACAATTCTGACTACTTCACGCTGCCAAGGCTTTAAAAGCGGGGCATTTTTTTCAATAAAGTACAAAATGTTCTCTTGCGGTTCTTTGGGAAAGCGCTTTGTTTTTTTCTTTTCTTCATTTGGCGTATCAGGAATTGTCCGCCAAAGCTCATTAACTTGAGACTGTAAGTAATTTTCGCGCTCTTTTTGTCTTTTTAGCTCCTCGTGCATTGATATTTTTTGAGGTCGTTTATACCTATCAACACCAAAGTTCATCAAGGCATGGCATGAATCTAAAATATCTTCTACTTCATCAATACCATACTTTTGCTCACACTCATGAATATAATTTTTAGCAAAGACTAAATAATCGATGATTGAATTTGCATCCGTCCAGGTTTTAAAAAGGTAGTTGTTTTTGAAAAATGAGTTATGGCCATAACTTGCGTGAGCGATAACAAGCGCCTGCATAGTAATGGTGTTTTCTTCCATTAAATAAGCAATACAAGGGTCTGAATTAATTACAATTTCATAAGCAAGCCCCATTTGCCCGCGTTTGTAATTCTGTTGTGTTTGGATAAACTTTTTACCATAGGACCAGTGGCTATAACCAATAGGCATTCCAACGCTGGAATAGGCATCCATCATTTGCTCGGCGGTAATGATTTCAATTTGATTGGCGTAGGTATCTAATTTGTAATGTTTAGCTACCCGTTTGATTTCTTTGTGGTATTGATCAAGTAAATCAAAACTCCAATCTGGGCCGTCAGACAGTACTTTTCTATCAGTTTTTGCGGTATTCCCCATTGATAAACCCTCTAAGCAGTTTGCTTTTTAAACAATTCTCTAAAGACAGGGTATATGTCCTCCTGACCCTTAATATGTGCGATTGCTAAATGGTCACATGCTTCTTGTAAATGTTGATATTCACTCCATAGCGTCTGATGAGCACGTTGAGTTATTTCTATGTAGGTGTAATAACGAATTAGCGGTAAAATATCTTTAGATAATATTTCACTGCAAAGTGGTGAATCATCAGCCCAATTATCGCCATCTGAAGCTTGCGCGGCATATATATTCCACTCGTCGCTTGGATAACGCTTTTGGATGATGTCTTTCATCAATTTCAATGCGCTGGATACTATCGTTCCGCCCGTTTCTTGCGAGTAAAAAAATTCTTGCTCATCAACTTCTTTAGCTTGCGTATGGTGTCTAATGTAAACAACATCTATATCTTTATAGGTACGGCTTAAAAATAAATAAAGTAAAATATAAAAGCGCTTTGCCATATCTTTGGTAGCTTGATCCATCGAACCTGAAACATCCATTAAGCAAAACATAACTGCTTTACTTGTCGGTACTGGTTTTTTATCAAAATTACGATACCTAAGATCAAATTCATCAATGAAAGGGACTTTTTTTATCTTTGCTTTAAGCGCTTTAATTTCTTTTTCTAGGATTAAGACCGCAGAGTGGTGACTTTTTTCATCCTCTTTGAGGTTGGCTAAATCTTTTTCAGCCTGTTTGAGTTGTTTCCTATCTTTACCCGTTAACGCTATCTTTCGAGATAATGCGTTTTTTAAAGACTTGACAATATCGATATTGGCAGGGGTGCCGTCTGATTTAAATCCAGCTCGGTAGGTTTTGTATTCAACAATTTTGTTGAGCTGGTTTTTTTTAAGGTTTGGTAGTGCTAAGTCTTCAAACAATAGGTCTAAGTATTCATCTTTAGAAATTTGAAAAACAAAATCGTCTTCTCCTTCACCATCTTGAGAAGCTTCTGCTCCTTTACCTTGACCCGCGCCACCTTCTGGACGTTTAACTTTATCGCCGGTGACAAATTGATCATTACCGGGATGAACTTGATCAGTAATTCCTCCTTTACCATGATGGAAAAAAGGCTCAGTAATGTCTTTACTGGGTATACTGATGCTTTCACCAGATGTTAAATCAGTGACACTGCGTTTGTTTATAGAATCAGATACCGCTTTTTTTATCTGTTGTTTGTAGCGACGCAAAAAACGTTGCCTGTTAACAGTACTTTTGTTTTTTGCGTTTTCTCTACGATCAATAAAATGCGCCATACTTCTCTCCGAATTGAGTTACGAAGATTTACGAACGCGTAAATACCATTCAGATAAAAGTCTAACTTGTTTTTGGGTGTAACCTTTCTCCATCATCCGTGCGACAAAGTCGTCGTGTTTTTTCTGATCTTCAGCAGATGGATTTGCGTTGAACGAGATAACGGGAAGTAGCTCCTCAGTATTGGAGAACATTTTCTTCTCAATCACTGTTCTTAATTTCTCGTAACTGGTCCAATTAGGGTTTTTACCATTATTGTTGGCTCTAGCGCGAAGTACAAAGTTAACGATCTCGTTTCTAAAGTCTTTAGGGTTAGAAATACCCGCTGGCTTTTCAATTTTTTCTAACTCGTTATTGAGCGCTTCACGATCGAATAGCTGGCCAGTATCTGGGTCTCGATACTCTTGGTCTTGGATCCAAAAGTCAGCATAAATTACGTAGCGATCAAATATGTTTTGCCCATATTCAGAGTAGGATTCTAAGTATGCTGTTTGAATTTCTTTACCAATAAATTCTACGTATTGAGGAATCAGGTAACCTTTTAAGTGTTCTAAATATACATCAGCCAGCTCTTTGGAGAACTGCTCTCGCTCAATTTGCTGCTCTAGGATATAAAATAGATGTACTGGGTTTGCTGCAATCTCAGTATGATCAAAATTAAACACACGCGAAATGATCTTAAAGGCAAACCGCGTTGATAAACCATTCATACCTTCGTCAACACCTGCAAAATCACGGTATTCTTGCATTGATTTTGCTTTTGGATCGGTGTCTTTTAAGCTTTCACCATCATAGACTCGCATTTTAGAATACAGATTAGAGTTTTCTGGATTGACTAAGCGAGATAAAACACTAAATTGCGCCATTATTTCGAGTGTACTCGGTGCACAAGGCGATTTGTTAAGTTCACTCGACTCAATTAGTTTTTGATAGATTTTGATTTCTTCAGAAACGCGCAAACAATAAGGCACTTTGACAATGTAAACACGATCTAAAAAGGCTTCATTGTTTTTGTTGTTTCTAAAGCTTTGCCATTCTGATTCGTTCGAATGCGCTAAAATAATGCCCTCATAGGGCAAAGCTGACATGCCTTCTGTTGGGTTGTAATTACCTTCTTGGGTTGCTGTTAGCAAGGGATGCAGCACTTTGATCGGTGCTTTAAACATCTCAACAAACTCCATAACACCCTGATTAGCTTTGCAAAGTGCACCCGAGTAACTGTATGCATCAGGATCATCTTGAGCATATTCATCGAGCATTCGAATATCCACTTTACCGACTAAAGCAGAGATATCTTGATTGTTGTCATCGCCAGGTTCAGTTTTAGCAATGCCTATTTGATCCAAAATTGATGGATAACGTTTCACGACTTTGAATTTTGATATATCGCCACCAAATTCATGTAAACGCTTACGTGCCCAAGGTGACATAATCGTTTTTAAGTAACGTTTAGGGATGTTGTATTCTGAAGACAATAAATCGCCGTCTTCATCACAATCAAATAATGATAAGGGATGGTCATTAACTGGAGAGCCTTTGAGTACATAAATAGGCTCTTTTTGCATAAGGCTTTTTAGTTTTTCCGCTAATGAAGATTTACCACCACCAACAGGGCCCAACAAATATAAAACCTGTTTCTTTTCTTCTAGACCTTGAGCGGAATGTCTAAGGTAACTAACAATTTGTTCAATTGCTTCTTCCATGCCGTAAAATTCTGCAAAAGCAGGGTAACGTGCAATAACTCGATTTGAAAATATCCGACTTAGACGAGCATCCTGCGAAGTGTCGACCATTTCAGGGTCGCCAATGGCAAGAAGTAAACGTTCAGCAGCATTAGCATAAACAGATTTATCTGTTTTACACATTTCGAGGAATTCACCAATAGTGAACTCTTCTTCCTGACTGGCATCAAAACGTTCTTGAAAGTGCTCGAAAATACCCATAAAACCCTCCGCAATTGCTAAGGAAAGATGAAAAAGGAAAAACGAAATTTTGAACAGGCTTATACTAAATTTAGTTGGGGTTTTGATAATTGCCCATAAAATAAGCAATTTTTATTACGAATGGGAAATAAGAAAGGTTTAAAAAAGATAAAATTAAACAAAAAAGCCCCGCAGGAGCGAGGCTTTCTATTAGGTTGAAAACTGCGCTTATTTAGCTAAGTTTTCTGCAACGAAGTCCCAGTTAACTAATGCCCAGAAAGCATTTAGGTAGTTAGGACGAGCATTACGGTAATCGATGTAGTAAGCGTGTTCCCATAAATCAACTGTCAATAAAGGTGTAACACCTTCTTCAGTGATAGGAGTAGCTGCATTTGACGTATTTACGATAGCTAAAGAACCATCAGCATTTTTAACTAACCAAGTCCAGCTAGAGCCAAAGTTGTTTACCGCTTTGTCATTTAATTGCGCTTGGAAATCTGCAAATGAACCGAATGCAGCGTTGATCGCATCTGCAACCGCACCTGTAGGCTCACCACCACCATTTGGGCTTAAACAGTTCCAGTAGAATGTGTGGTTCCATACTTGTGCTGCGTTGTTGAATAACCCGCCGTCAGAAGATTTGATGATTTCTTCTAAAGATTTGTTGGCGTTATCAGTACCTTCAACTAAACCGTTAAGCTTAGTCACGTATGTTTGGTGATGCTTACCGTAGTGGTATTCTAAAGTTTCTTGAGAAATGTGAGGAGCTAACGCGTCCATCGCATATGGTAATGCAGGTAATTCAAAGGCCATTATTATTCTCCGTAGGCTAATGTATAGGATTAAGGCAAAGCCTCAAGCCTTTCTATTCTAGATCAAAACAAAGTAAAAATTTACCTATAAGGATTAAGGGTTTTTGACTTTTTTCCAATTAACCAAAGATATAGGTATGAAATCTTTAAATTCAAGGCTTAATACCTGATTGAAGTTTAGGTTTTCTCTGGCGAGATAATCCCTTACAATAGGCATATAGTATTTAAGCAAGTTGAGAATAAGATATGTCGACTGAAACGATTGAAAAAATCAAACAGCAAATCGCTGAAAACCCAATTATTGTATACATGAAAGGTAGCCCTAAGTTACCTAGCTGTGGTTTCTCAGCGCAATCAGCTCAGGTTTTAATGAACTGCGGCGAACCTTTTGCTTATGTTGATATCCTACAAAACCCAGATATCCGTGCAGAGTTACCTAAATATGCCAACTGGCCAACTTTCCCACAGTTATGGGTTGAAGGTGAGTTAATTGGTGGTTGTGACATCATGTTAGAAATGTTCCAGCAAGGTGAATTACAAACACTGATCGCAGAAACTGCTGCAAAGTATAAAGATGAGGAAGCAGAGTCAACAGACGCTGAATAAAACCCATCAAAAAAGAGCAGGTTAGCTTTTAGTTAAGCACTGCTCTTTAATTACCTCGCCTTTACTTGTCTAAATATTCTTCATCATAAAAACTTCTTACCCATTCTGGTAAATATACAACCGCTAAAGTCATCGTCATACCATTAAGCAAAGCTTCAGGAAAGAGTAAAAGTGGTGTGATAATCAATAAATTATCGACTAATAGTGACCAAGTGAAATCACCATTTAACCAATATAAGGTTGCAATGGAAAAGCTTTTGGCACCTATGGCTAATGCTCCAGCAAAGAAGGCACAAATAAAAGTATATACCGCAAAGTGCCGCGGTAGTTTGTGATAAGCCCACAGATAAACGAAGTAACTAATTGCGATAGGGATCACTAGATCACATAAGGCATGAATGCCGAAATGTTGCCAACCTGTTGTGATGGTTTGATCAATGACTTTGTTGGTAATCAGTGCAATTAAACCAGCAACCAAAGCCAGGTGTGGGCCAAGAAAGAGAGAGGCTGCTGTAAGCCATAGGAAATGAACATCAAGACCTGGATATATGCCGGTTTTAAATGCCCAAAGTACAGTTAATGCGAAGCTGGTACCAAATACCAAGTGTTGTTTACTGCTATCAATTAGCAGCAACTGATAGTGTTTTTTATCAAAGCTGATAAAAAACACTAGTAGGGTTAAAGCATAGGCAATCAGTTGCCAACTAGTCATGCACTAAACTCTGTCCAGATTGGGGCGTGATCGGAAGGCTTCTCAATGCCACGCAATTCATAATCGATATCACTGTCTTTTGTTTTAGCTGCTAGACTTGGCGTTGCTAAAATGACGTCAATTCTCAGGCCGCGGTTATCATCAAAGCCTTTAGAGCGATAATCAAACCAGCTGTATCTGTCGTCTGCGTCTGGATGAATTTGTCTGAAAGTGTCTGTAAAACCCCAATCTAATAGTTTCGTTAGCCATTGTCGTTCTTCAGGTTGAAAAGAACATTTACCCGTTTTTAACCAACGTTTAGCATTGGGCTCACCGATCCCTATGTCTTGATCTTTAGGGGAAATATTAATATCACCCATTACAACAATTTGCTCATCATTAGAAAAGTGTTGTTCAAGTTCAACCATAAGGTCTTGATAGAACGCGCGCTTGTATGGGAACTTAGTCTCGTGATTGATGTTATCACCCTGCGGGAAGTAGCCATTAAAAACCGTAACTTCTTGTTCGTTTTCATCGAGGTAAGTACCAATGATCATACGCTTTTGTTTATCTTCATCATCCGTTTTAAAGCCTTTTTGTATCCGAACAGGCTTTTGTTTGCTCATAAGCGCAACACCGTAGTGAGCTTTCTGACCGAAAAACTCGACGTGGTAGCCAAGTGCTTCCACTTGTTCAATTGGAAAAGCATCATCGTGAACTTTGATTTCTTGTAAACCTATTACATCGGGTGAATGCTTGTTAATAAGTGCTTCTAATTGATGTATACGTGCTCTTAGGCCGTTAATATTAAAGGAAATTATTTTCATATCTTTTGCTAGATTTTCGATTGAATACAAATAAATTTAATGACAAGTTTACCAGTCTAGGATACGTCTGTAACCATTAGACTGGTTTAACTTTTATTGATTAAATCTTTTGTCCTTCAGTATGTTGAGGTGTAAAAATAGCTTGGGATGAAAAATCGTCAACATTAATTGTGGCTAATCTTGCTGCTTCTGCCTCAATCAAAGTTTGCGCCTCATCTTGGTTGATTTGACCCTTAGCTAATGCGTCCTTTGCTAACTCGTCCAATTGAGTAAAAGGAATAAAATGATCGCAGCTCGCCTGCAATTTTTTGTGGATACGATCAGCTGCTGTAATTAACTCCAAGGCCACTTCAAGTTCACCAAATAGATTGCCATCATCATTATCTAGGTATAAGCCTCTACCCAGTCTTGCTCTAAGCTCACAGGGCGTTTGAAGAAGTTTTGCAATCGTTTGCTCCGTTAAATCTGATGGTTTTTTCACTGGCAGCCCAAATGGGAATAATTTGATTTTTAGCCAGGTACCAATGAATGGAACAGGGAAATTATCAATCAAATCTAACATGGCACTTTGGCATTGGTACAAGCTGTCCTCAAGTGCCCATTGCAATAAAGGCAAATCTTCTTCACGTCGACCGTCATCATCAAAACGTTTCAATGCAGCTGTTGCTAAATACAATTGACTTAAGATGTCCCCGAGTCTTGCCGATACTCGTTCGTTGCGTTTAAGTGAGCCTCCTAACGTGGCCATTGCAAGGTCTGATAGTAGGGCTAGATTTGCACTAAAACGGTTTATGGTTTGGTAATAGCGTTTAGTTTGGTCATTAAATAAAGTCGCGCTGAATCTTGCGCCGGATAATGCAAACCAGACACTTCTCACTGCATTACTCAGCACAAAGCCTAAGTGTGAAGTGAGCGCTTTATCAAATGCATTGAGTGCATCCGCTTCATCTTGAATCTCAAGACAAGCCATTTCTTGAAGTATGTATGGATGACAGCGTATTAAACCTTGACCGAAGATGATCATATTGCGGGTTAATATATTGGCACCTTCCACTGTAATGGCGATTGGAACACCTTGATAACCGCGGCCGAGGTAATTTCTAGGGCCGAGCATAATGCCTTTACCGCCGTGAATATCCATGGCGTAATTGGCTACATCACGTGAACGCTCGGTTAAATGGTATTTGACGATAGCCGATATTACGGATGGCTTTTCACCAAGATCAATTGCCTGAGTAGACATTGAACAGGCTGCATCCATCAAATAAGCATTACCACCAATACGGCCTAAGGCTTCTTCAATGCCTTCCATTTTCCCTATAGGGAGTTTGAATTGACGGCGAATTTTCGCGTAGGCACCTGTAGCTAGCGCAACAGATTTGGCACCGCCAGTTGCGTTACTCGGCAGTGTAATTGCTCGGCCGACAGATAAACATTCGACTAACATTCGCCAGCCTTGGCCCGCCATTTTTGCGCCACCAATAATGGTTTCTATTGGCACAAAAACATCATCTCCTCTTATCGGTCCATTCTGAAAAGGGACGTTAAGTGGAAAATGACGACGACCAATATCAAGCCCGTCTGTATCTCTAGGGATCAACGCACATGTGATCCCAAGTTCTTTCTCTGAACCCAGTAATTGTTCAGGATCGAATAATTTAAATGCTAAGCCAACCAGTGTCGCGACGGGTGCTAACGTGATATAGCGTTTGTTGAATGTTAAAGCAATCCCAAGGATTTCTTCACCATCAATAATGCGTTTACATACAATGCCTTTATCTGGGATCGCTCCAGCATCCGAACCCGCTTCAGGGCTCGTTAAGGCA
The DNA here is from genome assembly GCF_013328345.1 of Marinifaba aquimaris. GTDB lineage: Bacteria > Pseudomonadota > Gammaproteobacteria > Enterobacterales > Alteromonadaceae > Marinifaba > Marinifaba aquimaris. The sequence continues at coordinate 65,232 of NZ_JABULX010000011.1, forward strand.
AAACAGGGAATTTCTTGACCATTTGCTAATCTAGGTAAGTAATAATCTTTTTGCTCACGTGTGCCATATTGTTGTAGTAATTCAGCCGGGCCCAGTGAATTAGGCACACCGACAGTGACGGCAAGCACAGTAGAAGAGGGCATTAACTTTTGTAATACACAGCTTTGTGCATAAGCTGAAAACTCTAAACCACCGTATTTTTTCTTGATAATCAACGAGAAAAATTTATGGTCCTTTAAGAATTGCCAAGTTTGAGGTGATAAATCACCGTCTTGGTGGGTCACTTGCCAATCATTGACCATTTGGCAAACTTGCTCAACGGGCCCATCAAGAAATGCTTGTTCTTCGTTAGTTAATCTAGGTTGAGGAATTTTATGTAATTTTGACCAACTCGGTTCGCCTTTTAATAAATCTGCTTCCCACCAAGTTGTTCCAGCTTCAAGTGCTTCTTTTTCTGTTTTTGACATGGCTGGCATGCTCTTTTTAAAAAAGCGCAGCGCCGGTTCAGATATCAATTGCTGACGAATACTGGTGACATTTAAAACACCAGCAAAGAGTAAAAAAACAAACCAAGTGAATTGACCGATACCAGCGAACAATGTGCCGAGTAATAACCAAGCACCAATACTCATAGTAAAGGTTGTTAAAGAAGACTTGTGGTAAGCCAAAAAACAGAAAAGGGTAATTAAACCCAATAGCCAAAATGTATATTCCATAGTTACTCCATGTCTAACTGGTACGACCAGTTTAACTAAAGCTTAGATAAGCAAGCATTAGACTGCAAGTTTAGTCTAGTAAAGAGTAGAAGACTTTGAAAATCAGTAGGTTAAAAATTGGTGAAATATATAGAATGATTAGGTTGAGATATAGGGAGTGGTAAATAAAAGAAACCCTGACATCGCAGGGCTTCTTTAAATCTAAATTAAGCGTGTTATTAAAGCGCAGCGATTGCAGCGTTTAATGTAGCGCTAGGACGCATTGCTTTAGAAGCAAGCTCAGCATTTGGTTGGAAGTAACCTTCAACGTTCTGTGCTGGGCCTTGTGCACCGTTTAATTCAGCAACAATCTTCTCTTCGTTAGCTGTTAATGTTTCAGCTAATGGAGCGAATTTTGCTTTTAATGCTGCATCTTTATCTTGAGCCGCTAATTCTTGTGCCCAGTAAAGTGTTAAGTAGAAGTGTGAGCCACGGTTATCGATAGAGCCTAACTTACGTGCCGGCGACTTATCGTTTTGTAAGAATTTAGCTGTTGCTGCATCTAAAGTATCAGCTAATACTTGTGCTTGTGCATTGTTAGCAAAGTTACTGATGTGCTCTAAAGAAGCTGCTAAGGCTAAGAATTCACCTAATGAATCCCAACGTAAGTAGTTTTCTTTTTCGAACTGTTGTACGTGCTTAGGCGCAGAACCACCAGCACCTGTTTCGAATAAACCACCACCATTCATTAATGGAACGATTGATAACATTTTAGCTGAAGTACCTAATTCTAAGATTGGGAATAAGTCAGTTAAGTAGTCACGTAATACGTTACCTGTTGCAGAGATAGTATCTAAACCTTCTTTACAACGCTTTAATGTCACTTTAGTTGCTTCTACTGGCGATAAGATTTGGATATCTAAACCGTCAGTATCGTGGTTTGGTAAGTATGCTTTAACTTTAGCGATCATTTGCGCATCGTGTGCACGGTTCTCGTCTAACCAGAAGATAACTGGTGTGTTTGATAAACGTGAACGCGTAACAGCTAATTTAACCCAATCTTGGATTGGTGCATCTTTAGCTTGAGACATACGGAAGATGTCACCTGCTTCAACAGGTTGTTCCATTAATACAGAGCCGTTATCAGAAACAACTTTGATTGAACCTGCACCAGAAGCTTGGAACGTCTTATCGTGTGAACCGTACTCTTCAGCTTTCTTAGCCATTAAACCAACGTTAGGCACTGTACCCATAGTTGTTGGATCGAATGCACCGTTTTCGATACAGAACTTGATAGTCTCATCGTAAACACCTGCGTATGAACGATCTGGAATTACTGCTTTTGCGTCTTGCTCTTTACCTTCAGCGTTCCACATTTTACCGCCACCACGGATCATAGCTGGCATTGAAGCATCAATGATAACGTCTGATGGTACGTGTAAGTTAGTGATACCACGGTCAGAATCAACCATAGCTAATGCTGGTGCTTCTGCGTATAACGCTTCGATGTCTGCTTTGATTTCAGCTTGTTTAGCTTCGTCTAATTGACCTAATTTAGCGTATAAATCACCGATACCATTGTTAACGTCAACAGATAAAGGCGCTAATGCATCAGCGTGCTTTTCGAATACGTCTTTGTAGAATACTGAAACACATTGACCAAAGATGATCGGATCAGAAACCTTCATCATTGTCGCTTTCATGTGAAGCGAGAATAAAACGTCTTGTGCTTTCGCGTCAGCGATTTGCTCAGCTAAGAAAGTTTGTAAAGCACTTGCGCTCATTACAGATGAATCAATTACTTCACCTGCTTCTAAAGGTGCGAAACCTTTTAATTCAGAAACTGAACCGTCAGCAGCGTGGAATTCGATTTTAAATTGGCTATCAGCGTCAACTGTTACTGATTTTTCAGAACCGTAGAAGTCACCACCAGACATGTGAGCAACGTGTGCTTTAGAATCTGATGCCCATTTACCCATGCGGTGTGGGTTGTTCTTAGCATATTGCTTAACAGAACCTGGTGCACGACGATCAGAGTTACCTTCACGTAATACTGGGTTTACTGCAGAACCTAATACTTTAGCGTAAGATGCTTTGATTGCCTTTTCTTGGTCGTTTTGTGGCTCTTCAGGGTAGTCAGGTAATGCGAAACCTTTACCTTGTAACTCTTTAACCGCAGCAATTAACTGAGGGATAGAAGCAGAGATGTTTGGTAACTTGATGATGTTTGCTTCAGGAGTCTTGGCTAATTCACCTAATTCAGCTAATGCATCAGCTGTTTTTTGATCTTCTGGTAAGTATTCAGATAAGTTCGCAAGAATACGACCCGCTAAAGAGATATCACGCGTTTCAACTGCAACGCCAGCAGGTGCTGCAAAAGCTTCAACGATAGGTAAAAAAGAATGAGTAGCCAATGCTGGCGCTTCATCTGTAATGGTATAAATAATCTTTGGCGTGTTTGTGCTCATATTATTTCCTATTTTATAAATGACACATGGGTCGGTTGTCGTTTCAAACTGACAGTTGAGCAATCTTTACTCATAACTGAGTTATCTCGACAATATTGATTTTTTTCGCGCGCTAGTATAGCAGTAGATGTTTTATTAGAATAGGCAACCACTATAGCTTTTCGCTATCTTTAATATTCAGCAAACTTTGTAGTGCAGAATGATTTATAAATAAAATAAATAGTGAGGCTGGCTGTGCCGCGATCTAAACGTTCTCCATTTGGCTCAAAGCCACACCAATCAACTAATAGCAATAAAAACAAACCATTTGTTCGTGCGCCATCAAAAAAGAAAAGAGTAGCGAAAGCTAAGCCTGAAAAATCAATTGTTGTTTTATTCAATAAGCCTTTTGATGTACTCACCCAATTCACTGATGATGATAATCGTCAAACCTTAAAAGATTTTATTAACATCAAAGATGTATACGCTGCTGGTCGTTTGGATAAAGATTCTGAAGGCTTGTTGGTATTAACTAACGATGGTGCCATTCAAGATCTTATTTCTCACCCGAAACATCACAAAGAAAAAGAGTATTGGGTTCAGGTTGAAGGCATTCCCGATAACACTGCTATTTCAAAATTAACAAAAGGTGTTGAGCTCAAAGACGGTATGACAAAACCTGCAAAGGTTAAAATCATCGAACAACCAAGCATTTGGCCTCGTCATCCACCTATTAGAGAAAGAAAAAATATCCCGACGACTTGGCTATCTATCATCATTAGTGAAGGTAAAAATAGGCAAGTAAGGCGCATGACCGCCCATGTTGGGCACCCAACACTTAGGCTAGTACGAGCGAGTGTGGGCGAATATCAATTAGGTGATTTACAGCCTGGCCAGTTGCAAGTAATCGAGTTTAATTAACGAAAAGACATATATCCTATTGACATGTTAATGCTGTGTTAATTGTAACCAAACTTTAAAAACCGCTATTTTATTTCGAGTTCTTCAAAATTGGCTTCTAAGCTTAGGGAGTAGCACTCAGGGGCCATTGCAATGCGGGTTATTATCGCTTTTTTCACTGCTTATATGATTGCTCAGGCGCACGCACAAGAGCGACCAGTTGTCGATGTCACGGTAGAAACTGATATTTATTTCTACGCACTAGAAATCATGGATGGGCGTTTGCCTGTAGAAGTTGATAATTTTGAGGGTTTGCATACCCAGCGCGATGTAGTCGAATTTATCTTAGTGCAAAAAGCCATGGCATTAGGTGGCTTAGATGTCGAATTCAATATCACACATGGCAATTATGACGCTAGAAATCCCAAACTGCTTGCCCGGGGGTTATTACTCATTTCTTTTGACACGATTTGGATGTCAGAAGCATCACTAATAAAAGATAACGTTTACATCTCTGATGCAATGGTAAGAAAGGGGGAGTTTTGGGCCGGTGTTTATACTTCTCCTGACAATCAAAGTGCGCTAGGTATCAGAAGCATAAAAGAATTTCAAAAACACACGGTCGTTTCAAGTACCGCTTGGCGTACTGATTGGATGACACTACAAGCGATGAAACCACTTGACCTAATTGATGAAAGTGATTGGATTTCCATGGCCAAAATGGTTAGTAACCAGTGGATTGATTTAATGTTGATCCCATTTACCGCAAAAAGGCCGTTCGAATATCGAGGCCATGACTACCGCGTCGTTGCTATTGAAGGAGTTAAAATTAAGCTTGATGATAGTCGTCACTTTTTAGTATCAAAAAAGCATCCTTTGGGACGTGAGACTTTTGATGCATTGCAAAAAGGCTTAAAGATACTAAGAGCCAACGGCACAATCGAACGCGCTTATCACGATTCGGGCTTTATTAATGACTTAGTGGCAGATTGGATTATTTTGAACGAATAAAAAACGGCTTAATTGTCATAACAACTAAGCCGTTGATGATATGGGTTAGCCTATTTACTTACTTAGGCCCAACTACTCGTTTACTGTCTTGCCAAGTTGTTGACCATACATGTGGTGACTGAACATAATGCACTTTGTTACCATTGATAATACCGCGAGTAACATAGTTGTAATAGTAATCCTTATCTGAAGTTGATAAGAAGCCATTGAGATTTAAACCTGCATCATCACTCACATTGATATCAATTAAACCCAAGCCACGATCAGCTTGATAATACTGGGTGGTAAATTGTGTTAAAGACAATGGCAGGGCTAAACGGTAATTGCCATCTTCTGTTTGTAATAAGCTCACTGCACGATGATCGTATAAAGCGTCAGAATATGAACCTGTGTTACCCAAAACTAAAGTTTGAACTTCAGTCGGTTGATTAATATCACTGACATCAAATAACACTAGCTTAACGCCACCATCACCTTCGACTGAATCACTAGGTAACTCACTGACGTCGGTATCTCTATCTGTTTCATTAAAAACAGCGGGTTCTCGTAGGGCTAAATTGGCATCAACATCTTCACCAATACCTAACAGGTACTTATCAGAAAGCGGATGTAGATAGCTGCTAAAACCTGGGACCTCAAGCTCACCTGCTAAAATAGGATTCTCCGGGTCAGATAAATCAACAGAGTAGAGGGGATCAATCTGCTCGAATGTTACGATGTAAGCTCGATCGCCATAAAAACGAACGGCATAAACATCCTCATTAACCTTACCAATTTCCTTTGGTTGGTTTTCATTTGGTAATTGGGATACCAAATCTAATGTATTAGTTTGCTCATTGGTTTCAAATACATATAAATGATGATCCATGCGATCAGTTTCATCTTCGGTATTGGTTGTGGTCAGAACGCGCAAATGACCTTCGTGCTCATTCATCCGAAACGCTTCACCACGCCAGCCTAAGTATCCATCAACCTGTCCTGTCGCTTGATAATCGACACCGGTATCGGTTAATGCAAGTTTATGAATGGTGGTTTGCTGGTTAGTCCAGTTGTGGTTAGTTAAATAAATGGATGACTGCGACATGTAAAAACCATGTACATCAATATTAAGACAATTTGATTCAAAGTTAGATAAATCGTTTAAATCAAAAACAGTGACGGTTAATGTCGATGCATAACCGACAGAATCATCTTCACCTGCTGGTAAGAAACAGTTTGCACCATCTACAAGGCTTTGCGCATTGGTCTGATTAATTTCAACTGTAGGCAATAAGCTAGAAAGTGGAAGCTGCCCAACTAAGGTTTCATTATTTCTATACTCCACATCCGTTTGAGGTTCATAAATATAATCAAGCGGAATAGTTGGATAAAACTGACTCAAAACATAAAGTTTGTCATCAATTCTTCTACTTCTTACTAAATGGCCCGCAATGACCACTTCATCTGTAACAGTCGCATTAGCTGGGTCAGTCACATCGTATTTATTAATTGTGAAAGAGGGAGTAAAGACATTAGCCTCCTCATCTTCTAAATCAGTTGCGATTGAAAAAACATCCTGATTGACAATGCTGATGAGTTCATCGTTAGCTAAATATAAACCGTCGAGGTTTCCGCCTTTGTGCTGAGCAAATTCCGCTACCAGCTCCATACTGCCATCTTCAAGCTCTTGCAGTGCACGGATATAGCTCTCATTGTCAGTGATAGGTTCTATGATAAACGTTGAAGCTGCTTCTGCTTCAGGCGTTTCGACAAAAGGTTCATATAAAGGACTGTATTGATTGACACCAATAAACAGTGTTTTACCATCAAATTTAACAAGATCAGCTTCATCTACCCCAGCTTCAATTAAATTAGTTTGGCTAAATCCAGGTGTAGGCGAGGCGGTGCTATCTGCAAAAGATTCAACCAGCGCTGTGGGTCTTTGGATACCGGTATCACCCGTAAAATCTTTATTGAAGAAACTTTGATTACTCGAAAGTAGCAAGCCATTTCTAATTCTATTAAGCGTTTGCTCAGAACTGCTTGCTTGAGCCAACTTGCCGTGTGGATCAGAACTTTCAAGTTCTTTCATCTGGTAGGTATCTGTACCAGGTTTATTAGAAGATGAGCCACCACATGCTGAAACCGTTGCAACCAACATGGAGATGGCGGTGAATTTAAATTTATTATTTGAGTTAAACATAATGGTCCCTGTTTGATTAAATTCACAATAAATGTAACGCGTGGTTAAAAGCTAAACTGTATTTAACCTATTTGATGCTGTGAAAAAGTGTAACTCTTGCGTCAATTGCTAGGTGAGAGATGATTTAGATGATACATTTTTGGTATCAAATGTTAATAAACGTATAGGTCATGTCGAGTCGATTGCTATTAATCGCTGCTTTGTTACTGAATTTAGCAAGTCCTTTGTCCCTTGCCAATGAAAGTGATTGCGATTTAGAACAATATTTAGCAGAAAACTGTATTGAACCGGGTGAATTCAATATCTCAGTGGCACTCGGTTATGGGGTTAAAGAGAACCCTTATCGCTATGAAGATGATATCGATTTGTACGTCCTACCTGATATTAGTTTCTACTATGGCAATTGGTTTTTTGACAAAGATACGTTTGGTTATAGTGTCAGTAACACAGCATCACAGTCTGTAAATGTGACCCTGTCGCTAAGTGATGACTCTGCTTACTTTCACGATTATCATTTAGCTAATATTACGCCTGCGCGCTCAGAATCTGTCCCTGATGAAAATAAGCCATCCTTTGGTACCGCTCTTGATGATGAATACTTACCTGAACACAGTGAAGAATTACCACAAACTACTTATCGCTTAACAGATAGCTTCGATATTGAGAGAAAAATTGCCGGCCATATTGGTCTGGAGTGGAATCGTTACTATCAGACATGGTCATACCAATTAGCTGTCAGCCAAGATATAACAGGTGTTCATCAAGGCCATGGATTAACACTCAAGTTAAATAAATTTTGGCACTGGGATGAATTAAAAGTAAATACTAACCTGGCTTTAAAATATAAAAGTGAAGATTGGGTCAATTACTATTACGGTGTCGATGATAACGATACATTCGATCCAAATTGGCATTATGAAGCAGAGGCGGGGGTTAATATTGTTGCCGACTTAGTCTTAGTTTATGGGTTAAATGACGCATTATCATTGTTATCTACTTTTCGCTATGAAAAACTAGACGACGAAATTTCAAATAGCCCATTAGTTGATAAAAATCATTTAACTCAGTGGTTTAGCGGTTTTATATACCACTTCTAAAGCATGATAAAAAATATAATTACAGTTTTCGCAGTACTTATCGCGACATGTACTTTGCCTGTTTTGGCCAATAATTCGGGCTATATAGAACTTCGCCCTAAAGCGTGCGCGGTCGATAGCAACAAACAATGTGTAGTCGAGATTGAAGTCGTATTTTTTGCTGACATTCACGCTTGTGCCTATCAGACTAAACACAAACTGGCTTGCACAGAAAATAAAGAATCAACCACCATCTATGCTTATGAGGGCGATACAGCTATTCGTTTTGATCTTATCGATTCAAAAAGTCAAAAAAGTATAGATTACACTGAACTCACCCTAGTTGAATTAGCGAAATATAAACGCCGACAACGCAATCCTTGGAGCCTATTTTGAGTACTACGCCTTTTGATACTAAACATATCGTGCTTGTTGAAGATGATATTAAATTGTCACGCCTTGTCAGTGATTATTTAGAGTCGAATGGCTATACGGTAGAAGTTATCAACAATGGAGCGAAGGCGGTTATTCAGCTGCAAAAAATTAAAGCGGACATGATCATATTAGATGTGATGTTGCCCGGTTTAAATGGCTTTGAAATTTGTAAGCAAATACGCCCTGTTTTTTCAGGACCGATATTGTTTTTAACCGCAAAAGCCAGTGACTTTGATCATGTTTTGGGTTTGGAAATTGGTGCAGATGATTTTATTATCAAACCCGTTGAACCTCGGGTGTTATTGGCAAGAGTTCAGACGCTATTTAGGCGTTCTGGTCCCGCACAATCTGAAGTGTTACAAACGAATGAGATAACTTTGGGCCATCTCGTTATCAATACCAACAAACGCACGACGCATTTAGCTAATGAATCAATCGAACTCACCACACATGAATTTGATTTACTGCAAGTTTTGATGGCAAATGCAGGTGAAGTGCTGAGCCGAGAGTATTTAACTCAAGCACTCCGAGGTCGTGATTACAACGGATTAGACCGCTCCGTCGATGTCAGGGTCTCTAAATTACGTCGAAAGCTTGGCGACGATAGCGATGACCCTCAAAAAATAAAAACGATTTGGGGACAAGGTTATTTATTAGTGCCCGATGCTTGGGAACGTTAATGAATGGCTAAGCTTTTCATTCGTTTTTACCTGATACTATTTGTTGTTTTTATCAGTCTTGGTGCCGTATTTGATTGGTTATGGGCTGAATATCAGGCTCACAAGCAACAGCATGCCTACCATTTTTCTGAAAAAGACATTCAAACATTCGTTCATGCAATCAATGCTATTACAACGAATGATTCGAGTATTAGTATCGATTGGCAACTACTCAGTGACAAACTGAGCAAGCAGTTCGATACTCGCATTTCTTTTTGGTCGAAAGCCGATATTGCTTTTACACCCGAAATAATAGCGGCTGTTAGTCAGGCCCCCATCGCATTGGAAGATACAAAGGGTAGAACCCATTATTATGCGGATATGCCTAAACACGATAAGTATTTAGTTATCAAGGTAATTTATACCGAAAGCCAGTGGCTTAAATTGTCCTTATCTGTCCTGTTTTACCTCATCATTGCCGCTTCATCTTGGCTTTTACTCAAGCCGTTGTGGGGTGATTTAATGATAATTAAAAATGGAGCAGAGCACGTTACCCAGGGCAAGCTCGATACCCATATTAATATTAATTCATCGTCATTTATCATCAGTATCGCCAAAAGTATCAACTACATGCTTGATAGAATTAGGCAATTAGTTAATGCACAAAAAGAACTCACTTCAGCGGTATCTCATGAAGTCAAAACCCCGATTGCACGCACTAAATTTGCCCTAGAAATGCTCAAACAAAAAGTAGAAAAGGGCGATCAACAGGCTTGTGTTGATTACATCGATTCCATCTCTGAAGATATGGATCAAGTTGACCAACTGATCACAGAAATGTTGACTTACGCAAGGTTTGAACAAGCGCAACCAGAGCTGAATTTGATAGATACTTCTTTAGCTGAAATTGTTGAACAAATTGTCCAAGAACAACAACTGTTATTACAGGATATCGAAGTAAAAATTGAAGGAGATAACTCGCTAGTTTTATCCTGTGACCCGCATTTTATTCAACGAGCCCTACAAAATATCATCTTAAATGCGCGAAAATATTGCCAACATAATATTTTGGTTCAAATAACTAAACACCAAGATGAATTCGTACTTGCCATTGAAGACGATGGTCAAGGCATTATGGATTCAGATAAAGATAAGGTCTTTGTTGCCTTTTCAAGGTTAGACCAAAGCCGAGCAAAAGAGTCAGGTGGTTTTGGTTTAGGTTTGGCCATCGTGAAAAAAGTAATCGATTGGCACCAGGGAAGCATTGTTGTTAAAGACGGGGAGATATTAACGGGTGCTCGTTTTGAAATAAGACTCCCCATTTATCTTAATTAACCGACTTTTAGAAGGAATACGAAACATGGATGTAAAGGTCCCTAAATTGGCAGCCATTGAGGGCGAAATCAAAGTTGCAGCTGTTCATATCAATAACAGACAAGCAATAAATAAAGGTGACTTGTTAATTGATGTCGAAAATAACAAAGTGACGCTTGATGTGACAGCTAAGCAAACAGGTATCGTGGATAACTTCTCATTAAAAGTGGGGGATATTGTTCAATCTGAAGCCGTATTCATGTCAATTAGACCCGCAGAGGATAATGAAGTGCCTGCTCCCAGGAAATTATCAATTGCAGAAGAAGTCGCTTTTTTAAGACGTGAAAATGCAAGATTGATTGCCGAAATTGAAAAAGTGAAGCGCTTTGGAATATAACCTCTATTAACTTGGCCTCTGACACAAATATCAGCATAAAGAGGCCAAGCTAGTGTCTTGGATTTACGTGTAATTAGTTAACCACTGCAGATTCGCGTTCGGCCACTGTCTTAGACTGAAATGCATTGTAATGCGCCAATATTTTAGTCACTTGCTCAATGCGTTTGACAAAGCTTGCTTTACAAGCCCGTTCATCTAAGGTGTGGTCACCATCGCCAAAAGGGCCAAAACCATCAATGGTGGGTAAGCCAGCGGCTGAGGTTATATTGGCATCGCTCACCCCCCCACGTTTTTCTGTCAGTAATCTCTCACCGATAATGGTTTCTAGTTGTTGTAATAACGCTGCTTGATTAGCGTTGGGTTGCATCACATCTCGTTGTATTCCACCTGATAAATGTGCAGAAACTCCCCAGTTGGAGGCAGAGCATACAATTTGATTGAGACGGTTTAATAATCTTTTTTTCTCTTCTAATTTGGTATACCTGATCTCTACTTTTAAGTTGGCTTTTGGCGAGATTGTATTGGCACCTATACCACCGGAAATTTGGCCTACATTGACTGTCGTGCCTTTAGTTAAATCCGTTAAGGCCGTTAATGAAACCAACATATGCGCGGCGGCTAAATTTGCATTTCGGCCATCGATATAGTGATTACCTGCATGTGCCGCTTTGCCATGAAGGTCGATTTCAAATGTGCCCACGCCTTTTCGACCGATCACCACTTCACCGTTTTTCCCTGCAGCTTCAAAAACTAAACACGCATCATACTTGGGGGCTAATTCACTTGTTAGTGCTCTGCTATCATCACTTCCTGTTTCTTCGTCACTGACTAACAACATATCAATGTTAGCTATGCCTCCTAACGTTTGATAGACATTGCGAAGAGCGGATAAAGCAACATAATTGCCGCCTTTCATATCACATACTCCAGGGCCATATATCCAATGTTCATCTTGATGAAATTGAGTAAAAGTATTGACTGGGTAGACAGTATCTAAGTGCCCAAGTAGCAGGAGTTTCTGTCCTGCTGTTTTATTGCTAATAAATAACAGATGATCGCCAATTTTCACTCGTTCATATCGTTTAATTTCGAATCCTAAATCCTGCATCCAGTTCGAAAATACATGCCCGTTCTCATCAACGCCTGCTTTATTCTTTGTATGTGAATTAAGTTCAATAATCTGTTGTAGCTCTGAGTAATCAAATTGACTCGACATAAAACACTTTCCTTGATTGGTTTAATTAAAAGCTTTGTCCTATTATGTGAATGTTTGAAGGCACTTTGGTGACAATAATTGGTTATATTGTAAACAAAAAATCACAACTGTTAAGCTTTGATGTCATTTTAAAAATGTCATCTAAGTGTCACTAATTGTGCAAATTATATTCAGGTAATAGCTGTTTAATTAACGAACTGCTCTGAGACGGATTTTTATTGGTAATAAGGAAGACGGGAAATGTCTGATCATAATGTTGGCATTTGGATGTACCAAAATGGCGGTGGTGACCGCATAGAACAAACAATCATTTCACAGTTAGCACAGCGCAATATTAACTGTATAACAGGTTTAGATTTAAACACAGCACGCTCTACTCATGGACAAATAAATTGCCGTGGCACCATAATGGAAGAGCTTGATGCATTTTTCAGTTACAACGCAGGCCAACAAACTCAGTATCAAACCTATCTATATCAAGCGCTCAACCACTCAATTCCTATTTTGAATAATTATGATGCGTTTGCATTGACAGAAGATAAATATCAAACCGCACACTTATTGCAACAACATGGTATTACCACATCGGATTACCATTTAATTCATAAAAACGATATTGAAGGCTTGAAATGTGCCATACGCGCCTGTGGTGGCAAAGTCGTTTACAAGCCCACTGAAGGATGGGGTGGTGTCGGTATTGTTAAAATTGAAAGCGAACGAGCGCTTGATATGTTACTGCCCTTTATCAGTCGCACTGATTTGCGCTACTTCTATGTCGAACGTTTTATTGATTATGACAACACTGATTACCGAATAGACATAGTTGATGGGCAATATATCGGCTGTTATGGACGAAAGGCACCAGATGATGATTGGAAAACGAATGTCACTAGTGGCGGGACTATTTTTGTCAGAGACCCAGAGGATGAAGTGATCGAGCTGGCCAAACGCGCGGCAAAAATTACAGGGTTAGAAATTGCTGGCGTGGATATTATTTATGACAGAGAGCGTGAGGAGTATGTCGTACTTGAAGTTAACGGTATCCCAGCTTTTGCGACACCTGAACAAGAAAAATTAGGACTTAATTTCAACGGGCGAAAAATTAACGCCATCGTTGATTTGATAGAAAAAACTGTCTCATCTAACAACAAACATACAGATAACAAGGCTGCGTAATGACAACAACAAAAAACAAAGCATTACCTAAACTAGGTTTCCTTTATCTTGATTATGTAATGCGATTTTTCGATAAATCCAATTTCAAAGGATGGCCAAATAAAATTGAACAAGTTACTTATCACTGGGGTAATGACAAGCAAAGATTTATCAATGAAGTCAAACGTAAAAAGATTGATGTGTTAATAGGTAATATTCCTGCTACTGCCTATGAGACATTTAGAAAAATTGCTAGAGAGTTACCTGGCGTACAATTTTTACCGTCAATTGATGCGCAATTTTGTAATAAATCTAAAGAGAACGTCACGCACTTTTGTAAAAAATACAACTTACCAATTCCACGTACTGAAATCTTTTATGAATTTGCCGATGCAAGAAACTATTTAGCCAAAACGCATTACCCCAAGATTATTAAAAAATCCTATGGTCCATCAAACTATGGTGGTTACTACGTTCACAAGGTGGATAATTTCAAAGATGCAGTGAATTTACTGTCGCATAAAAAATACTACCCTGTGTACGTACAAGACTTTGTTCCTATGCAAGCTGATATTCGTGTCATGTTAATTGGCCATAAGCCTGTTTGTGCATTCTGGCGAAGACCACCCGAAGGAGAGTGGCTGACCAACACCAGTCAAGGTGGATCAATGGATTACAAAAATGTACCTAAAAGGGCACTGGATATAGCGGTTAAAGCATCAAAAGCGGCCAATGCTGAATACTGGGCCTGCGATATTGCATTAGGAACTGATGGTAAATATCGAATTTTAGAATGTGCAACCGCCTTTGCCGCTTTTCCTTACATCAGAGATTGGATTGGTCAGTTTATTATGTGGAAGGTTTCGAACGGTCAATTCCCATTGCCGCACATTCCACTTTATAACTGGGAAGAACTCGGCAAAATCGATTCAAATCTCTTGCGCACGATGCGACACATTACTTTTTCACGTCCGGTTAATAACCAACCACAATGTGATGATGTGGCAGATATGTTTAATCAGGTTACGCCTCAAAATATCCCCCTTATTAATACAGAAAATCGATTTGATGAAGAATGGCCTAGTGAGATATGGGACAGACAGTCAGTGCTTAAATCGACATCCAGTTTATTTCCAAAAGTGAAAGTTGAAAATGCTGAAACGCCCGCGGAGAAAGAACAGGAGTTACCGTACACAGAGCAAGAGTTAGTTGAGTTTTTATCATCGGTAAAAGGGCTAGGTCAGGTCACGGTTCAGCTGATTATTGATACCTTAGGTCTAGAAAGGTTAATCAAAGCACTTGATGACGAACCTACTATTTTACTTGAAGTTAAGAGTATAAAAGAGAAAAAAGTGGATGCCATCATTGAGCATTGGCAAGCGATCCAACAAAGCGTTTAGAACTAAAAAGTTTAACCTTTAAGTGAACGGTAACAGATGAAAAAACAATACACGTCGTATGAAGAGACCATCGCGTTTTTAAAGCAAGCTATGGGCGAAGACCCCAATCTTATTAGGGTGCAAAGTATTGGTGATACATGGGAAGGGCGACCCATTATGCTAGCTACCATTTCCTTAGATGTTGCCTATGCTGATCACAAGCCTGCTTTGCTTTATACTGGGTCTATTCATGCACGTGAATGGATAGGTAACGAGCTGGCAATTAAATTTATTGATTACATCATTAAAAATTATCGCTTTAACCCACTGTTACTATCGGCTTTAAGTAAAAATACACTCTACATCGTGCCTTGTCTGAACCCTGACGGGTTTGAATACTCAAGAACTCATTTTTCATTTTGGCGAAAAAATAGACGTAATAATGGCGACGGTAGCTTTGGTGTTGATTTAAATCGTAATTTTGGTGTTAGGTTTAGGCGAGGCAAAGATAAGAGCGCTAATACCTATGGTGGTCCTGAAGCGTTTTCAGAACCTGAAACGAAAGCAATTAAGCATTTTGTTGAGAGCCATAACAATATAACAGTCGCTTTGGATTATCACTCACAAGGCAATGTGTTTTTTCCTGCACACAAATTTAACCATGAAGCCGAAATTGATGGCACGGATTTAAATGTACTGTGTGCTAATATGAATGCTGAGATTAAAAAAGTGACCGGCAGGGTTTATGGTATCCATCGCGGTAAGCCACCAGTGAATTTAATTCACGGTAGTGGCCGTGAGTATTACTACTCCAGAGGCATATTATCTACGGTTGTGGAAGTTGGCACACGCAATATTCCTGACTATATGCAAAATATGTCACAAAGCATCGATGAAAATATTCCTGCTCTGATATATGCATTGTCTGAATCAATAAACTATTCAAATGCCGCGCCTAAAAGACCGGAGCAGTTTTCTTTTTCGGACATATCGAATAATGAAGTGACGCTGACTTGGCATTATGAAGATACCAGTGATGTTTATTTTGAGATATATCGCAGCTTTGAACATAAACAAGCGTGTTGTGAACAAAATAGGGTGGCCATTACTCGCTCACTGTGTTTTACCGATGTTCAGTTAAAAAGTGGTCAAAAGTACTTTTACAATATTCGGGCCGTCGATCGTATTACGAAAATTAAATCGCCATTTGGCCAAGAGCTTAAACTCAAGACCTTATTGGCGAATGACGAATTTTCATTAACATTATTTCCAGCGAAAAAAGATGTCGGCTATGTCGCTGAATTTAGTGGAGAGAAAAACCCAGAACACTTTGGTTATAATTCGATGTTTATTGGCGTGAATAAGCGTCGCGGTATTTGTTATGGTGTGATTGCCTATCCACTTGAGAACCTGCCGAGCAATGCACAAATAAAATCTGCGTGTTTCTCTTTGTACCCGATGAACAGGGTTGCCGCTAAAATTGAGAATTATGGTGAATGGTCGATTTCAATTCTAGACCCAGAAGAAATCAGTGATTACACCAATTTCCAACAAGTTAAAAATGCGAAAACGATTCATACTCTAGGCCATACCATTGCGTCAGATAAACTCACCCAAGGTATTTGGACTGAGTGGCGTTTGCGCGGGGTTGAGCGCAATGTACTAGAAAAATGTATCGCGAATAAAAAAATCATCTTTAGAATCGAAGGCCCAGATGAGTTGCCGTTAGGCAATGATTCACAAGTTATGCAATTTGATATTGGTTATGGCCCGTTTGGCAGCGGTATTCACTACAGGCCCAACCTTGAAGTGATATACACGTTACCACCTGAGCGAGTAGAGCTATCACCTGTGACCCTAAATACCATTTTTAAAGACTCAATAGAAATTGATAGATTGGCAGCAGGCTTCGATAGTGACGGTAATGTTGTTTATGGGCAGATGGCTTTTACTAGTGAGCAGCTTCCTGAGCCCGATAAAACAGTGATCACACAAGCGTATTTATTAATGCGCAACAAAAACGCACTGAGTACCAATCAAGATATTCGTTTTACCATTGAACTTGCACACCTAAAAGACTTGGATTATTTGAGCGTCAAGCAACGCGAAAAAATTGAATTTATTGGCTATGAGGTCAGTAACGATGTGCTGAAAAACCGATCTACTCATCACTTTATATTTGATAGTTATTGCAGGCAAGAACTGGAAAGGTTGCATGAAACGAATGAACCTTATTATTTCATTTTAAGGGCAACATCTGTATTTAAAGAACAAAATGCTTTGGTCAATTGGCATAACCTAGGAGATGAATACGAAGCGAGGTTAGTGATTGAATACATAAAACGCAGAAAGCATTCATTGCCTGCTCCGTCTGATGTCAAAACAACCATTGAAAATAATAAAGTTAAACTGACTTGGAAGAACCCAGACCATGAAGACTTTGTAGGTGCATATGTGGTTAGAAATCGTTTTCACCCGCCGCGATCACCCCTTGACGGTGTAAAACTATACGGTGGAAAGGATGAATACACATTAGATAATTTTGGTAATGCCAATATCCCTAAATTCTATTCAGTGTTTAGCTATGATGAAGTCCCCAACTTTTCTCAGCCTAGCTGTGTACTTTATACGGTCAATGAAACATTAAACGTTGAAGAAGTGGAAGCTTTAGATGAAGAAGCCTATGAGCAAAATGATGATTAAATAACCGAGGATATCAATTTAATTCATTGACTAACGTTTAGTTTTAAAAATACCGTTTTAATTAGTAGAGTTACATTTTAAAGCGGTTTTTTAACACTTCTTAACTTTATCAAAGTAATTGGCTTGATTAATGTGTCTTTTCCAAGAAGTAACATAAATATACAAATACATGATCAAGCCAATCCATTCTATCAGCACAGTGCTGACTTCACTTTTCTTATCCGTATCTGCTCATGCAACAGTTGTCCAATTTCAAACTTCTCACGGCGATTTTGAAGTGAACTTATTCGACAGCACCACGCCTAAAACGGTTGAGAATTTTATCAATTACGTTGAAGCGGGCGCTTACCAAAATGCTGTTGTGCACAGAAGTATGCCAGATTTTATTATTCAAGGCGGAGGTTTCCAGGCCCATTACGATACCGCTGAACAAGACGATATGATCACTGTGATTGAAACCAATGACGCCGTTGTAAATGAGCCTGTGTTATCGAATGTGAAAGGGACTATTGCCATGGCAAAATTAGGCGATGACCCAGACAGTGGTACGAGTCAGTGGTTTTTTAATTTAGTTGATAATAATGACGGCCTCGATTTTCAAAACAATGGCTTTACTGTGTTTGGCGTTGTTTTAGATGATGGCTTAGATGTACTTGAGAAAATTGCAGCCTTGCCAAGAGTGAATCTAGGTGGTGCATTTACGAGTACGCCAATGCAAGGTCTCAGTGAAGAGGAGCTTGAATCTGGTGAGGTGACTATCAATTTAGACAACTATGTTGTCATTGAAAATATTGTGGTTGTCAATGATACAAAAGACACGTTTTTAGACTTAATGCCGCCTAAATATTCCAACCCAAGAACGATTGGCGATACACTTCGTATCTACAAAAATGAAAGCTTCAAAATTCCGGTACTAAACAACGATACGGCCGTCGATTCTCAGTTTGATTTAACGAGTTTGGCTATCGTTGAACAACCAGAATTTGGTACTGCGGTTGTCAATGATGATGGCAGTATCACCTACACGCACACAGGCGAGGCAACTGCAACAGATAAATTTAGCTATCAAATTGCTAATGATAAAGGCGAGCTATCAACAGCTGCAGAAGTATCGGTTGTCCTTGCTGATAAAGGAACCAGTTCGGGCAGCAGCTCAAGTGGTGGTAGTGTGGGTTATTTTTTAACTGGCTTATTAGCTTTGAGCGCTATCAGACGTTTACGCAGTAAACAAGTTAATCGCGATTAGTCACGCATTTAATGCGATAGAACTGCCTTGTTAAGATATCGGTACACAACATAAGTTACTAATTTTATTAAAAATTAGGGCTAGTATAAGTTAATTTTTACAATGGTAACTCATTAAAGAATCAGTAGCTGTTACAGCATCTTTATGGAGTTACCTTTGTTCTGTAGACATTTATTCAAGTTGATCAAAGTCCGCTTTGTTCAGTTATTTTTCATTTTATTTTTACCTATTTATCAGCAAGCTGCCAATGCAAAGGCTGATCAAACATTAGCTATCTCCACCTATACTGATGTCGTCCAATTAGATGGGGTGTTAGATGAACCCGTATGGCAAAAAGCCAATGAGCTCAATCTCAATTATGTGACGCAGCCGTTTGAAAATACGAGCGCGCCAGTCGCTACCCAAGTTTATTATTATCAAACTACAGACCGTTTATTTGTTGCTTTTGATGCAAAAGACCCTAATCCACAAACAATAAGGGCGTTTTATCGTCCAAGAGATAAAGCCTGGGATGATGATTTAGTCGGTGTAAAATTAGACACGTTTGGCGATGCTAAATTGGCTTACCAGTTTTTTGTTAATCCTTACGGTGTGCAATTAGATGCCATTGAAGATGAAACAAATGGCAGTGAAAGTGATAGTTGGGATGCCATATGGTCTGTTCAAACCAAAGTACACGATTTTGGCTACACCGTTGAAATGGCCATTCCGCTTTCTATTATGAATATGCCTCCGGTTTCAAATAAAGAGCATCAGTTTGGAATTGAGTTTGTACGTTTCTATCCTAGGGAAGTTAGTTATCGGTTATCGCATATCAAAGATGATCGCAACAATTCATGTACCTTGTGTCAAATGGCTCCATTAACTGGAATTCAAGCATCTGCATCACAAAATTTAACTTTAGTACCTTCTTTGGTGGTTTCTGAAACATCGGAGCGGGATCTTGACGAAACACGCGATTGGTCTATACAAAACGATGCTGAAGTTGGTTTAGACATCAATTATGCATTAAGTGCTAATACACAATTGACCGGTACACTAAACCCTGACTTTTCACAAATTGAAGCCGATTCAGCTGAGCTGAGTATCAATGATACTTTTACCTTGTTTCTCGATGAGAAACGCCGCTTTTTCCTTGAAAACAACGATTACTTTAGTACTAACTTTGATTTGGTATATAGCCGAAATATCGCTGACCCAGACGCTGGTATTAAACTGACGAGCAGAGTGGATGATCATACTTTGGCTCTGATGGTGACCAATGATACTCAAACACAGATTTTATTACCCGGTAATACTGAGTCAGATGTTGAAACACTTGATGAATCATCAATTAACGCTGCATTTCGATATAGATACGACGTAACGGATGCTTTAACGATAGGAACCATTTCTACCCTGAGAGAAAGTGATAATTATCACAATTATATGCTGGGTGTTGATACGCGTTACCGATTTAATGACCAAACAAAAATTGCTATCCAAGCACTTTGGTCTGACAGCTTAAATCCATTTTGTTTAACAGATACTTGCCAAGCATCAACGTTTTCAGACACGGCTTATCGAATAGACCTTGAACACAACTCTAGAGATTGGGAGTTTTATGCTATCCATCAAAATCTTGGCGAAGATTTTCGCGCTGATTTAGGGTTTGAAGAACAAGTTGATATTACGAAAAGCATTATTGGCAGCAAACGCTTTTGGTACCCCACTGAAAATTGGTGGAATGAAGTTGAAGTTTGGTCCGATTGGGATATTGCTCATAACATTAATGGTGAGCTTATCGAAAAAGAACTTGAAGGTGGTGTGCGTTTGAATGGTCAACAGCAATCATTTATCTCTATGGGTACTGGGGTACGTGATAGGGTTGGCCCAAGGTTTAATGAAAACGATTTAAGCATTGATGGTAATACGCAATTATATAACGAGGATTTTACTTGGCTTTGGGCCGAAATGAGGCCTGTAGCAAATTTATGGGTAGGGCATTTATTTGAGTTTGGTAATCAAATTGATTTTGCTAATGACAGATTAGCTGAATTCTATGAGCTAAAACCCGAGTTAGATTGGGATATGACAGAGTATTTAAATTTAGAGCTTGTTCATGTTCACAAAAAACTTGAAGCCGATAATGCAGATGTATTTACGGCAAATTTGACTGACTTAAGGTTAAATTATCAATTTGATGTGAGGCACAGATTAAAAATTGCGGCTATTTACAGTAATTTTAGATTTAACCCCGATAATTATCAGTTTGAAAAACCGAGTAAAGAACGAAGCTTATCTACCCAGCTTATCTACTCTTATACCGTTAATCCAGGGACGGTCGTTTATTTGGGGTATGCCGATGGTGCCTATGACAATCCTGATGATGGTATTGACGGGCTAACGAAAAATCAAAAAAGTATGTTCGCAAAATTGAGTTATGCTTGGCAAATATAGCCAAGCATAACGTTAAGCAATGTTTCGTTAATGTACAGCAATCACTGATTTGAGTTTATCAATCTTGGTTACAGCAGACATAAACTCGAAATCTTGTATATCGAGATAAATAGCTTCGACATCTGGCTCGATAAACGTCCCTATACTTGATGCTCTTAATTGCTCAGCTACATCGGTTGTACTACTGTCCGCCCTTTGGCTTAATTGTTCAAGTTGCTCTAATAGCTGGTTAATTTGGCTGACATTGAGAGACTTCTCATCAGAGCTCTGTGCTTGATTATTCAGGCACATCTTCATTGCTTGACATAAATCTACTACTTGATCGCAAACATGTTGTATTTCTTGTGAGTCAGCTTGGTTTTGTCCAATTTCCTTTTCTAATCTTGCAGCTGTTTTAGCTATCTCAAGTGCACCTATGTAATTAGCATTGGTTTTAAGTGAGTGCATTAAACGATAGTACCCTTCATCATCGCCTTGCTCTTTCATATCAGCTAAATCTTTATCTATTTTGTCGTTGTTAAACGTAAAATCTTTGACAAGCTCTACATAAAGAGTGTCTTTACCGGCAAGTTTTTTAATGGCTTGTTGTACTTCAAGTGCAGGTATATTACTTAGCTGGTTAATTAAGTTCGCATGTGGCGGTACATCGGGTTGCTGAGGAGGTTCAACTAATGGTGCAGACTGTATCTTGGCGTGGTTGAGATACTTATTTAACGTACTGTATAAAATATCAGGGTCAATGGGTTTGGTGATATGATCGACCATACCTGCTTTTTTGCTCACTTCACTATCTCCAGCCATAGCATGGGCGGTCATAGCAATAATTGGTGTTTTGATATTCAGTTCATTAATAGCGATTTTAGCGGCAGTTAATCCATCCATTACCGGCATTTGAATATCCATAAATACCAAACCGTAATCTTGGTTATCGGTTAGTTTTTGCAATGCCTCTTCACCGTTATTAGCGACATCAACACTGACTCCAAAATCCGATAAAAAGCCTAAAGCAACTTGTTGATTTAGCATGTTATCTTCAACTAATAAAATCTTACGACCAGTAAAATCAGCACGTTGTGGTTCTTGTAACTGATAGATTGGATCGGTATGTACGGTATCAGTGGAAATAGATACTAGGTAATCAATCAAATAGCTTTGGTTAATGGGTTTTTCTAAAAAGTGTTCAATACCCATTGGCTGGGCTTGAGCGCGAATTTCATCTTTATCATAGGCTGATACCATGAGTACTTTGGGTATATCACTACTGAATTTTTCTTTCATTATCCTGGCGGTTTCAATCCCATCTAGCACTGGCATGCGCCAGTCCATAATAACTAAATCGTAAGGACTGCTGTCATTGATGGCTTGAGATATCTTATCCAGTGCAATTTGACCATTCTCTGCGGTATCGGGTTTGATACCAGCAAATTGCAAGGCATCACACACCACTTGTCTTGAGAGGGCAATATCATCAACAACTAAAATATTCAGTTTAGATAGGACATTTTTAGAAATGAGCTGATTGTCTGGTGCGTTATTATTGACATCCATAACCACACTGAAAACAAACTCTGAGCCCTGATCGGGCTGGCTATATACCGAGATATTACCACCCATTAGCTCACAAAGCTGCTTACATATTGCAAGGCCCAACCCCGTTCCAGAGAACTTACGGGTGATAGATTCATCAACCTGAGAGAAAGACTTAAATAGCTTATCTTGTTGGGCTCGGGTCATACCTACCCCAGAGTCTTTGACAGAAAACTTCAATTTTACTGTGTCATTTTGCTGTTCTGCTAAATGGACTTCAATTGAAATAATACCGTGATCAGTAAACTTAACGGCGTTAGAGCATAGGTTTGTGATGATTTGCTGTAAGCGCAGTGGATCGCCTATCAAATGGTTAGGTACATTAGGCGCGATATAAGTGATTAATTCTAGGCTTTTTTCATGTGCTTTTAGGCTGACAATACCCACTGAGCGTTGAATGATTGAATCAAGTGAGAAAGACACGTGTTCAATATCCATTTTACCGGCTTCAATTTTAGAAAAGTCTAAAATATCGTTAAGAATACCTAAAAGCGCTTCTGATGAATCGAGGATCTTCGATAAGTTAGTATGTTGTTCCTGATCTAATGGGGTTTTTAGTGTGAGTTTACTCAAACCAATAATGGCGTTCATCGGTGTTCGAATTTCATGGCTCATCTTGGCTAAGAAATCAGACTTCGCCATATTGGCATTTTTTAGCTCTGCGTTTTTAGATTGAATTTCTTGAGTACGCTCGGAGATTTGACTTTCTAAGAATGTATACTGGTTGGCATTCATCAAAGAGATCGCTGCTTGAGATGCCAGTACCATGAGCATTTGCTCGCGGCTTTGATCAAATAAATCGAGAATCAGATTATTTTCTAAATAAAGTGCCGCGATTGTTTTGCCTTGATGCATTAAAGGCAGACAAATGATCGATTTACATTGATGTTGATTGATGTAGTTTTCTTGCTGGTATTTAGGGTCAGCTATAGCATTACCTACATTGATCACATTACCACTTCTAACTGTCTGATTAAAAATAGCTTGTGAAAAATCATCGCCCGTCATATCCGGTTTGAAGAAGGCTAATTCACCATCAATGAGTTTAGCCCCGGAAACAGCATCAAATTGATCATCTTTTTGGAAGAATAATAAGCCTTTTTGCGCACCAGCTGTTTCAATGGTGATTTTTAACAATGTGGTTAGCAGATCATCAAAAACGATCTCTTTTGCGATCACTTGTGACGCTTTAATAATTGACGCAAGGTCTAAACCTTCAAAAGAGGCATTATCATCTTTTTTAGCACTTAAAGCATTATGTGTTCCCAGCAGCTTTTCTTGCTCATTTTCTAATTGCTTGAGTTTTCCTTTTGCCCCCCATAAACCGTAATAATAACAAGCCTGTCGCAAATGATGTTCAGTTAAACTTTGTTGTTTACGCAGAAGGTAGCTCGCTGCTACTTTTTCATTAAATAAGGCACATTCTTGGATAAAGCCATTCTCTCTAGCCATATCTATTGCTTGTTGATAGAAATCACTCGCTTGGTAATGTTCGCCTTCAAGTTGGAACATACTGGCTTGTAAAAATAAATGCCGATGCTGGTGATTGATTGGCGATGACTTAGCAAGTTTAGCTATGGTTTTTAAGCTCACCTTAGCCAGTTTTTTGTATTTAGTTGTAAAATTGCTGTCTTTAAAAGCCAAGTTTATTAGGCAAAGTGCGCGATAAAAATGGAAGTTTGAAAAGGCAAACATGCCCGATCCCGCTTTGGCATATTCCTGTGCTTTATTGGCAAAAATGAGAGCACTATCGTCATCATTAAAGTAAACACTCAAGATTAATTTAGCTGTGTAGAGCAAAAATAATGAACTGGCATCATTCATCGTTAAGTGTTGGTCTAACTTAACGGATTCCCGGTAAAAATCACCTTCAAGCTGATAAGGTTTATTCATCGGTGTATTAAAATTAACAGCGGCTTGGGTCCATATTCCATGCCAGTTAATCGATGCTTGATAATTAAGGTTGGCCAAGTCATTGGCTGCATTTTTCATTTTGGGCAATAGCTCATTAAGTGGCTCTGCACAGTGAAATTGCGCTTGATAATAATTGTTTAAAGCAAATGATGCATATTCAAAATCACCGGCTTCTAGAGATAGCTTGTAACTTTTATTGAGGATTGGAATCGAGTCTTTTAATGGCTTTTGGTAATTTTGAATTATCCAACCCCAATAGAATAACACTTGGTGACTTTGATAACCTTTTTGCTCACATAAGTCTAAACCAAATTGTCCAAACTTATAGCCTTTGTCGACATTGCCTAAAATGGCACATTCAATGATCCCCCACCATGCATAGCTAAAACCTGCGAGCGGTGAATGGCCATATTTAGCCGATAGTTGAGTCAACTTAAAGACGATTAAAAAGAACAGGTTAGGTGAGGCCCAATATGCTGGCGGTAGTGCTAGACCGAGTACTTTAACGGCCAGTAATACATGTTCTTTATCAATATCATCCATTTTTGCCAGTTTGTCGATAGACTTCCTAGTGATTGATAATTTGGTAAATAATGTGCCAGTTAAGACGTTAAAATCTGAAGGTGATTTACTAAGCGATATACCTAATTTATCGAGTGTATCAAGCGCAGTATCAACTGCTTGTGATAGTTTATTTTGAGCGGTAAATGCCTGCATGCGGATCATTTGGCATTGAACTTGATGGCTAAAGGCCTTGAGGTCTTTCTCTGCTTGTTCCAGATAGTGTTCCATCAAGTTGTATTGTTTACTCAATAGTGCTGACTCTGCCGCATCGAGGAACAAGTGCGCACAAACGGTGTAATGATTATGCCAATGGTCATAAGGCAAAGCATTAATCGCGTGGGCAAAATAATTCATTGCAGGGCTGTAGGCAGTTTGTTGCTTAGCGCGTTTACCGGCCAATAAATTTAACTCAAACAATTCTCTTTTATCTTTATCCGAGCGAATTTGATCTTGGGCTTGGTTAAGGTGGTGAACGATTTCAAATACGCGTTTGTTGATACTGTCATCGTCTAGTGAATCAAGCAGTACATTGGCTATTTGATAATGAATAGGGCTTGTCGCATTTTGATCGATTAAGCTATATGCCGCTTGCTGAACTCTATCGTGTGAAAATTGGTAAAACACCTGAATGTCATTGTTGTATAACGCTTGACGATAGTTGGCATCTAAAGGGGTTATTTCGCCATCAGCAATGGCATTTTCAAGAGATGCCGCGACTTGTTGGCTCTCTAATTTTGCAATACTGGCTAAGGTTTGAAGATCGAACCTGTGGCCAATACACGCCGCTAATTTAATATTGGATAAGCTTGATTGGTCGAGTTTTAGCAGTTTATAACAGAGTAAGTCAATGACATTATCTTCAATGTTTTGTTCTTTTATGCCCTCAATATCAAGCTGCCAATGGCCTTGTTGGCTGTTAAAACTAATGTATCCATCTTTATAAAGATTTTCCAAAAATTGAATAACAAAAAAAGCGTTACCTTGGGTCTTTTCATAAATAAGTCTAATGGCTTGGCTCGATACATAGCTTTGATGCAACGAATCTTCAACAAGTTGTTGAACATCATCTTTAGATAAGTTCTCAAGTAAGATGTGCTGAATCAGTAGCAGCTTTTCGTTGAGTTGTTCTTGCATCAGCATAAATGGATGCTGATTATTAACTTCATTATTCCTATACGCGCAAATAAATAACACGTATTTGATCTCAATATCGGCCATTAAGAAGGCGAGTAAGTTTATAGACGCCTTATCTGCCCATTGCCAGTCGTCGATGAATATCACCAGCGGTTGTTTATCATCAGCAATGAGTTTGAAAAATGCACTAAAGGCATAGTTAAAACGGTTAAGGGCTTGTTCACCTTCTAATTGTGGTGGAGCTTCGTGTTTACCCAAAATAGCGGTAAGGTTCGGAATTTGATCCGTTAATACCGCTGATAAATTGCCTAATTCGGTTTTTAATTCATGTTGCCATTGCGCTAAGTTTTTATCGTCTTCCTGCAGTATGTGTTCAACAAATTGTTCAACTACACGATTCCAGGCAAAATAAGGCATATCACGTTGATATTGCTCAAATTTAGCCGTTAAATACAAGCCATAATGTTGAGTGATGGGCTTGTGTAATTCGTTAACTAAAGCACTTTTTCCGGTACCCGAATAACCAGAAACCATGATCAGTTCTTTACTGCCCAAACCCGTTTTACTAAAGCTATCTAAAATGACTTGTTTTTGTTTATCCCGCGCATACAGCTTTTGGGAGACCTGAAAGTGATTCGCTTGGTCTCTACTACCGAGTTCAAAAGAAGGTACTCGGTTATTCTGTTTTAACTGTTTAATACAGTAGTTTAAATCGTATAACACACCATCAGCACTTTGATACCTATCATCTGGCAATTTCTCTAATAAACGCAGGCACAAATTGGCGATAGAAGCGGGGATATCAGAATTGTGTTCAATAGGATTAATCGGGCTAAGGGCCACATGGGCGTGTACCCATGTCATGTTATCTTCGCCATAAAAAGGCAAGGTTTGAGTCAGTAACTCGTAAAGTGTGACACCAAAAGAGTATAAATCACTGCGGCTATCGAGATTGCGATTCATTCTGCCTGTTTGTTCTGGCGATATATAAGCTAACTGACCTTGTAATAGCTTGGTGTGTTTATAACCTTGTATTTCTTGCTTAATTTGAGTGGCTAAGCTGAGATCGATTAAAGTTAATTGATTGGTCTCAGGGTTGATAACAATGTTATCAGGATTGATGTTTTTATGAATAAAACCCGCGTTGTGCAAATCAGAAAGAATCTTGACGATATCGGCTGCTATTTCGAGTTGTTCCGTTAAAGTGAGCGTGTGTCTTGTTTGCCACTGTCTAATCGAAATGCCTGAAATATCGGCGTAGGTAATCGCCAATGAGTTTTTATAATTTTCAATACTCAGCGCTTGATTGACACCAACAACATCCTTGAGTTGACGTGCTTTTTCATACTCATCCCTAAATTGACTGAGTTCAAGTTGTGACGGGTATTCCTTGTTAAGGATTTTTAATATCAGTCGGCTATGTGTCGTTTCATCAACAACCCGATAGACAAGTGATTCTGTACTCTCATATAGCTTCTCAATGACTCGGTAATCCAGTATATATTGCATAAAAACATCCTTGTCAGTTGTCGGTTATAACGTTGACTGTATATTCATAATTTCATCAACCAGTTGTTGATTGATTTTGTCATCTACCAGTGATGGGAATAAAGAGATATAAACTTGATCATCAAAACTCATATTGACGACAAAAACTGGGCGGTTGATTAAAGCAGCACCAGTGGCATCAATTGGATCAACGTTTACGCCACTAATATGCGCGACCGATTCACAGCCGTGTAAGTAATCTTTACCCTGTAAAAAATTGTAGTTATTCCAGTTTGTGATGATGTAAGAGAAAGGTTCATTCGCCGTACCAATAACCTTTTGCTGGGCTAAATCTTCAACTAAATCAAAACAGGTCAAATTAAGCTGTGTTTCTTTAACTTCAACTATGTAGTCGTTAATAGATTTAGCTATGTCGGCAAGTGAAATATGACCATCCGTACTTAAAGGTACAAAGCCAATATAATTACCGACATGATTGTGCCTATCATCATTTGGGATAATATCGACAACCATTTTTCCGGCAATAGTTTGCTCTTTAGCACCTTTATCATTGGTCTGATTTAAGTTGTAAATGGCTTGATGTATCAGGGCATTGATAATGGCGTTTTTCGATACTTCTGGGTACTGTTTACGGCAAGCACTAATCGCACGTGTTAAATCAAACTGACAATTGACGGGCTTTCTATATCTGGCTTTAAAAGGTGGCAATAGTGCATCCATCTCATGGACTGATACGCCATAGCCACCATCATCTGCAACGGCTAAATTTTGTAATCTATTTAAGTTATTTTCAGTATTATAGTCAGCATTTTTTAGCTGACGGCTAATTGCTGCTGCACTGTCTGTTTTTAGCGATTTGGCAGATAGTTCCGCAGTATGTGCTAATTTATCATCACCGGCTTTTACGGCATTGTAGTGTTTAACAATTAAATCAAATACGTTTGCAGAGCTTCTGGCGTCGACAAATTCGTGAGAGTTAAGCAGGGCAATAATAAACTCATCGTTACCTGAAATGAGCACTAAATTAAAAGGGTAGTTATTACTCGATTCTCGTATTTCAAATGCATTGGCCGATAAATCGCTAAAGGCGCTATCAAGATCATCCGCTTGAATGTGGTGAAACCGCTGTTGGTATTGAGGCTGATGCTGCCAACTAAAACTATCTTGGTCTCGGTAGTTAAGCTGGTGATTAAACTTAGCAATGTTATCAACAATTGCTAAAAAGCTTTGCTCTAATTGCTCTGCATCTATGGTGCCTTTAAACTGATAGCCAGCATTAAACAGTATTTCAGCTCTGCTCATTAGCCCTTCTAAATACAAAGTACCAATTGGTGAGGGGCGGTTAGTGGACTGTTCCAAAGTTGTTACCTCAATAGTTATTATTTTTTCAAACACCAGCGTTAAATCTGACAAATATTACATATACCAATATAAACCAAGCCATATAAAATTCACTGATTTTTAAGTGAATTTTCTGAGTAAAAAGTTACAAAACGTATCAAATACAAAACGATATAAATTTTTACAGGCTGTTATTTAGGCATAAAAAAACGCGACATAAAGTCGCGTCTTTTTAGTACTTACCCAATTAGCCAGGTATATATTCATAACTAGCTTGTAGGCCTAATGGTATACCCACAGACCAATACAGGAGTAAGAAGATTGTCCATACTACTAAGAAGGACAAGGCAAACGGTAACATCATAGCCGTTAATGTACCGATACCTGCAGATTTAACATAGCGCTGACAGAAAACCACCACTAATGGGAAGTAAGGCATTAAAGGTGTAATGATATTGGTGCTTGAGTCACCAATACGGTACGCCGCTTGTGCTAAGTCTGGCGAGATGCCTAGCTGCATTAACATCGGAATGAAAATAGGCGCCAATAATGCCCACTTAGCGGATGCAGAGCCAACAAATAGGTTAATAAAGCCTGTTAAGAAAATAATGCCCGTTATTGTCACGCCTGCTGGTAATGACATGGCTTTTAAGAATTCAGCCCCTTCTACTGCTAGTAAAATACCTAAGTTTGATTGGCCAAATGCATAAATAAACTGAGCGATGAAGAACATGATCACTAAATAGTAACCCATGCTTTCCATGGCTTTACTCATACCAGCAACAAACTGTTTAGTATTACTAATGGTACCTATGGCAATACCG
The DNA here is from genome assembly GCF_013328345.1 of Marinifaba aquimaris. GTDB lineage: Bacteria > Pseudomonadota > Gammaproteobacteria > Enterobacterales > Alteromonadaceae > Marinifaba > Marinifaba aquimaris. The sequence continues at coordinate 95,359 of NZ_JABULX010000011.1, forward strand.
TAGACTAAACCAGGGATTAAAAATAAGAAGAAAATCAGCGGTACAATTGACTTCATTAATGGGGCAGAAAACGCTGTTAATGAACCATCGGCCGCGCGCCATGCTGAATTTTCAAAAGAAGCGGTAATGACTAAAATAGCAATACCTACACCTGTTGATAATAAAGCCCAACGAAGCGCTTTACGCTCATCATCTTTTAATGGCTCCATTGACGGTAAATCAGATAAATCACCGTCTAATTTGTTTTTTTGTAATTTAGGCTCAACGACTTTATCAGTGATAAACCAACCTAATGAGATGATTACAATTGAAGATAAGGCCGTGAAGTAATAGTTATTTAGTGGGTTTAGCGTAATGCTTGGGTCGAGAAGTTGTGCACCAGCTTGAGTAATGCCTTGCAGCATAGGGTCAACCGAAGAAGGCACAAAGTTAGCTGAGAAACCACCTGACACCCCAGCAAAAGCGGCTGCAATACCGGCAAGTGGATGTCTACCCGCTGCATAGAAAATAACCCCACCGAGTGGAATCACCAATACATAACCTGCATCAACGGCAGAGTGGCTGACTATACCGACCATGATGATCATTGGTGTTAAAAGCCATTTTGCAGTGACAGCCATTAACGCTCTAAGGCCAGCATTGATAAAGCCTGAATACTCAGCGACACCAATACCTAACATGGCTACTAATACCACACCTACAGGGTGGAAATGAGAGAAGTTAGTGACCATAGATGAGAAAAATTGTGCCATCGCAGCACCAGATAGCTGGTTGTTGATGACCAACTGTTCGCCTGTTCTTGGGTCGATAACATCAAAATCGATGCCTGATAATGCCCAAGAAATAACCCATACAAAGGATAGTAATAAGATAAATAAAGCAGCTGGGTCAGGGAGTTTATTACCCCAGATCTCTACCTTATTCAGTACTCGTTGCAAAGTACTGGTGTTAGTTTGTTCCATATACAAGCCTTTATTCTATTTATAGCTAAGATATTTCACAGTGTAACAGCTTATTTGACGAACTTAACCCTATTGCAAAAGAGTAGTCGCTTGCCCAAACGGGTAAATAGGCAAGCATAATTGACATATAATGTCTTTGTGAGGATATAAGAGGCTGGTGTATTTAGCCTATTTTACGCTGATCGACTAACAGTTCTTTTAACAGTGCAACGGTATTATCGGCAAAGGCATTAGATGCAGTCGGTTTTTGGTCTTTCAATAAATACGAAAGTGAAACGGGTAGAGGCTTGGGTGCATGGACTAGCTCCATTGCCCATGCATTAAACGCACGTGTTTTGACTGGATATTTAAATAACAAACGTACATCTTGATGGCGCGAGTCGACTAAGATCTTTTGATAAAGTGCTTCTAGGTAGCTTTTATCACCTTCTAATACTTGAACAAAATGATCACCGTTATAGAGCAGAGCACCTGTGACACCATTTTTAGAATTCTTAGTTTTAGAATTGAGTACCAAAGCACTCAGTGACTCGTTGATTTTATCTTGTTGATCTTTACAAAGGCTTTTTAGCTGGGAACAGCTGATGTAACCGATTCGATGAAGATTCTCTGACATACATACTTCCAGTTATAACTATTCTTGCATTTACGAATACGATCTAAATTTAGTTCATCCAACGTATAAATTACATTAACTAATAATGAGTTTAGAACATGATGTATAAACGTTTGGGTTATTTGGGCTTAATTCCTTTTGTTGTTTTACTGTTGCCGATTGAATTTTCATTTTTGCCAACAGACAAATCTCAAGTGTTCTTGAGTTACAGTAGTGTGATATTGGCGTTTATGGCAGGTACATTGTGGACCCGGTTACTCATCTTTCAAGCGAGGTTAAGCCATCAACTTTATAAATCCTTGCTCATTGTTACCAACCTGATTGCGATAGTGGCTTTTCTCAGTTTATTTTTATTACCAACTGCAATCGCGCTAACGGTTAATTTGTTGCTGTTTTTGACGCTGTATCTAATTGAGCAGCACTGGGTATTTGTTTTGGAACTTGAAAGTGAATACTTAACAATGAGGAAAGTTTTAAGTTTTGTTGTCTGTACTTGCCATGCATTTGCATTGATGGATTTAACGTTACTAAGCTAGTGATTATTTGCTGTAAAAGCGTGTTTGGCGTTATCCAAATGATGATTTTACTAAGTTAAATCAGGAATCATCACAATGGGTTTTAAATTCAACACTGTTGATAAAGTTAGTGAACTGGCCCGAAAATTTAAACTAGGGATCAATCAGTTAATTAAAACCCACTCTATGCATAGTCCTGGCAGCACGAGCAGTGAAAGCCCTATTGAAAATCAAGGTGTTGAAGGCTCTGATTTTATCGTGTCTAAAGGACAACTTACATTTGATGCCGAAGGTAGCGAACATCCAGGTCCATTTTATAGTCGTTTACCCCATGTGCCCTCTAACTATTCAGGCCTAACAATAGGCAGAGGCTATGATCTTAAGCTTCGAAGCGCCCAACAGGCTGAATACGATTTAACGAGGGCAGGTCTTAAACCTGACCAAATTAATACCCTTTGCCAATTTGTCGGTGATCACGGACAAAAAGCGGTGAAAAAACTCAAGCAATGTGGTGATATAAATCAGCTACAGATAACAACTTTGCAGCAAAAGCGCTTATTTGAAATTGTCTATCAAGAAATAGAAGATGACGTTTATCGAATTTGTCACAAAACGGATGTCATTGAGAAATACGGTAAGACGAATTGGCAAGATTTAAATCCCTTAATCAAAGATGTGTTCGTCGATTTACGGTATCGAGGTGATTATACACCGTTAACGAGAGGTAAAATCCAATTGTCGATTACAGATAATCACCTTGCAGCATTTATCAAAGAAATGACTGATGAGGGTTTTTGGCGGGGCCGATTGGCTGTCCTTAAGGGCAGATTTGATAGGCGCGTAAAGTACCTTTCTTAACGCGCCAAATAGCAATGTTACTTCAATGTTTGTTTAATACTTTGGTAAGTTTTTTGCGCCTGTTCTAACTCTTTACTACCAAAGAAACCTTCAATATCGGCTAATAATTTATCAGCACCTTGTTGTTGGTTATCGTTAGCAATTTTAACCCATGCATAAGCCTGATATAAAAATGCTTCATCTTGAGCTTGTTGTGCATGTTTAATATTGGCAATAGCTAGGTTTAATTGCGCGACAGGTAAATCAGCTCTTGCACCTTGTTCAAAGAGTTCTATTGCTTTGAGATATTGTGCACTTTCCAATGCTTTTAGGCCATTTTCAAAGGCTTTTATCGCCTCTGGTGAGGTTTTATAAACCGTATCCGATACACCATGTGTTTGCTTGTTTTGACCAATTATTTGCCCTTGCTCTTCGGTCGTATTGTCATAGACTTTTTTCCATTTGGCGAGTTCGCTGGGATCGGCTTCAACAATTTCCGCGGCTTGGTAGATATCAACTAATTTCAACGCTGCAGATTTTGAACCTTGTTTGGCTACCTGCTTTAAAATGTTAATCCCTTTTTGCTTCATTTTTTTATCTTGATGATCGAGTAAAGTAGCCGCGTAGTTTTCACCTGCAGTCATATCGCCCTGATCATAAGCGGCTTCTAACCATTTTCTGGCTTTAGCAAGGTCGGCATCTCGACCTAAACCCATCATATAGATTAATCCAAGCTGCGCTTGAGCTTGTGGGTGATCTTGTATCGCCGCTTTTACAAAGTAATCATGTGCGCGTTGATAATCTTGATAAACAAGATCGCCATTAAAATACATGCCTGCTAAAAGAGCCTGAGCATTGGCATGTCCTAAGTCTGCGGCTTTTCTCAACCATTTAACTAAAGCTTTGTCATTAGGTTTAATACGCTTACCTTGATAAAGGGCTGATACCAGATCGAGTATCGCAGGTAGTTGATTATAATTAGCAGCAATTTCTAAATACTTTTTATATTCCGCATCGTCTTTAGTCAGCATCGCATAGCGATAAGGCGCTTCTTTATGACCTGCATCAGCAGCATATTTGAAGTACTTTAATGACGCTTTTTCATCAACTTTATGACCTTCAAAACCCGAATTTAGTGCTGCCAATAAAAAAGAGGCTTCTGCAACAACCGGGTTTTCTCGTGCGTAATAAGGTTCGACCACTTCTGTTAAATAATGAACCGCCTTGGTTAAGTCTTTATCAACACCCTGTAAACCAAAGGTATAAATATGGCCAAGTTGATAGGCAATTTTGTCGTCTAATTTAGCTTTTTCTTCAAAGTGCGCTAAATCAGCAGCTGATAGTGTAGGTTGCGCAATACTTGAAGGAGAAAACGCAAGCATGCAAGCAACTAAAGATAAGATCTTGAAAGGTTTCATCTCTTGTTCTTATTATTTTGTTAAAAAAATGATCATGCCTTTTACAAAATAAAAAGCAAGTACAAGTTAATGAGAACACAGCAGAATGAAGCTAACGCATACGCTTGTCGGCTAAATTCTGCAAAATATCGATCACACTTTGGTAATTGTGTTTTTGCTCGGCGTTTAATGTGGGGGTAGATAAATCAAGTGTATGTTTCATGTCAGACAATAGATCGACACTGCCTGTTTGTTCAGTGTTCATTGATAACGGCGCGCCCATTATCATCATCTCGGTTGTGCTTAATAAACCCGCATCAAATAGACCTTGTGTAAGTTGATTGATTTGCTGCTGATTGATATTCGTCACGTCATATTGCTCGGCAAATGTTTGCCACTTTTGCTCTATATTTTGTCCGTCTTTACTTAACGTAAATGTATCGCCAGCATTGGCGCTTGCTGAGCTGTCATTCTGAACGTTAGGTTGATTGGCTGGGGTATGCGCTGTATAGGGTGATATCTGATTATTAATGTGCATATAATTTCCTTATTACTGCCAACTTGGCTACAAAGAAGTGTGTTGTCAGTAACAAGGAACAAAGCAAATAAAATACCAGTATCGATTAATTAATCTACATCGGTGGTAAAAATGTGATTAAGGTTCTCCATAGCGGTTGTTGCCCTAGAGGTTAAGTCTGCTTGAATATGGCTAAGGTCATCATTGGCGGCAAAATCTAAATTGCGGCTGTGATACTGCAAGCGCACTGTACAGTTAGTATTATTTTGCTCAAACGTCATCGTCATCTGTGGTAACAAGCCAGCTAAATCGCCCTGCGTAATAAAGGCTTTGTTGCGCTCAGCTTCAACTACTTCGATATTTAATGCGACATTTTGCCCTGCAATGATTAAGGCTTCTTGGTAACGCTTACCGATAGCGAGATGATCTTGTTTATCCACTGATTTAATATCGACAACCCCTGGAAACCAATTTCCGTAATTTTCCATGTTGGTCATATAGCTATAAACCACATTAACAGGCGCATTAATTTGTGTTTCTACTTTAGCAAGTTCAATCATATTACCTATTCCATATTGTCTTGTTTGGCAAAACTAATCTAAAGTAATTGTTGTTTAACAAAAATTGAAATATAAGTAATCTCAGCTTAACTAAAAGTTAATAATGGGCAGAAGGATGGCAAAATTTAATCAATATCAAGCCTTTGTGACGGCTTTCGAACTGGGCAGCATCACCAAAGCTGCGAGTATGTTGAACCTATCTGTACCGGCAATCAGTAAACAGCTGAATCAACTAGAACAAACCCTTAATGTTCAGTTGTTTTTAAGGTCTCATAAAAAAATTGAGGCCAGTGCGGCAGCCAAACAATTCTATCCTGAGTGCAAAGCCATTTTAGAGGCGGTCAATCAGGTAGAGGCTAAGCTAATCGATACCGATAACCGTATTGCTGGTTCACTTAAAATTACTATGTCGCAATCTTTAGCGCGCTCTGTGGTGATGCAATCTATCCATCAATTTGCGGCAAAATATCCTGATGTACAATTTACCATTATCTATACAGATGATGTGTTGGATTTACACGACCAAGCGCTTGATTTTGCTTTTAGGTTAGGCACATTACCCGATAATAGTTCACTATATGCTAAGTATTTATTCGACGTTAATTTAATGGCCTGTGCCACCCCTCAATATTTAGCAAGTTGTGACCCTATACAATCTTTCACCCAGCTCGGTGGGGCTAAGTTTATACTGCCTAACCAATTGAACCCCAATGGCGATGTGAAGCAATTTCTCAATCAGCAACAATTTGACTTTAAGCAATCGGTGGCTCATTTTGTCAGTGATTGCACCGCTGTGTACGACATGACAAAAAATCACCTAGGCATAGGTTTGATGTTAGATAAAAACATAGAAAATGAAATCGAAAGAGGGGATTTAGTGTCTGTTCTTTGTGAGTACCATTTACCGAGAAAAAACTTACACCTAGTCAGTAAAAAAGCAAATTGGCAAAGTAATACCCACAAAGCTTTTAAAGCCTTTATCAGTGAAAGGCTCAGTAGTTAACCAAAAACTAGGTTATTCTTCAGTGACTGGCTCTGTTAGCGAAGAGCGGCTGAGTATTTCAGTTTCGAAGCCATCAATACTGTGCTGGTTTTTCTTCGCCCAATATTTATCGATACCGGCTTTACCTTGCTTGATTGACCAGTTAGCAAGATCGTCGCGATCGTTCTGATAATCAAAGTAGGGTACAGACATACCACAAGATGTTTGTACTAATTCGATTGATTGCACATAAATTTGACGAGATGCCACGCTAGGCTCAAATAAATCAATGTAGTTATGCCAAGCGTCATCGCCCTGATGAAGCACTTTAGCAGGGCCATAAGTGCGTAAGATCATAGGCGCACCTTCAAATGCACAAAACATAATGGTCATACGATTGGTGTTATACAAATGCGGTGCAGTTTCATTGCCACTACCGGTCAAATTAAGCCAAGCAATGGTGTTATTATCAATGACACGTAATGTGTCTCCACCTTTAGGTGAAATATTCACGTGTCCACTTTGGGCGGCGGTACCTACAAAGTAAATTTTCTGTTTTTTGATAAAATCGATGTGTTTTGGCGCAAGTTCCTCAAATTGCTTTCCCATGGGCTGTCCTTATAAATCCATTATTTAACGTTGATTTTTGGTAACAATAACAAGCAACTAAGGATCAGCGCAAATATTAAACCTGTATCAAAATGGGGAAAATGGACCAAGATTTTATTAGCAGGTGTGAATCGGGCAAATAACTCGCTGATGTCGGCTGCCACCAAGCCAATGTAACTCCAACTGAGAAAATAAAAATGGGCGCGAATGTTAGCTTGTTTAACGGCAATATATCCGGCTGTTAAGGTAAAAAGGCTGATTAGCGTCAGCCAATGAAAATGGTTCCAAAGACCTGTTAAATTATAAATACCTAACGCCGTGATATTTAAACCTAGCATGGTAAAGAAAAACAACCTGCCGAGCCAAATATGACCTTGAGTGCCTTTTCGCTTTAAAATTACCCAGGTGCCTGTTAATAAAGCAATGCTCGCTAAGACAGTGTGCAAAGTTTCAATAGACATACGCATCATTCCCTTGATTTGTTACTTTGAAACTGTAGTGGCAGATAATTATTAGACTTATCTGCTTGCGATAAAATGCCTGATATTTGGGAAAAACAAGATTAATACCATTTTACTGGCACAGATATTTTTATGTTTTTCTATGCTGATAGATAACAGCCTTGATTAACGGCTGTAACAAAAATATAAAAACTAATAGCCGTTAGGTAAATATAAATTGGGATGGTTCTATCTGTCGGACGTTTGTTAAATTTACCCCATACAAACTGCACAACTACTATTGTCAGGCAAACAGGTAAAATAAGGAAAAACCAAAAAGAGCTGATAACAGCTAAAGGTATCCACCACTGGCTCGATAATTCACACAAGGTAAAATGGCCAACTGCCAATAAAATTGAAAAGAGCGCCTGATAAAGGCTTGATAAGTTAACGGTTTTGTTCATATTTGTGCGAGCATTCGATTATTCTTGCTATAAATGCTTAGCTTTCATTCTTTTTCACTAAATTATAACTTGTTACCTGTCATCCCTTCAGACTATTTCATTTTTCCCTCGCTTTAAATATGCAAACGCCATTTAAATAGCTTATCGAGTAGTAGGGCGGGTTTATCCGTATATGACTAAAGTCCGTAATCACCCTTTAGCGTAAAATATTCAATAAAATCAATTTATTAAAAAAACTAAATGGATATTTGACACCGTAACATAAATATTACAATATTAACCTTGCAGTAACATCAGGATAAAAAATAAACAATTAAAAAAGGGCAAAGGATAATGAAAAAATTACTATTACCACTTTCTTTAACAATCGCTTTAGCAGGTTGTAATTTTGACGACAGATTACAATTAGCTTTTGAAACCAAGCAAAGTGAACAAGTACAATTTAGCGCGGGTGATACTGGTTTAGTTATCATTGATGCGCAACAAGGTTATGTAATGGATAGCGATGATTTTTGGGTTAAGTTGTTTTACCCAGAATTTCCAATTCCTGCAGAAAATGTCGACCCACAGCTTCACAGTAATATCGACCGTATTGCGCAATTAGCGCAATCTGCCAACGATTTGGATTTTCCAACCACTATCACATATGAAGCGTTTGAAACAGAATTTGGTTTAGAGTACTCACCGTACCTGGCTAATATTGAAAGTGCTTTAGATGAAAATACACAGTCTTTTTTCAAGCAAACGTTTAATGCGACATTAGAAGATGACATGCGCGCGTCTATGCAAGCATGGATTGATAAAGGCATTAGTCGAGTTGTCGTTGCGGGTGCTGAAACCGATGTATGTGTGATGCAGACAGTATTAGGTCTAAAAGCGATGGGTTTTGATGTTTATGTTGCAAGCGATGCCACTTTCTCGACAGAAATTTATAAGCGCCCAACTTTTAAACGTTTACAGCAAGCGGGTGTTAAGTTAGCTGAAACACATGAGATTATTGAGTCGATGAATGCAAAAGACGAGCTTATTTATAGCCCTCGTTATGCAGTAGGTGAGCGTAAAGACCTACATCAAGCTAACCGCCACGAAATGGCTTTTGTTAATTTTAATATGGATGATGAAAGCATTAAAAAAGCCGTACATGATAACAAGCCAGCGCTCGATTCACGCCTAATTTCACTCGGCTTAGAGCAAGAGTTTTTATTCTCGAATTTACCGAGCTATCACATTAACAAAAAAGGTAAAGCTTACACCACTAAATACCGTTCAAACGCTAATGTTGAGTCGGTTAGAAAAGTTGATCGCGTTATCGCTAAAATGACTCGTGAAGGTAAAACACAAGCGGTGATTTCAGGCGTGGTTTCGCAACTTGGTTTATATGATGCGATTATCAAATTCACTGCAGCGGGCATCACGCCTATTATCCTAGAAGATGCGGTGATGGGCTCAGATGTAGACCCCATTCATTACCTTGATTACATGTATCAGTTGGGTGCGGTGCCAAGCACGCAAAAATCGACAGGTTATGAGATGTATGTAGAGTTGATGTTAGCCGACTTCACTGAAGAAGAAGTTCAGCGCTATTATGAAATGACTGAATTAAACGAGCGTGTTATCCCAGAAGTTTACCCACGTTTACGTTAATTCTTTTTGTGGTTATAAAAGGTTAATAACACAGGTTATTAACCTTTTTTCGTTTAGAAACGGTCAGCTATTTAATCAAATGGCGTTAAATTTAAGCTTAAATCATCTGCCATCAGGTTACCTTGATGATTAAACGGTTTTTGTTGTTTAGCTAAACTAACTATATCTTCAATGGTAAATTCAATCTCTTGGCCGAAACATGCGGTTGCCACTAAGGACCGTATTTGGCCATAACTCACCGGTAATTTGGCTGCTTGATAGCTTTGCTCATCACAAAATATGCCACAGGCAAAGTTAAGCAGTTCTTCACATTGGTAATGTGCTTGTAACGCTTGGGCTACCTGATGAATGCGATAATGTGTTTGAACACCATTAAGTTCAATTAAGGTAAAGGTTAAATCATTAGCCAGTGTGCGAATAATATCTTCGTCACTTAACATCACTTGATCATCTGCCATTTATCCTCCAAATCAGTACTGCATTTTTTAAACATAGATGCTTTTAATTAAAGAATAGTAGCTAATTAGTTTGCATACGTTTCGCTTAACTCGTATTTGTCTTTTTAAATTAATTCACCTTGTTATAGAAAATTGTTATCTCAAAACAACTTACAGCTTATCTATAATGAAAATTTAACAAAAAAATAACATACAGGGATGTGATATATGCAATATTTGCATTGTATTAACATGATGTTAAGTACCTGAAAAACTTAGATTAATACAAGATAAATAATATAAACAACAAGGAATGAAAAATGAAAATGTTATTAATTTTGGCGGCTTTAATACTTGCTAGTAGTCAAGTATTTGCTGCTTCTAAGTCTGTAAGAGTTGTATACATTACACCTTCAGATGCTGGTTCACTTGATCGCTCTGCGATTGCAGCAGAGGCTGTAGAGCATAATCACCGCATTTGGAGTAATAATGGTGCAAATTTCCGTTATGACAAAATTGTTAAAGTAAACAGTAATTACGATAGTAATTGGTTTATCAACAACAGCAATACCTCTTTTGGTGACTCTAAATGGTTCTGGATGGCTAATGCTTTTAGCGAAGTGAAAAAAGCTTATCCAGATGCGGTATTAAACGACCCTAATCATAGATATATCATCTTTTTAGAGGTATATAATGCTGCTTCAAATTCTGGTGCTGCAGCGGCCGCAGCACATGGTGTGGCAGTTATGCCAAAGTGGATTATAGATAGAATTGAAGGCAGACATTTTGCTGAAGTAGGTTCTGTCGGCCATGAACTAGCACATACTTTTGGTATGCCACATGAAGATTGTACTGATGTGGGTGAAACCTTAGGTATTTTGTGTAATGGCGATTATCCAAATGTGGAAATGGATGAACACCATTATTCTCGTATCTTCAGTGACCACTACAAAGATTATTTTTATGAAGAGCCAATAGATTTGTTCACAATTGGCAAGAATAAGATCCTTAAAGGGACTATTCATAAAAAAATCCCGAATCTTGATATCAATGCTTGTGCGAAGGCGTGTTTAAATGACAATGTTTGTAGCTCGATAGTTCATTATAACAATACTTGTGAGTTCAGAGATGGTTCGCTTGATAATGCCTGGGACTTCAATAATTACGATTCAGCGACGTTAAAAGAACACAACCACCTTGCTCCTTATGCACAACGTGAAAACAAGATTTTAGCAGGGACAATTACCAAATCTGTACAAGGTTTAGAGTATGAAGAATGTGCTAACCTTTGTACAAGTGATCACCAATGTGACTCTTTTGTTTATGGCGGCAACAAAGTTTGTGATTTTAGAAAAGGTACGTTTGATAGCGCTTGGGACTTTAACGGTTATGATTCTGCCATAAAGAACCTCAGTGCAAGTAATAAATTCAGACTTGATCGCCATGATATTATTAATGGCCCAATTTGGAAAAGAACTCAGGGGCACACACTCAATTCATGTGCTCAATCTTGTCAAAATGACCTAAATTGTTCGGCATTTATACATCATGAGCAGACTTGTGAATTTGTAGACGGAACACTAGAAGACACTCGTTCAGCGCCATTCTGGAGTATTATTAATGTGTGGCAAAATAAAGCTTATACATCGGGTGCTAGAAGACACCTATAATTAATAACAAGCGCCATTAAGTTAATGGCGCTTTTTTATCTATATCAGAAACATAGTCCTTCAATGTATTTAATGAACTGTGTAAATTAATAACTTAATTATCGTGTCAGCGGTGATATATCTTCAAAGTCACTCATCTAATTGAGTAATCTCTTGACTATTTCTATAGGAATTTCTCTAAAGTCTAATGTTCCTTTAAGCTTTTGAGGAAGAGTTCTTAAGTCAGCAAGGTTATAAACCTTTTTATAAGAGTCTTTATCATTATTTTTATGATAAAGAGTTACTCCTTTGTTAGATTTTACCTTTAGGTATCTGGTTTTATGGCACACCGCTATTGTCCCACTGTCTTCAATACACTTCTTTAAGATATCTTTAACATCGGGCAAGAGGGTGTACTCAGTACAATATACCCTGTATATCTTCATATTAGGTCCAATAATATTGTTCAACCAAGCTTTGGCTGCCAATAGACGGTGATTACCTAATTTACAAAAATAAACATCAGCGATATAACCTACGTGTAGGTCATTAGTAGAGCCTTCTGCCGGAAAGTACCTTTTCTTCTGTTTTGAAATAAAATATTGAAAAATTTTAGCTTTGTTCTGATCCCAGCTTTTACAATGAAGTTTATATGTTGATGTTCTCCAGGTATCGCCTTTAGCTAGGATATCTCTGTCAGTCTCGCCAAGAGAAATCACATCCTTGATCGGTACGTCTTGATAATGACTAGATTCAGAATAACTCAACACATCAAAAATCTCGGTAGGTATTATCACTTCATCCATGATGCATTCTTTTTTAGCTTCTCGTGCCGCTTTGTGGATAATTTCCTTCACTACTGTTTCTGACATCTAATCTCCTAAATTGTCAATTCACTATGGCTTATTCAATTTCACACCTTAGAATGCGGGAATAAAATTTAAAATGAAAACAGCAGTATAAGATAACTCAATAGAATGGTACCTAGCCATGGTAGGGATGTGCATATGTACAGAGCGGCTAGTAAAAGGTGAAGTTTTTAGCTGATTTTGTTTGGAAAGGTGGCAGATTTGGAGTGGAATATACCCTACGGTAATAAAGTAAGGCGAGCCGTGAATAAACACCGGCTCGCCCCATCGGTTGTTTGATTACCAGTAGTGAACAGTGTTGGTTCTGTAGTTTTCAAGTTTACCTCTATAAGGACAAGCTCCAACTGATTTGTACTCTGCACCTTGGAAGCTTAGATATGAGTGGAAGTAAACTAATTCCCAAGTGCAGTTGTCCGCACTAGCCGTTGAAGAGAAACCTGCTAGTGACAAGATTGCAACTGCCAGTTTTGCTGATAATAACTTTTTCATTTCTTATTTCCTTTAATTTCTTCTTTTTAGGTTGTTCCACATACAGTGGAGTCGGTTCCAGAGCTTAGCCCTGAACTTTTGAAGCAAGCTTCAAAATCGGTTTCAGCCATTTACTCAAAAATACTGTTGCCAAAAGTTAGTCCTTTTTTGTCTCTGGCCAGATAAATGGTTGTAGACTTATTTTTTCTATCAGGCATTGCTATAAAATGTGTTTCAGCCAATGCTTGTTGGTTATTTTTCAGCGCCATGTTTAAGGATTGGGCAGCTAATGCCAGTTGCTCATCATCAGCGGTAGATATCGTTAATTTGCATTGGCTACTTTTACATTCGATCTGGTTGTAAGTTAAGTTACTCAAATATTGGTTTTGTTGGAAAAGCTGCTCTAGTGAGTTCTGCTGATTGAATGCCCAATCAGTATCTATATTTTCTTTTTCGAAGGTTTCATTCAGCTGTTTAATGACACCATCGCCATTCTCATTTTCGAATTGCTTGGACCAATTTCGGAATTGCTCTATTTTTAATTTTGCTCTTTCTATTTCTACGAGAGAGGTTGTTTCTTGAACTTCGTCTTTAAGCTTGTCGCTTATGTTGCTTGGGCTCTGGCTTGTGCCTAATTGGGTTGCGCTAACACGAGTTTGAAGAGAGTTAGGCACTTTAACTACTGAGTTGTTGTCAGCATTAGACAGAGATGAAACTAGTTGACGTAGCCTCTTAAGCTCTTGCTCTTTCTGCTTAAGCAAGTCACTTTGTCTTTCTACTTTGTCGATAAGTCTATCGTTTTCAGCGTTATTATTGATTTTAGCCAATGCAGCTATTGTCACTGAAATTGCAACAAAAGCAGCTAATAAGGTGATTGTTAATGTCTTTATATTTGTACTCATTGTGATGCTTTAGTAACCGGAATGATGTATTTACTAGCAGAAAAAAAATGGGAATGGAATTTTATTGGGGGTTTATGGTAGAAATTTGCTAGTTTTTAATTGATTTGTATATGTTTAGTAGTTTTGTAACCCAGAGGGCTGATCTTTCATTTTGCTTTCATTTGAGTTTGGTTAATTAATACAGTTGGCTTGTTTAGGATTGCGCCAACTTTCAAACTGCCATCCGATCTTTTTATACCAGTATGCCTGACTAAACTTTGGCAAGTGTATTACTTGATGAATTATAGTCCTAAAAACCATTAATCCAGAAAAGCGCCATTAAGCAAATGGCACTTTTTTAATATTGATATCAATGACGTTAGCCGCAGTTAGGTATATACCTAAATAGGCTGAGTGGCAGGTCGAATGGGTTTGACCGTTTTATCACTTATCATAACGCGTGAACAGGTTTTACCGTGACCTAGCACATACTTGAGTGTTGGATACACTCTGGTACTGCTAATGGCTAAAGACAGTGCCACTAAACCTTGTTGGCCAAATTGTTTAATAATTTGCTCTCTTAAATCATCGGCAAGGGGCTCTCGATTTAAACAGGCCTCAGTAAAATTGACTATCAAGGCGATATCTTCAGGCAAATTGTTCATATCGAGTGCGATATCAGCAGCTAACATACTATCTTTAACGCCTGCCTCTTGCGCCATTTGTACCATCAACTGAGTGCATGGGCCGCAATCATCTCTGATTATTGTCCTAATTTTTGCAGCAAATAGCTGCTCGGCTGATAAGTTTGCTTTATGTGAAGCCATCATTTGAAACGCTAGGTATTTGATAAAAGCACGGGTATCAGCGGACAACATATCTTGCATGTACTGAGCATCGTAGTCATATCGATGTTGCATGCTATTAATTAACTTATTAAGGATAAATTTGAGCATTTTTATTTCTCACATCTTGTTATGAATTTACAACCATTAGGCGGTTTTTAGTTGTCGCATACTCGCACTGACAGCACTTTTACGAACCGGGCCTATCATCAGTATCAGGCTAAGTGCAAACAGAAGTGCGCAAGTAAATAACATTGAATAATAGTTATTTTCAGTGACTAGGGTCGATGCCAACATAGGGCCTGAGGCAAGTCCAATTGAAGAGACAACCGCAGATAAAGTGGCAAGGCGACCAGATGCGTCCATTTCGCCTGCAACTGCAAACAAATAACTGTTTATTGTTGGCCAGATAAAAAAGGTAATGACATGGCCAAGATAAAGACGCCTGCACTCAAAGGTGCATATACCATGATGATCGCAGCGATGATTGAAAAACATGAACCTGTGGTTAACCAGAAAGTACGACTCGCAGCTTGGCTTTTAAACATAGGGATAATCGCACCGAGTAAACCTAACATGCCCGTTGTAGCCACATAAAGACTGACATCAGCTATTGGGATATCAGCTGCCGCGCCAATTAGACTAACATAAGCCCAAATAGCACTTGCCGCTGTTTGGAATAAGATGATGGCGAGCATCAATAAACTGGCTTTGATAACAGTGGATTGCTGTTGTTTATCAGCAGCTTTCTTATCGTTTGAAAAACGAATGCTTGGCAGCAATAACATTAACAACAGGCTTAAAAGACCAATACCTGCCATAATGAAGAAAATACTGTATGCACCTTGGACTAGCTCTAATATAGGTGTGTAGTAAATGACTAATGAACCGACCGTAAATTGGATAAACAACAAACAGCCAAATGCTCTATCAGGGTTAGCAAGCCGGCCTAGTACTGAAAAGGCAATGCCTAAACTTACCCCGCCAAAAACACCAGCGAATAATCGCCAAATGATGAGGCTTTGGTAATCAATAAACCATTGGGTGAAAAAATCAAAAGCAACAAGTGATGCTAAACAAAGCATCACTATGGGCTTCCAACTAACTCTGCTGACGATAAATACCGCCAATACACTGCCGATTAAGCCGCCATAGCCATTCATTGCAACAATTTCACCTGCTTGCGCTGGACTAGAGCCAATGCCAGTTGCTAACGCACTGACTAGTGCTGGTAAAAAATTGACATAAGACAACCCTGCCATCGTGATAAATGCCAAACTGGCATATCAAAAATGAGTGCGTGTCTTTTTTTTCAGTTTGTGTGCTCTGCATTACATTTTTCTCCTAAAACAAAATAGTGCAGATAAGCTTAAAGACTCCTTTGTATAGAAAAATATGTGTAATCGCCTTTTAGACATGAATATTATTCATGAATAAGCTTGGTATACTTTAAATATGGATAAATTTCGTACTTTAGAATTATTTCTTGCCACATGTGAGCAGGGAAGTTTTGCAGGGGCTGCAAGAGAATGCGGTACTGACCCTTCTACTGTTAGTAAGGCCATCAGCCGGCTGGAAACTGAGTTAGGGCTGACATTATTTCAACGCTCAACCCGTAAGTTAAGTATCACGCTAGCCGGGCAAGAATACGCCCAAACAGCAAAAAATAGTTTAGATGCCATTTTGCGCTGTGAGGCGAGTCTTAAGCATAACAACGATACGCCCTCTGGTTTACTGCGTATAAGTACTGCAGTTTGCTATGGTCATTTGTATTTAAGGCCATTATTGAAGGCTTTTTGTTTGCGTTATCCCGATATTCAACTCGATCTAGAAATAAGTGATATGCATGCAGATATTATCGAAAAAAATATCGATATCGCGATCAGAACGGGTTTTGTAAAAGACAATCGATTAGTCGCAAGGCGATTGAGCCCGATGGATTTTCTTATTTGTGCTTCACCTGATTACTTAGCTCAAAACGGATTACCAAAGTATGACAAAGACTTTGAACAACACACTTGGATAGGTTTTCGCATTAAACAAACTCAACAACTTCAACCTATCTTTTTACCTAATAGCGAAGGTGAGTATGGTTATTGTGAGTTATCTAGGCAGCATATAACTGATGACGGTGGATCGATGGCACCACTGTGTATTGATGGTTTTGGTTTTGCGCAAATGCCTCATTTTTTAGCTAAAGAAGCGTTAGAACAAGGCAAGTTAGTGTCTGTTTTTCCTTCTTTTAGGCCGCCGGAACCAGAAAATGGCGTATTTGCCATTTACCCAAAGCGTGAATTTTTACCCGCAAAAGTCAGAGTGTTTATTGAATTCATCATTGAACATTTACAGGAAATGGGCGAGGGTAGTTATCATACTTGGGCGCAAACGCTCAATACATAAATAAAGGTCGCAATGAAATCAGTTTTTCACTCATAAATCTGTAAGTAACTATTTTTTAACATTATTTTGCGTTTTAACTTACATACTCAGCGACTAAACGTATCTAGATGTGCAATTGTCGCACAAGTACCTATAGTAAAGTCGAGAATAAAAACGATAAAAAGGACTCGAGCATGAAAAAAACAATTAAAAGTTTAGCTTCATTATTCTTCATTCTTCCTTGTACCGACCTTGTTGCAGAAGAATCAAAATGGCCAAACAATGCTAAAGCCGCTGTTAGTCTAAGTTACGATGATGCTCTGTCATCGCAAGTTGAAAATGCGATCCCCGCGCTCAATAAATATGGATTAAAAGGCTCATTTTATGTGACGCTATCAGCCCCTGGGTTTAGAAAGCATGTCGAACAGTGGCAGCAAGCCGCTAAAGATGGTCATGAATTGGCAAATCACACGGTTTATCATGGCTGTAATGGTGAAGAGCATGATTGGGTAAGACCAGAAGATGATTTAAGTAAACGAACTGCTAAAGAATTAGTGCGTGAAGTTGAAACGGCCAGTGTGATGTTAAATATTCTCGATGGTAAAACAGAGCGTACCTTTACTGCACCTTGTGTCGACCCAATGGCTGGTGATGAAAACTATGTTGAGCAGCTAAAAGGTCAATTTGCTGGCATGAAAGCGAGCTATTCTGTTTATCCGATCCCTTACAATCAAATCAATATAAATGATGTACCCATTTGGGCGCCAGTGGAAGTATCAGGTAAACGTTTAATTCAATATGTAGAAGCGGCAGCTAAAGTAAATGGCTTAGCCAGCATTACTTTCCATGGTATTGGTGGCGATCATTTGGCGGTTTCCAATAAAGCCCACGAAGAATTACTAGCTTATTTAGTCGAAAATAAAGAGACCTACTGGGTAGATACGTTTTTGAACATTAGTAAACATGTGGAAAAAACTAAAGCCAACAGTAAATAAAGATGACCCATCCTAGTATGGGTTGACACTTTTTTGATTAAAACGCCTGATGAATTTCATCGGGCGTTTTGTATTTTAAGGCCGAATGTGGCCTTTGTTGATTATATAAATCGACTGATTGTTTTACCATTTCCCTTGCCTCATTTAGGTTATTTGGTTTCATTAACAAGTATTCGTTTTTAAGAATACCGTTTACTCTCTCAGCCAGTGCATTTTGATAGCAGTCATAACCATCTGTCATTGAAC